>CBCTCU010000010.1:0-65167 GCA_965145485.1 uncultured Eubacteriales bacterium | reverse complement strand
CAGTGGTCTGCAAACCTTGTCTTTTTCTTTTTGCGAAACTTATTCTACCTTATCAGACAACGATGACCGTTGCTCATGGCATACCGGCGATGTCATACCACCCGGTAAATCAGGCTTGGCCACATGGCAACAAAGAAACAGCACGGAAACCAAAGGATCCCGCGCTGTACCGATTGTGCCAACCAGGCTTTATTGCTTCTCCTCTACATAGCGAACCAGGTCGCCCACTGTCTTGATTTTTTCAACATCCTCGTCAGGCACCTCGAGATTAAACTGATCCTCCAACGACATGAGCAGGTCCACCAGGTCAAGGCTGTCTGCTCCCAAATCCTCCATGATGGAAGACTCCATGGTCACCTGATTTTCCTCCAACTCCAACTGCTCACACAGAACCGCCCTGATCTTCTCGAATACCATACGTTCTTATCCTCCTTGGAATATTGTAAGGCTGTACGCGGTGGATACCGCTTCCTGACAACCACATATTATAACAAAATAATATTCATATTCATGCGGTTTGTCAACAGAAAATCAAACTATTTTTTTAAATATTCCCTCTCTGACCAGATTTATACATCTTTTTATGGGGGCTCTATGCCCGGACCAGCTCGCTGATTCCATCTCCTTCCAGCTCCTTAACATGCTGCAGCAGAACATGCTGCAATGCCAGCTGTTGGATATCGCAGCCCGGTTGCGTGCGCAGCAAGACGCTTTCCTCCTGCCCTTGCGGCCGAGTGATGTCAATATTGCGCAAAATCATACGCTCCACCCTGCTACGGCAGGTGATATACTCAATGCACTGTCCCGGTAACTCTTCCGCGCTCAGGCCGTCGACGATGAGCGAGCGAATGACCGGCCCCCCTTGCTCCGGTATGGGAAAATTCAAGTCGTAATAAGGATAGCCAATCCGCAACATGGGACGATTGTCCGATGGATGCCATTGGATATTGCGCAGGGCCAGCCGATCGATATTGCCCCCAATCTGGAACAGGAAAGGCTGGGTATAGTCGTACACCGGCTCGATCGGGCGCAGGTCGATATTCTCAAAGGTGATGCTGCCGAAATTGCCAAAGCTTCCGTCGGGGAACCAACAGTTGACATAAAATCCAAAGCTGGCGTAGGTACCCGACACGTCGCGGATGGTCACACGATCCAGACGGCCCTTGTTGCGCGACAACAGGCGAATCCCCTGGTCAGCCTCCTGCAAAAACACCCCGTCGATCAACACATCGGTGATATCCGAAACACCATCGTTTTCATCGGGAGCCAGAGCGATAAAATCATCCCCTACGCAGCCGCTGATGCTACGTAAGGTAAGAAAACGGCCCGGTCCCCAAAAATGAAGGCCGTCCTGGTTTTGCGCGTACATCTTGTCGGGCAGCTCTATCACAATATTCTCCATGTAAACCTGTTGGAAATTGGAGATCAAGCAGGCAAAGGTGCGCTGGTTGCGGATATGCAGATCCCGAACAACCAGATTTTCCACCCCATGGAAGCGCAGGCCGACTACCCACTCCACCTGGCTTTCTCCGGGTTCATAGCCATGGTAGTCCGCCCAATCCTGTTGGGAAATGTCTTCCCGCTTGGCTTCGTGCTGCTGGTGCAGGCAGTTTTGGTTATAGGTTCCCCCCAATAAGGTGATGTTGCGGTTGACATACTCGCTGGGACTGCGCAGCGCCCCCTCCAACACCGGGCGGTTGGATTCGTCCGCCAGATAAAAGCCGCAGCTTGCGTTTAGGCATACGATGGCGGTATTGGAATGTACCCGCAGACCGCGAACAAGAGCCGCTCCGTCCATGACCAGAGTCAGGCCGCCCAACCCGGGCGCCTGATCGAGAACGCGCTGCAACGCGTCGGTATCGTCCGTCCCCCCGCCTGTAATCACGTTGCTGTCGAGTACCGCAACCTCACTGGCTCTGACAATTTTGCCGTTACTGAAAAGCGAATCCATATCCGTTCCTCCTTCAAAGCGAAATACTTTCGTTTTATTGCCTACTACAGGGCGGGTAATCCTCCCTATGATTTTCTGAACGGGATTTCGATGGTACCGCTATGAGACGGCCTTTCGCTCAATGAGCGAAAGGCCATGGACAACTTATTCTTCTGCCGCTTTCTTTTTGCGCCAGCGCACAAGGAAAAGGGCAACGATCAGCACGACCACAACGGCCACGGCAACATACAGCGCCACGCCTACTTCGGCCTTTTTGATATTTCCCCAAAGATCATCCATCAGGGTTTGAATCTGCGGCTCGAGCATTTCAAAGGTCTCCCCGCGATCCAGCGTTTGAGCGTCCGGATAAGCTACGGGGCTGTCGGCGAGGGAGTAATCCTCCATCTCCAACACCGCAGTGTTCGGGCTCGAATAGCCGATGTATTCGATGTTTGCCTTCGCAATCTCCGGGTCGCAGAGGAAATTGATGTATTGCTCCGCGGCTTCCTTATTCTTGCACCCCTTGGGAATGCAGATGGAGTCGATAAAATTATTAAATCCTTCTTTGGGATAGACAAATTCCAGATCCTCGTTGTTTTCGCTCATGACGAGGTAATCGCCGGCATAGCAGGGGGCAATAATAGCTTCTCCGCTTTCCATCTTATTGAAGATTTCATCGGTAAAATATCCCTGTACCAGCGGCTTCTGCTCGATGAGTTTGTCGTAAGCGGCGCGCCACTCGCTTTCGTCGGTGGAATTGAAGCTGTAGCCCAGCAGCTTTTGCGCGATGGCAAAGGCATCACGGGGATTGTTGAACATGATGATTTTGCCCTTGTAATCTTCATTCCACAGAGCGTTCCAGCTATCGGGCGCCTCGGTAATGACCGAGGAATTATACACCAGGCCGACGTTGCCCCAGGTATAGGCCACGCTGTATTCGCCGGTGGGATCAAAGGTGCAGTTCCCGTTTTTAAACCTTTCGTCAATGTATTGGATGTTGGGAATGTTGTCAAAATTGATTTTCTCCAGCATATCCTCCTCAATGAGCCGCGCGATCATATAGTCGGAGGGGATGATGATGTCATAGCTGGCTCCACCATTTTTCAGTTTGGAATACATCGCCTCATTGGTTTCGTAATTGGAATAATTGACCTTGATACCCGTGCGTTTTTCAAACTCGGCATTGACGTCGAGCGACCCGTCGCTGCCATCCGAGATATATTCCCCCCAGTTAAATACGTTGATGGTGATCTGCTCCTCCGCAATCGCAACCGGGCATCCTACCGCAACCAGCGCCAGACAAACCATCAGCAGCACAACAGAGCGGATTTTTTTCATTTTCATCCTTCCTTTCCAAAAGACACATTAAAACTTACGGCTTTTCTTCCTCAAACCATGTCAGCCGGCGGCAAAGGATCGGAAAATCAAGCCGAACCAACCATATGATCGAATGGACTATTTTTCAAGGTCCATTAGATTTGGACTTTTTTCCTGGATTTCTTGTCCTCCCTTGCCTCACGAACATTAATGAGGATGAGCAAGAATAAAATGGCGACAAACATGATGGTGGACAAAGCATTGATATCCGGCGTTACCCTCCGTTTGGTCATCGAATAGATGCGTAGCGGAAGCGTCTGAAAGGTCGGGCCGCTGGTAAAGTAACTGATGACAAAATCATCAATCGACAGGGTAAAGGCCATGAGCATCCCGGTAATAATCCCCGGCATAATCGAAGGCAGCACCACGCGAAAAAAGGCGGAAAAAGTGGTGCATCCGAGGTCCTGCGCCGCTTCCGACAGGTGGCGGTCGGTTCTTCGCAGACTGGGGAGAACCGACAAAATGACATAGGGAAGGTTAAAGGTGATGTGGGCGATCAGCATGGTCCAAAAGCCCAGAATGTCCACAATGCCGAAAATTCTTCCCGCAAAGACAAACAGCAGCATCATCGATACCCCGGTCACGATATCGGGATTCATCATGGGGATGTTGGTGATCATATTGACCGTTTTGCGCATCCGGCTGTTCATCGCGTTGATGCCTACGGCGGCCGCTGTGCCCAGAATGGTGGAAATCACCGCCGACAGTACGGCGATAATCAGAGAGTTTACCAACGCCCGGATGGTTTCACGGTCTCGAAAAAGCTCCCCATACCATTTGAGGGAAAATCCGGTGAACACACTGGTGCTCTCGCTGGCGTTGAAGGAGTAAACGATCATCACCACGATAGGCGCATACAAAAAAAGGAGAAGCAAGGTCATATAAATTTTTGAAACAGCCTTCATACGATGATCGCCTCCCCCTCGTCATCCGAAAATTCGTTCATGAGCGCCATGCAAATGAAAATCATGACCATGAGAACCAAAGAGAGGGCGGCTCCCAGATTATAATTGTTTTCGTAAGAGAACTTGGTATCGATAATGTCGCCAATCAGGGTGCTGGTGCCGCCCAGCTTCTGCGAAATGTAAAAGGTGCTCACCGAGGGCACAAACACCATGGTGATCCCCGATACGATGCCCGGTACGCTCAGTGGAAATATGACGCGGCGGAAGGTTTCAAAGCCATTGGAACCCAAATCCTGGGCTGCCTCCAGAATGTTGGTTTCCACCTTAGTCATGATGGAGTACAGGGGCAGGATCATATACGGCAGAAAATTATACACCATGCCCAGCACCACTGCGCCCGGCGTATTGATCATATGAACCGTGGGCAGGTGGAGAAAGGATAGAAGGCGGTTGATCAACCCCGTATCCTCCAGAATTCCCATCAAGGCATAGGTCCTCAGCAGAAGATTGATCCACATGGGAAGCATAACCAGCATGAGCATGGTCTTTTGGCGGCTAAAGCGCATGCGCGACATGAGATAGGCGGCGGGATAGGCAATCAGCAGGCAAATGACCGTTGCAATGGCGCCCAAAAGGATGGACAGCAGGAAAGTGTCCATATAATCCCCGATTCGGAGGATGTTGTCAAAGGTAAAATTACCCTGTGAATCCGTGAAGGAATAGTAAACCACCATCAACAGCGGAACAATAATAAAAATCAGCGCCCAGATGAGATAGGGATAGCTGGCCCTGCGCTGGGAGGCGCGCTGCGATCTATTCATCCGCCTCTACCCCCTCCTCCAAGCTGCTTTCCCGTTTTTCCTCGTGAAAGGTAGGGTCGGACAGATGATCCATCTCCTCGCTGTAGGTGCTATAATCGCCAAACATCCCGGAATAGGCCGATTTTTTCATCACATGGATATCCTGCGGGTTGAGTTGGATTCCAATGGTGTCCCCCGTCTGGATATAGTCGGTGGTCTGGATCATCCACTTAAAGCCGTCCACGTCAACAATCGCCTCGTAATGCACCCCGAGAAAAGTAACGTTGGTGACTCTTCCAGACAGGTGGCCCTTCATGGGCGGCACGACGTCGACATCCTCGGGGCGAATGACCACATCCACCGGCTCATTGGGCGCAAAACCCGTATCCACGCAGGAAAATTCCCTGCCCGCCATTTCCACAAGGCAGTCTTTACGCATGATCCCGTCGACGATGTTGCTCTCGCCGATAAAATCAGCCACAAAGGCGTTTTTTGGCTCGTTGTAAATATCCTGAGGGGATCCGATCTGCTGAATCTCCCCCTTGTCGATGACTACAACCGTATCGGACATCGAAAGGGCTTCCTCCTGGTCGTGAGTGACGAAGACAAAGGTGATACCGAGGCTCTTTTGTATGTTCTTCAGCTCCACCTGCATATCCTTGCGCAGCTTCAAATCCAGAGCAGCAAGGGGCTCGTCGAGCAAAAGCACCTTTGGACGAGTCACGACCGCCCTTGCAATGGCCACCCTTTGCTGCTGGCCACCGGACAAAGCCCCGATCTTGCGCTTTTCAAACCCCTTGAGATTGACCAGCTCGACCGCCTCTGCCACGCGGCGTTTGATTTCCTTATCCGGCGTTTTTTTGACCCGCAGACCAAAGGCGATGTTTTCATACACATTCAAATGCGGAAAGAGGGCGTATCGCTGGAAAATGGTGCAAACCTGCCGTTTGTGAGGCGGCAGACCATTGATGCACACGCCGTCAAAAAAAACATCGCCGTTCGTAGGCTGGACAAAACCACCAATGATGCGCAGCAGGGTGGTCTTTCCACAGCCGGACGGGCCGAGAAGGGTGATAAAGCTGCCATCCTCAATCGAGAGGTTGATATGCTTTAGCACCGGCTCGCCGTCAAACGAAACGACAATGTCCTTGAGTTCGATAATATTCATGGTTGCATCCCCCTTTGCGGAATTACGCCAAAAAAACTTTGGCGCCTGCGGCGTCTGTGTTATGCGCCCTCCGCAAAGGGTTTTTCACAGTCATCCACGAACCCGTGACTGCGGCGACATAACTTGACGCTGCTGTTTTGTGCACAGATGCAAACGTGCTTATACAATATAGTTGTATTTTGACGAAATGTCAAGTGTTTTTGCAAAAAAACCTGTTGTGGGCGAAATTTTCCCCAACCAAAGCCGTTTTTTCTCCCGTTTGCTTGAAAATTCTTAAAAATGCTCCTTCTCCATTTTACGTTAATTTCACAATGTTTCCATAGCGGCGTTTCCCGTATACTAGCGGAATGGCCGATGGCCAAGGAAAGGCAAATACCGCATCGTTCATGATGGCCGCACATTCCTAGGCGGCAGATGGTGTGGTTGAGAACCATCCGCCAAGCTTCTGTCTGAGCGAATGCGACGGGCAACATAGCGTATAAACGGCTGGGTTACCGAACATGATAAAGAAAAATACTCCCGATCCAGTGGGAGATGGAAAGGTAGTGACCATACGATGGAACAGGTGGATTTCAACGAACTTCCCATGGGCTTTGGCGTGGCGCTGGCAAAAAACACCGAGGCACTCACCGCATTCGCCTCCATGCCCGCCGACCGCCGCCGGGCAGTCGTTGAGGGAACGCACGCCATACAGTCCAAACGGGAGATGCAGGAATATGTGAATCGGTTGAGTGCACAAGGATAACCGGGCTCTCGTGAAATATTTCCACCTTGCATGGAAACGAGACCATCCGCTTAATCCTCTAGCTCCCTTTTCCGCTACCCATAAGTATCCGGAAACAGAGGCACAGCAAAACGCACGGCTTTATGCCGTGCGCTTTATTATGCATGCGATGCGATATTAAACCGTTATTTTTTCTTTTTCTTCTTCGGAGCGCGTTTAGCAGCCTCTTTTTTCGCCGCCATCCGCTGGACCTTTTTCTCCCGCCACAGGGCCCACATCGGGCTGGACAGAAGCACCGAGGAATAGCAGCCAGCCAATACGCCTACCGAGATGGGGAACGCAAAGCTGACGATCGAATCCAACCCACAAACCACCGAAACAACGCACAGCGTAACCACAGAGCAGAAAACAGCCAGGGTGGTGACGATGTTTCGGCTGACGGTCTGGTTGATGCTCATATTGACAATTTCGGAGATCCCCATCGAACGGCCATGCAGCCTTTCGTTTTCCCGAATGCGGTCGTAGATAACGATGGTGCCGTTGAGCGAATAGCCCAACAGGGTCAATTCGACAGCAATAAAGTTATTGTCGAGCGGGATGCGGAAGATAACATAGACAAAATAAGCGATCAGGATATCGTGCAGCAGGGCGAGGGTAGCAAAAACACCGGCCGACAATCCGCCGATCTTGCGAAAACGGATGCCGACGTAGACCGTGACCAGAATGCCACCCAAAACAACGGCAAACAGGCATTTGATAAAGAAGCCCGAACCAACGGTGGGTTCTACGCTGTTGGTGATGAGAACCCCAATATTGTTATCGGCAAATTTCTCGGCCATCGCATCGTTCATTTCGCTTTGCAGGTCGGTTGAAATAGCCTCCCTGTCTGCCAACGAAATGGTCAACTGCTGCGTCCCGCCCGAAAGATCGCTGCTGAGAGAGACCTCTACCTCTTTCTCAAGCACCTCCGTGGCCAGCGCGTCCACCTCGTCAATGTTGATCTCGCCGGTGTAGGAGTAGGCGAACCTGGTGCCGCCCTGAAAATTGATATCAAGCTGGGTTCCAAAAATGATATTGAATATAATGCCCAGTAAAATAAGCGCTCCGGAAATGCCCAAGAAGATAAAGCGCTTGCCAATAAAATCAAACGGCTTCCTGTTGGTCTTAGACATTCTTTTCACCTCCATACAGTCGCGGATTCCGCAAGCCTTTGAAGCGTGAAATGCCCTTGAGCATCAGGCGCGATGCGGTAACGCCCATGACAAAATTAAAGACAACGCCGATCAAGAGGGTATACCCAAACGAATATACCGAGCCGGTGATGGAATTGAAAATTTCCATTCCCGGGATCAGTCCGATCGAATGGTTGTACAGCCAGACAAAGGGGGACAGCAGTCTGGACCAGAAACCGCTGGGTGGGCCAAAGACGCCCATGAGGATGGCCGATATGATGATGACCGTCACGTTCCCATCAAAAATAGCCGAAAAACCGTTGTCGTACCCCGCGTTGATCGCCCCATCCAGGGTACGCCCGGCCCGGAGCTCTTCCTTGATTCGCTCGGAGGTGATGACGTTGGCGTCCACGCCCATACCGATGGACAAGATGATGCCCGCGATGCCGGGAAGGGTCAGCGTAAAGCTCTGGAAACTGCCAAAAAAGCCGGAGGTACAGGCAATCATCCCCGCCGTCTGGCCAAGCAACGCGATACTGGCAATCACGCCCGGCAAACGGTAGATGATAATCATCAGCAGGCATATGATGGCAAAAGCAATGATCCCGGCAATCAGCATGACGTTCAGCGACTGCTCCCCTAACGTTGGGCTGATCGTGCTGGTGGCGCCGTCTGCCTTCAAGGCGAATGGAAGGGAGCCGGCGTTGATGGTATTCGCCAACTCCTCCGCCGCCTCAGCGGTTCCCATGCCGGAAATGATGGCTTGTCCGTTCGTGATGACGTCGTTGACCGTCGGATAAGAGAGCATCTGGTCGTCGAGCCAGATGGAAATGACCTGATGTTGAAGCTCTTCGGTCGCTGTGGCAAACAGCCTGGCCCCCTCGTCGGTCAGAGTGAGCTGAACCACCGGTTCGTTGGTCTGGCTGTCAAAAACCGCAGCAGCACTCTCGACATGCTGCGATCCCTGCAAAATGATCTCCCCGCTGGCGTCCTGCCCTTCCCGGAAGATGATCATCGCGGTCTCGCCAAGCTCTTGTATGGCCGCGTTAGGGTCGTAGTCCACCTCCTCCGACTGCCAGGGAAAACGCACGATGATCTGCTTGTTTTCCAAGTCGGTATAGACCTCGCTGTCGGTGATGTTCTGGTTGAGCAGACGGGTATTGATGACGGTTTCCGCAGCCTGCATATCCTCGTCGGTGATGTTCTCCAGTTCTGCAGGAGTAACGTCGGGAGTAAAAATAGCTTCTACGCCGCCCCGTATGTCGATACCCCACCGGATGTCCTCGGCGCCCTTGATATACGTGATCTTTTTATCGCCATAATAATTGGATATGCCGAAAAACGACAAATAGGCGAAGACAAAGATCAGTATGGCGACGATGAAAAAGGTTAGTTTGTTGGAACGTTTCATCGGCCTGTCCCCCATTTTGGTATTGGATGCGCCGGCTCACGCCGACACACCGATAGTGGTAATTATAGTATTCCCATCGTAAAAAGTCAATAGAATATGGAAAATCCAGTCGCGCGATTCTATGAAAATAAGCGGTTTTCAGACCGTCAGCTCTGCGCCGTCGCGCATTTCATCCCGGTGCTGTGATAAAATGGGACGGACCACATCATCCACAAAAGACTGCGTTTGCTGCGCGCTTCGGCCGGTATATTGGGATGGGTCGAGCGTATCGGCCAGTTCCTCCTCCTTGAGCCCAAAGGAGGGATCGGAGCAAATGCGGTGGATCAGGTCGTTGGGAAGCCCCTCTTCCTTCACCTGGCGTGCGGCGGCCTGCGCGTGCACCCGGATCTTCTCGTGCAGTTCCTGGCGGTCCCCCCCTTTCTTCACCGCGCTCATCATGATGTTCTCACTGGCCATAAAAGGCAGCTCCGCCATGACGCGCTGCCGTATGACCTTGGGATAAACCACCAGGCCGTCGCAGACGTTAATGAGGATATTGAGAATCGAATCGGCGGCAAGGAAGCCCTCCGCGACCGCGATGCGCTTATTGGCCGAGTCGTCCAGCGTCCTCTCAAACCACTGCGTAGAGGCGGTCAGGGCCGGGTTGAGCACGTCCACGATCAGGTAGCGCGCCAGAGAACAGATGCGCTCGCTGCGCATGGGGTTGCGCTTATAGGGCATGGCCGACGAGCCGATTTGATGCTGCTCAAACGGCTCCTCCATCTCCTTAAAGCTTTGAAGGATCCGCAGGTCGTTGGCAAATTTGGAGGCCGACTGCGCCAGGCCGCTGAGTACATCGAGCACCATGGCGTCGGTTTTGCGCGAATAGGTCTGGCCCGAAACCGGCACCACGCCGTCGAACCCCATTTCCCGCGCGATGCTCTCCTCCATACGGTCGATCTTGGCCTCGTCCCCCTCAAACAGCTCCATAAAGCTTGCCTGCGTGCCGGTCGTCCCCTTGGACCCCAACAGGCGCAGTGTGGAGAGCCGATGCTCGATTTCGCCGTAATCCATGACAAATTCGTTCAGCCACAGGCAGGCGCGTTTGCCTACCGTGGTCAACTGCGCCGGCTGCAAATGGGTGTATCCCAGGCAGGGAAGATCCTTGTACTCCAGCGCAAAATCGCTGAGAAGCTGCAGCACCTTGATGAGCTTGCCGCGCACCAGCCGCAGCGCCTCGCGCATGATAATAATGTCGGTGTTATCCCCCACGTAGCAGGAGGTAGCCCCAAGGTGAATGATAGCGCGCGCCTTGGGACACTGCTCGCCATAGGCGTAAACGTGAGCCATCACATCGTGGCGCACCTCACGTTCGCGCGCCTCGGCCACCTCGTAGTTCATATCCTCGGCATGAGCCTCCAGCTCGGCGATCTGCTCATCGGTGATATTTAACCCCTCGGCTTGTTCCGCTTTGGCCAGCGCGATCCAAAGCCTGCGCCATGTGCGGAATTTGTAGTCGGCCGAAAAGAGATACTGCATCTCTTTGGAGGCGTACCGGGTGGAAAACGGACTGATATAACCGTCGTATTTGCTCAATTTCATTCTCTCCCGTTGTGTAATATCGTGGAAGCCTGGACGCGGTCATGACGCATGTCAAAAGCTGGGCGGGAATGCGCTGCCACGATGGCAACATGCAACGCCGCTACTCAGATGGAACGCTTTCAAAGCCGTTTCATCGCACGGGCTGTCTTTATTCGCCCAACAGCTTTTCTACCGTGGCAAGCCGGGCGGCAATGCAGAACAGCTCGGTCGCCTGGCGCAGCTCCTCCAGCGGGGGGCGGGTCGGAGCAACCCGGATGTTGCGGTCACGAGGGTCCTTGCCGTAGGGATACGTCGCCCCGGCCGGGGTCAGGTTGACGCCCGCCTCGCGGCATAGCTCCACCACGCGGGTAGCGCAACCGTCCATGGTGTCCACGCTGATAAAATACCCGCCCATCGGCTTGCTCCAGGATACTACCCCGGTCAGCTCGGTCTCAAAAGCCGAGAGCACCAGCTCAAACTTTGGGCGTAAAATGGCGGCGTGCCGCTCCATTTGCCGGCGGATTCCGTCGATATCTTTAAAATACAGGGCATGGCGGAGCTGGTTGAGCTTGTCCGGTCCAATGGTCTGGATTCCAATCCTCTTTTTGATATAGGAGCGGTTTTTCTCGCTGGCCGCCAGCGCCGCAACCCCGCCCCCGGCAAAGCTGATCTTGGAGGTGGAGGTAAACTGGATGACCAGGTCGGGATTGCCAGCCTTCACACACTCCGGCTGGATCGGCAGCAGCGGGACGTCCTCAAACAGGCTGTGCACAACGTAGGAATTATCCCACATCACGCGGAAATCCCCCGCGGCGGGATGGAGGTTGGCGATGCGGCGTACCGTATCGTCCGAATAGACATAGCCCTGCGGATTGGAGTATTTGGGCACGCACCATATTCCCTTGACGGCCGGGTCGGCGACCAAGCGCTCTACCGCATCCATATCCGGGCCATCCGGCGTCATGTCCACCGGAATCAGTTCGAACCCAAAATATTCCGTAACCCCAAAATGACGGTCATATCCGGGAGAAGGACACAAAAACTTGATCTTCTCACATTTTGCCCACGGCCCCTCCCCAAATCCATGGGTCATCCCCTGGGCTATGACGTCAAACATCATATTCAGAGAAGAATTGCCTCCGACGATAACGTCCTCTGGCTCAACGCCGAGAAGGGAGGCAAAAAGCCGCTTCATCTCCGGCAGGCCGTCCACCAGGCCGTAATTGCGGCAATCGGTCGTACCGCGGATGCAGTCGCCGCCTTTGACAATGTCCAGCAGCTCATTGGACAGATCGAACTGCTCGGTGCAGGGCTGGCCCCGCGACATATCCAAGCTCAGTCCCCTGCTTTTGAATTCCCCATACCGGCGCGACAGCTCGGCTTTTTCCCCGGCAAGCTGTGCCGCCGGCATCTCCTGCAACTCCATGCTTTTCAAGTCCTTCCTCACTGATTCTTTCTCTATGCAAATGAATGGATTCCTTTTTTCCGCACTTCACCCGTCGCCCGCCGGCGTTTGTGCGCAAGCGAGCGACAGGGTAATCCGCCAGATATGGAAAACGGAACCTTTCTTTCTAAAACTCAGCCGACCCGGTGGTACGGGGGAATGGCAGAATATCCCGGATATTCGCAACCGCCGTCAGATACATAATCAGCCGTTCAAAGCCGAGGCCGAACCCGGCGTGCTTTGCCCCGCCGTACCGGCGAAGGTCAAGATACCACCAGTAATCCTCCTCCTTTAAACCGAGTTCCTTCATGCGGGCGGTCAATACGTCCAGCCGCTCTTCACGCTGGCTGCCGCCAACGATCTCCCCTACGCCCGGCACCAGCAGGTCGACCGCGGCCACCGTTTTGCCATCGTCGTTGACCCGCATGTAGAACGCCTTGATCTCCTTGGGGTAATCGGTCACAAAGAGGGGGCGCCGATACACCTCCTCGGTTAAAAACCGCTCATGCTCGGTCTGGAGGTCGCAGCCCCAGGAGACCGGGTATTCAAACCGCTCCTGATGCTTCTCGAGTATCGAGATGGCTTCGGTATAGGTCACGTGCCCGAAATCGGCGTCGACCACCCCTTGCAGGCGGGCCAGCAGGTCTTTATCGTAAAACTGTCCAAAAAAAGCCATCTCGTCGGGGCAGTGCTCCAAAACATAGGAGATGACGTATTTGAGCATGGCCTGTATGACGTCCATATCGTCGGCCAGGTCGGCAAAGGCCATTTCCGGCTCAATCATCCAGAATTCCGCCGCATGGCGCGGGGTGAAAGAGCGCTCCGCCCGGAAGGTCGGCCCAAAGGTATAAACCTTGCCAAAGGCCATGGCCATGCATTCCGCCTCGAGCTGCCCGGAGACGGTCAAAGAAGTGGATTTTCCAAAGAAATCCTCCGAATAATCGACCTCCCCCTGTTCGTTGCGGGGAGGGTTTCCAATATCCAGCGAGGTGACGTGGAACATCTCCCCCGCCCCCTCGCAGTCGCTGCCGGTGATTAGAGGAGTATGGGCATAAACAAAGCCGCGCTCCTGAAAAAAGCGGTGTATGGCAAAGGCCGCCACCGAACGCACCCGATACAAGGCGTGAAAGGTATTGGTACGCGGGCGCAAATGCGCGATGGTGCGAAGATATTCCATGGAATGACGCTTTTTTTGCAGCGGATAATCTGGCGTGGAGGGCCCCTCCACCGTGACCTCACAGGCATGCAGCTCAAACGGCTGCTTCATATTGGGAGTGAGCGCCAGCGTTCCTCTCACGGTCAAAGCCGCGCCAACGTTGGTTTTGACAATTTCCTTGTAGTCGGGCAGCTTATCCTCCTCGAGCACGATCTGAAGCCCTTTGAGGCAGCTGCCGTCGTTGAGCTCGGCAAAGCCAATGCTCTTGGAATCGCGGATGGTGCGCACCCAGCCAGAAACCGTAATTTCGCTGCCCGCGAGGGCGTCGCTGTCGGCGTACAGGCGGGATATCTCCACACGTGACATCCTTATCCACTCCTTACTCTATACAATTAGGCTATTTTAAGATTATAATACAAATTTCGTATGGGAACAACAGGATTTGCTCGCTCAGGGAAAATTTATGGAATTCGTCCACTTTTGTGTAACATTAAAGTAATTACTGTGCAAAATGATAGGTTTTTCTTGGTTGTTTTTTTGTTATATTGAAATCAGAATGATCGTAATTGCGGCAACGATTATCTTTGTTTGTCGTCTACGCGGCGGCAAAAAGAGATTGTACCGTCCCCCTTTGCCCCTATGGAACGGGCGAAGAATTCCTCACTATTGATTGTGCAAATTGGATGGGGCTTTGCTTTTTTTGTTGGGCATGCTATAATAATAAAAATATTTCAATATAAGGAAGGTTTCACCATGCACGATGGATTTATACGCGCCACGGCCATGTCCCCCTCTTTGCGGGTGGCCGACTGCCAATACAACGCCCAGCAAATCGTACAATGTATGAAACAGGCCGCCGAAAAAGACGTTCAATTGTGCGTCTTTCCCGAGCTGTGCATCACGGGGTATACCTGCGCCGATTTGTTTTTTCAGTCGACCCTGCGGCAGGAAGCGGTGACGGCGCTCATGGAAATCGCAAAGCAAAGCGCCGGCCTTGGCCTGTTGGCGGTCGTCGGCCTTCCTCTGGAAAAGAACGGAAAGCTTTATAACTGCGCGGCGGTGGTGTTTGATGGGAAGGTGCTCGGCGCGGTTCCCAAACGCTACCTTCCCGATTACGATGAATTTTATGAAAAGCGGTATTTCCAGCCCGCCCCCGAGCAGATTGGCATGATACCGCTCCAGGGTAACGAAATCCCGTTTGGGTCCGGTCTGCTGTTTTCCTGTAATGATTTCCCTGAGTTTTGCCTCGGGGTGGAGATTTGCGAGGATCTGTGGGCACAGACCCCGCCCTCAGTGGCCCTTTCCATGGCGGGTGCGCTCGTCATAGCCAACCTCTCGGCCAGCGACGAAATTGCCGGAAAAGCCGACTATCGCCGCACGCTGGTGCTCGGTCAATCGGCCCGGCTGATATGCGGCTATGTTTACGCCGACGCGGGGCAGGATGAGTCGACCACCGACCTTGTGTTTGCAGGGCATAACATGATCGCCGAAAATGGCGCTATGCTCGACGAGGCCAAACCATTTTCTGCAGGTGCTGCTATCAGCGAGCTGGACCTTGGCAAACTGGCGGCCGAACGCCGCCGCCTGACTACCTTTTGCCAGGTGGCGCCGGATGAGCTTGGGATGAAGGTAATCCCCTTCCGCCTGCCCTTACATTCCCTGAGCCTGACCCGCCCCATATCGCCCACCCCCTTTGTCCCCGCCGGGTCGCAAGACCGCACCCAGCGCTGCGAGGAGCTCTTTTCCATCCAGGCGGCCGGCCTGGCCAAGCGATTGCGCCACATTGGCTCAAAGACTGCTGTAATCGGTATTTCGGGCGGTTTGGACTCCTGCCTTGCCCTGTTGGTTGCGGTGCGCGCTATGGATACGTTGGGGCGTCCGCGTTGCGATATTCAGGCGATTACCATGCCATGCTTTGGCACGACACAGCGCACGAAAAATAACGCCCAGACCTTATGCGAGCATCTGGGCGTCACCTTTCGGACGGTCGACATCGGTCGGGCTGTAAAACAGCATTTTTCGGATATCGGCCAACCGGAGGATCAATACGACGTCACCTACGAGAACGCCCAGGCACGGGAGAGAACCCAGGTGCTGATGGATCTGGCCAATCAGATGGGCGGCATCGTGGTGGGTACAGGCGACCTCTCCGAGCTGGCCCTCGGCTGGGCAACCTACAACGGCGACCATATGTCCCATTACGGCGTCAACGCTTCCATCCCCAAAACGCTCGTGCGGCATATGGTGCAATACGTGGCCGATACGGCCGATAACGCGGCGCTCTCGGCCGTATTGTACGACATACTGGAAACACCGGTCAGCCCGGAGCTGCTCCCCGCCCAAAACGGAGAGATCGCGCAAAAGACCGAGGATCTGGTCGGTCCCTATGAGCTGCACGACTTTGTTTTGTTTTACGCTGTGCGTTATGGCTTCACTCCCGCAAAAATCTTCCGCCTGGCGCGCGCTGCTTTTGGCCCAACCTATCCCGATAAGATCATCCTGCACTGGATGCGGGTCTTCTACCGGCGCTTTTTCCAGCAACAGTTTAAGCGTTCCTGCCTGCCTGACGGCCCCAAGGTCGGTTCGGTCTGTCTGTCGCCGCGCAGCAACTTCCACATGCCGAGCGACGCGAGCGCGGCTGCCTGGCTGCAACAGGTGGATGAGCTTACCGCCCGGTTCTGCTGACCAGGGTCAACGGGCCGCCTCGAAAGGTGTATATTTCCTGCGCAAAGCCCTCGGCCTCCCTTTGATCGTGGGTCACCAGCACCGTCAGACGGTTGGCGTTTTGTAGAAACAGCCCCATCATTTTTTCCTGTAGGGCCGGATCGAGCCCCCGCATGGGTTCATCCAACAAGAGCAGGTCACTTGGCACCGCCAGCGCGCGGGCAATCGAAATCCGCTGCTGCATTCCCCCCGAGCATTCGTGGGGGAATTTTTCTTTGCTGTCCAGCAGCTCGACACACTCCAGCCATTCCTCCGCCATGCGCCGGGCTTGGGCAGGCGGCATACCGGTCAGCACACAGGCCACGTTGTCGCGCGCGTTCTTCCAGGGCAGAAGCCTGGGCTCCTGAAACACGTAGGAGACGCGCATCCCCTGCAATCCTTCGATGCTTCCGCTGTCCGGCCGCTCCAATCCCGCCATGAGACGCAGCAGGGTCGTTTTCCCGCAGCCAGACGGCCCGATCAGGGCAATTCTCCCTTGCTCCGGAAAATCCAGACAAAATTGCTCCAACACCGACCGTCCTTCAAACGACTTATCGACACGATGAAACCGGATCATCCTCTCCCCTCCCTACGGTGCTGCTTCCAGTTGGGAATCCGGTGAATGAGAAAGAGAAACAGCTTTTCAAGCACTATGCTGGTAATCACGACGACCGCTGTCCAGGCAAACATCGCGGGGGTGTCGAGATAAATTTTGGATTCATATAGTTGCTTGCCCAGCGACCCCTGCGGCGTACAAAGCACCTCCGCGGCAATCCCGGCCTTCCACGCCAGCCCGATGGAGGTTTGCGCTCCCGCCATGAAATAGGGCATCACCGAAGGAATGGTCAAATGCACCATCCGCCGGAGCCCCTTGATACGAAAGACCGAGGCCATTTCGGACAGTTGAGCATCCATTTGCCCCAGGCCCTCGAGCACGTTGCCGCATACAACCGGAAGCACCATGACAAACGCGCAGAATCCAGGCACCAGCCCGGTGGTTAGCCACAGCAGCGCCAACAGCATAAAGGAGGCCACCGGCGTGGCCTTGATCACGCCGACAATGGGGGAAAACAGGGCGCGCACAAAGGAAAAGCGGTACATCGCGGCCGCAAGCAGGGCGCCGGTGATGACCCCCAGCAGATAACCGGACATGATGCGAAGCAGAGAGGTCGCAACCGACATCCAGAAGGCCCCCTGGCCGGCCATTTCCCACAAGGTATGTATAACACGAACGGGAGATGCCAGAAGCACCTCCCGACCAATCGCCATAGCGAGCAGCTGCCAGGCGGCAATCCAGATTGCCGCCACAGCAGTACCGCGCAGGAACCGTTTTCCTCTTTTATTTTGCGTAGTAGAATCCATCATCGGGCATTGCCCCTCCGATCGAAGCAGGGTTGGCGTCAAAGAGCACCTGTAAGAAGCCGGACAACTGCGTTTTCATCGCGGCCCCATCCACATAGGTGATGTTGCAGTTGGGAATGGCTTTTTCCGCTACCGCGGCTTTGGGCATAATCCCATGCTTCTCAACTAACTGCGCGGCCTCGCTGACATTCCCGTTGACATACTCGACCGACTCGCTGTAGGCGGTTAGGAAACGGTCGAGGGCATCCTTATGCTGCTCGGCAAAATCCTTCTGTACGACGATGCAGCCCATGGTCAGCGTGCTGTCTTCCCCGGCGACCTTATTCCATTCCTCGGTCATATCGAGGGCCGAGCGCACATCAGCGTTGGCACTGAGCACGGCGGTGACATTCGGTTCGGGCAGCATGCCGATTTTCACATCGCCCGAAGACATCAGTGCGGCCAGATCGCTGTGCTCGGGGTACCATTCTATGGTGACGTCGGTGGCGGGATCAATCCCGTTTTGGGTCAGGATATAATTGAGGACATATTCGGGCGTGGAGCCCTGCCCGGTTGCCCCGATGGTCTTTCCCTTCAGGTCGGCGATCGACTGGATGGTATCGCCGTTCTCCAACAGATAAAGCACGCCCAGCGTATTCAAAGCAGCTACCTGGACCTGCCCCTCGGTCCTCTGATAAAGGACCGAAGCCAGATTGGTCGGTACCGCAGCGATGTCGACCGAGCCGTTGATGACCTCGCCGGTGACGTCGTCTGGAGCAGAAGCCAGGGTGATCTCATAGTGATCCCCCTGCGCGCTTTCGGCCGAGGCATCCTCCATCAGCTTGGCCATGCCGATCCCCGTCGGGCCCTTAAGGGCCATGATCCTTACGTCGACCGGGGTCTCGTCCGTTGTGTCGTTGCTGCAGGCGGCCATAGAGAAAACCATGGCGAACAGCAGCAACAGCGCCAGCAATTTTCTGGTTTGTTTCATCTTGTTTCCATCCTTTCATTGTGGGAAGTCTCCCGAATACGGTCCCGGTTGAGAACCGTGATATGATGACCCGTTCTTCTGATCGCTCCGGAAGACTCCAGCGCATCCAGCGCGCGATACAGGGAAGCACGGCCGATATCCAACCTTTGAGCCAGCTCGCTGAGGCTGCAGGGAAGGGAAAAGGAATCCCCCTGCTCGGATAAGGAAAGCAAATAACAGGCAAGCCGGCATTCGGCATTTCCAGCTGTAAAGGAATCGATTTTCGCATTCAAAAACCGAACCCGATCGGATAAAAAGTGAATATAATTCCACGCAATGCGAATGTCGCGTGCGATCAGGTCTTCCACCAGCCCCTGTGACAAAAAGGCGACGCGGCAAGGTTTCACGGCCTCCAGCCAAGTGACATAACTCTCGGACCCAAACAGCGCGGCAGCGCCAAATACCTCGCCCGGGCCAAATGACCGCAGGAGCAGGGGCTGCCCCCCCTTGTTCTTGGCCGCTTTCACTTCCCCGGACAGGACAACCCCCAAAGCAGGTTGATAATGCTGCGGGTCAAAAATGGTTTCCCCCTTGGCGTAACACCGCTCCTGGTATCCCGGATGGCCAAAACAGTATTCCAGCACATCCTCGCCTACCCCCTCGAAAAGAAAAAGGGAATGCAGCAGCTTTTTTGTGGCCATGTCTGTCATAGGCAACTCCAACTGTCTCATTTGATACAACTTTATTATATTCCGATTTTTCCCTTTGTCAAGGCAGAAAACAGACAAAGTTACTCCATTTATTGGTGGGAAAGCTGGATAAATTCACAAATGGTTTACCCCTAGTTTTCCCAAAGCATACCAAATAACCCCTGCCATGGACGAAAAACAACGCCGCCTGGAATACTCACGCCGACCGTTGTAGGCTGACAAGCAACGGCTAACGTCCCCCAGGCCGAAAAAAGTACAACAAATCAATTCCCGGCGAAACCGGTTTATTCCATGCGGTAAAGCTTGACGGCACTTGCCGACACACCTCGTTACATGAATACAGTCTGCCAGAAACGCGTCCTAGGTCGCTGGTTATGTGTAAACGGGTTTGTTTTCCTTGCGACACCAGCGTCATCCGGCTGCTGCATCCATGCGCCTGACACTTATTTTTATACAACAAAACCCGCCGGAGAGACCTCTCCAGCGGGTTTGACAGAAACAATATGAGGTTAAGACAGGTAAATGGAAAAGACGTTAGCTACTAAGGTCAAAACCACAAAAGCAATAATCACATACTTGGTCCACCGGGCCAGCTTGGCGTTAGCCGAACGAGCCTGATTTTTGGACAAGAACGTATCCGCACCGCCGCTGATAGCGCCGGCAATACCAGCCCTGCGACCCTCCTGCAGCAAAATCACCAAAATGATGATCAAGGAAGCGAGTATCAACAGGCCACCCACAAGGTACTCATACCATCCCATTGGGAAACAGACACCTCCACACGATAAAATCACACATATTTTTTATAGTATAACATAGTTTCTAATAGAATACAAGCCCCTATTTTTATTCCTGCGAGGTGATGAACCAGGCGCCATACCTTAATGGTTACATGGCGTCGACAATCTCTTTGGTGTCGCGGGCGATCATCAGCTCCTCATTGGTCGGGATCACCCATACGTCGACCTTGGAATCCGGGGTGGAGATACGGGTATCCGGGCTGCGCCAAACCTTTTCGTTGAGCTCGAGGTCGATCTTAACCCCCAGATAGTTGAGCTTGGTGCAGATGTCGGCACGCACCGGCTGAGAGTTTTCCCCGATCCCACCGGTAAAGATAATCGCGTCCACGCCGTCCATCGCCGCAACATAGCTGCCAATGAACTTGCGAATCTGATAATACTGCATATCCCGGGCCAGTTTGCACTTTTCGTCGCCCTTCTCAATGCCCTCATAGATATCGCGGTCATCGCCCGAGAAACAGGAGATACCCAGCATGCCCGATTTTTTATTGAGTATTTCGCTCATCTGCTTGGGAGAAAGGTTTTCCTTTTCCATAAGGAAGGTGACGACCGAAGGATCGAGGGTGCCGCTGCGCGTTCCCATCATAAAGCCGTCGAGGGGGGTCAGCCCCATGCTGGTGTCAATGACCTTGCCGTCCTTAATGGCCGTAATGGAGGCGCCGTTGCCAAGATGGCAGGTAATGAGCTTAGTGCCCTCCAGGCTTTTGCCGGTAATCTTGGCGTAATGCAGGCTCACATAACGATGGGATGTTCCATGAAACCCATAGCGGCGTATCTTATATTTCTCATAATACTCGTAGGGAATCGCAAACATATACGCCTCGGGAGGCATGGTCAGGTGGAAGCAGTTATCAAACACCGTAACCTGCGGCACGTCCTTGCCCAGCACCTCGATGCAGGCCCGAATGCCCTGCAGGTGAGCCGGATTATGTAGCGGGGCAAGATCGTTCAGGCTCTCGATACCGGCAATGACATCGTCGTCCACCAGGCAGGATTTGTCAAACAAGGCGCCTCCCTGCACGATACGGTGGCCGACGGCGGCAATCTCCTGCATCGAATCGAGGACCTTGCACTCCCCTTCACAAAGAACCTTCTGCACCTCCAAAAAAGCGCGGGTGTGGGTGGGAAGGGCAACCTCGTAGCTGAACTTACCGCCCGCATTGGTGGTACCGCGAATCGATCCGCTCGTGCCAATACGTTCGCACACGCCCTTCGCCACCACGCTCTCGTCGGTCATATCAAACAACTGATATTTCAGCGACGAGCTGCCTGCGTTGATTACCAGAACCTTCATGCCAAGACTCCTCCAGTAAAGTTTTGATAGTTCTTGCAACTTTGCAAGATATGTTGTAAAATACTAGAGTATTATAGTATAAAGCTCTCAAAATATCAAGCATAGGATGAAGAATCTTTGAAAACCGCCGGGATCATCGCGGAGTACAACCCATTTCACCACGGCCACGCCTATCACATAGCCCAAACCCGCGCGATGGGGTTTGACCATATTGTGTGTGTGATGAGCGGGAATTTTGTCCAGCGCGGGGATGTGGCGGTCGCAACCAAATGGGCGCGGACGGCCATGGCCTTAAAAAATGGGGCCGATCTGGTCATTGAGCTGCCCTTAACCTTCGCCCTCGCCCCGGCCGAACGCTTTGCCCGCGGCGCAATTGCGCTGTTGCACTCGCTTGGTTGCGTTGACGCCGTCAGCTTTGGCAGCGAAACCGGAAGCCTGGAACCGTTGCAAAAGGCGGCTTATCGGATCGATTCCGGGCGGTTGGACGGCGCAATCCGCCATCTGCTTTCCTCTGGAATCCCCTATGCCGCGGCCCGGCAACAGGCCATGGCGGCGGAGCTTGGGGAGGACGCCGCTTGCCTGTCCAACCCGAACGACACGCTGGGGGTAGAATATCTTCGCGCGCTCGCCCTATACTCCTGCGAAATGCGGCCGATTGCGATCCCCCGCCGTGGGGTATGGCACGACGAACGCGCTCAGAGGGACGGCATGGTGTCCGCCTCTTTTTTGCGAAACCAGTGGAAAGCGCAGACCGCGCAGCAGAAGGCTGCGCCCGCATTGGATGACCTTCCAGAGGGATGCCGCAATATTTTGAACGAAGAGTACGCGGCCGGGCGTTTTCCGGTCTTTCTCACTCAGATGGAAAGTGCTCTTCTGGGGGTGCTTCGCGGGAAACAGCAACGGCATTACGCTCGTCTCCCGGATTGCTCGGAGGGGCTGGAAAACCGCTTGTGGCACGCCGTTCGGGACGGCTGCTCGCTCGAGGAGATTCTCCGTCTGGCAAAAACAAAGCGTTATCCCCTGGCGCGGATCCGCCGGCTTTGTCTATCTCTCGCTCTCGGAATATCCGCCGAAGACTGGATTTCATTTCCCGCCTATCTTCGAGTGCTCGGGATCGGCCCGCGCGGAGCCTCGCTGCTTCAAGCGGCGAAGCGAACCGCACGGATTCCCATTGTGACCAAATCGCGCGACATCGCCTCGCTGGGCGGCGAGGCAAGCCGGCAGTTTGAGCTCGAGTGCCTTTCCACCGATCTTTACACGCTGGCTTTCCCCCGTCCCGTGCCCTGCGGGAGCGATCAGCGTCACAAGCTCATTGTCCTTTCCTAGGCAGCCATTGCGGCTGAATACGCATGACATACAGGAGGAACGGTATGAAGGTGTTGATTCTTTCCTGCAACACGGGCCAGGGACATAACGAGGCCGGCCGCGCCATTCATCAGCGGCTGCTGGAGCGAGGGGTGCAAAGTGAATTTGCCGATACCCTCCTTTTTGCCAGCGAAAAGGTCTCCCGCAGCGTCTCAAAAACCTATATCAACACGACAACCCACGCGCCGCGGGTCTTTGGCTGCGCGTATCACCTTGCCGACTGGATCAGCGGACCAAACCGCAAATCGCCGGTATACTGGGCCAATCGCGCCTATCGATACCGTTTGCTGGATCATTTGAAAACCAACCGTATCGACGTGGTGGTAACGCCTCATCTGTTTCCTGCGCAGACCTTGACCTGCCTGCGGTACGAGGGGCTGCTGACCCAGAAATTCATCGGCGTCGCCACCGATTATACCTGTATCCCATTTTGGGAGGAAACGCGGATGGACTCTTTCGTCATCCCCCACCCCGATTTGATGGAGGAATTCATTCGCAAGGGCATTCCAAAGGAAATTCTAAAACCGCTGGGGATTCCGGTAAAGACGCCTTTTTTAAAACGGATGGAGCAGAAGCAGGCTCGCGCGCGGCTCGGGCTGCCGCCAAACCAACCCATCGCCCTGATTATGTCGGGCAGCATGGGCTATGGCAACTTGGAAAAACTGATCAAGGCGCTGCGCAGCAAGGGAGGCGGGCGCTTGGGCATCGTCGTCATGGGAGGAAACAACGCCAAGCTCAAAAAGCGGCTGCGCACGGTCTTTGCAGACGCGCCCGAGGTCTCTGTTTTGGACTTCACCCGCGAAATCCCACTTTATATGGATGCCTGCGATTTGCTCTTTACCAAGCCGGGTGGGCTGACCAGCACCGAAGCCGCTGTCAAAAACATTCCCCTCATTCACACCAACCCCATACCCGGTTGCGAAACCATGAACGCAAAGTTTTTCTCTGAGCGGGGCATGTCGATTTACGAAACCAGCGTCTCCAAGCAGGTGGACGCCGCCATGGAACTGCTTTGCAGCGAGGAGAAAAAGGCCAATATGCTGCGCGCACAGCAAACGGGGATTCCCACCGATGCCTGTGAGCGTATCTGCGACCTGATTATGGAAAATTTTTAAACATGTAAAAAGGATGGAGCAAAAAGATCATCACGATGGGAGGACGTAGCATATGATCCGCGACTATCTGCTGTTTAGTTTGTTTGGCTTTTTGATGGGGAGCGTGCTTTACAGCTACTGGCTACCCAAACTGTTAATGGGCATCGATATCACGGCATTGAGCAAAGACAAAAACCCCGGCGCATTCAATGCGTTTCAGTTTGCCAACAGTAAAATCGGTTCGATCTGTCTGATCCTCGATATTCTGAAGGGGTTTATCCCCATTTTTCTGGCCGGCCAGTATCTGGACGTCACGCGGATGTGGTTTGCCCTGGTCATCGCCTCGCCGGTCATCGGTCATGCCTTTTCCCCCTGGGCTCACTGCAAGGGCGGAAAGGCCATCGCAGTCACCTTCGGCGTGCTGCTTGGCATGTACCGTTACAGCATGTCTTTTCTATTTTTGGCACTGCTGCTGCTCTTTCTCACCTTTATTTTGCAGATTCAGCCCCACAGCCAGCGGGTGATTGTCTCCATGGTGCTCTTTGCATTGCTGTGCATCCTGTTTCCCACCATTCCATCGGTATCGGTTGGAGGCTGTATCGCGGCCGCGGTGGTCATTTTCAAGCATTTGTACCGCCGGACGAAGGAACCGGTATACATACGCCTGCTGCCTTATTCCAAATTGATGGAATTTTTTAAAAAGCAGCAGAGATAAACAAGCAGTAAAGCCTCGTGCCATTTTGTATGGCGCGAGGCTTTTGGCATGCTATGATCTATTTCGCCAAAGAGGTAAGAAGACCCGCTCAATATTCTGCCGACCTGATCGCGACGCCCTCTCCGATTGCAGCTCGGCAAATCAGCGTTTATCGGCTACCAGCATGACGGTGTCCCCCATCCGAAAGACCGATTCCACTCGCTCAAAACCGGAGGAAAGCAACATCGATATCTGATTGTTCACCGTACAGGGGGTATCAAAATGGTAATGCATCTCCCCAGACAGCCCTAACTGCCGGACGAGTCGCTCGCGTTGCTCAAAAAACGCATCCTCCTGTTGCTGGCTGTCGACCATATAGTCGCACTCAATATACCGACCGCCAGGGCGAAGGCTGTCGTGTATTCTGCGGTAAAGCCCCCTTTTTGCGTCATGGGCAAAATGATGGAGCGATTCAAACGATATGGCGCAGTCGTAAAGCCCCCGGCCAAGCTCCACCTCAAAATAGTCGCCGCAGATCAGACGAAGTTTTTGGCCGGGATATTTTTCACGGCAGCGGCGGAGCATCGTCTGTGTCATATCGATCCCGGTCACATGCAGCCCGGGAAAGGCCTGAAAAAGCGGGTCCAGCTCCAGCCCGGTCCCGCAGCCAAGGTCAAGCAGGTCGCGGCAGGCGGCGGGTATCATCCTCACCAGCTCCTGGTACGCCTCCTTGCAGCCCTCCACGTTCGAGAGCATATGCTCATCGTAATCCCCCACGCGGGCGGCAAAAAAGTCATCCATTCGTTCCATTTTCATCCCTCTGTTCTCCTCCTTGCCCGAAACGCTCCTCCAACCGCTCCCCGGTTCCAGGCTGTATCCGCCCATACTGCGTGCGAAACGCCCCCGGCGACAGCCCGGTAAACCGGCGAAAGGCCCGAAAAAAGGCCGCTTCATCCATATAGCCGCACCGCATGCGAATTTCCTGCACCGGCAGCGAGGTTTCCAGCAGCAGGCGGCGGGCCGCTGTGAGCCGTACCGAGCGCAGATAAGCCATAGGCGAGACGCCATGCGCAGCCTGAAAAGCATGCGCAAACCAGTACTTACTATATCCAAATCGCCGGGAGACCCCTTCCAATGTGAGCGGCTCGCGATAGTGCTCGCGCAGATATTCCATAGCGCGATGAATCGCTTCCGGCTCAGACCCCGGCGGCACAGGTTTCGAGCGCTGAAGCAAGATCTGCAAAATAATTTCATTCACTGTGACTTGAAACAGGTACTCAAAGGCAGCGTCCTGCCTTAAAAAGGCCGTGTATGCGCGCTCAAACAGCGTTTGCATACCCGCCGGTTCGGTAAAGTCGGTAGTACAAGCAGGCAGGTTGATTTGAGCGTCGGTGTTAAATTGAAAAAAATAACAGGAATAGGGCGCGATCCCCTCCACCACCGTTCCAGGAGGGCGATAAAAAAGCCGGCCCGGCCGGGTGCTTTCCCGGTGGTCACCGGTCAGCATCCATCCCTCGCCGCCGGTGATAAAGTCAAGCTCGTGGTGGGCCGTCACGCGCTTCCCATAACTTTTTCCGGCCAGGGCGTGCGAATCGCTGATGCGATTGACCGAGACCATTGTGCAGGCAAAGCAGTCCATGTTCCCCCTCCATCCAGCAAGATTATACAGGAACACCGCAACAATATCAATAGATTTTCCATACAAACCGGGCTATACTGACAATATTACCGCCGCAATTTAGGAGGGGGAAAGCATATGCAGCCACTATCCAAAAGCCAGCTTACCGACGTCATTGAAGGGAGAGCGACAGCCGGACGGATTCCCATGCTCTATCATCTCTGGGTTTCTCCCGAAACCTTTGGCGAGCAGGCACCGCTCGCCAAAAAGCTGTTGGACGAAGCGCCCATGGACGTACAGCAAATTTATATTGCCATGCCGGAGGTTTTTGATCCTCCCGCCGACGATCCCACCTTTTGCTGGGTCAAAAAAAGGAACGCCTACGCCGGGCAGGCAGTCGGCCTGGATGCGCGCGTCGCCATTGAGGACTGGGAGGAGTTGCCGAGGGTTCTGGACGAATTTCCTTCTCCCGACTACCCCGGCCTGTTTCCGCAACACATCCCGGTCACAGGCAAGTACCGGCTGCTGCACTGGTGGTACTGGCTGTTTGAACGGCTGTGGTCGCTGCGCGGAATGGAAAATGCGCTGACGGATTTTTATACCAACCCGGACGAGGTACACGCCCTGTTTGACCGGCTGACGGATTTTTATTGCCGGATATTGGAGCGCGCGGCCGAAGAGGTTGGGGTGGACGGGGTGTTCTTATCGGACGATATCGGCACCCAGAAGGGCGGATTTTTTTCGCTTGAGATTTTTTGTACCTTCTTCAAGCCATACTATCAACGCTTCATTCAAAAAGCGCATGCCCTCGGCATGCACGTATGGCTCCACAGCTGCGGCGACATCCATCTTTATCTTCCCGATCTGGTCGATATGGGGCTGGACGTCATCCATCCCATTCAGAAGCACACCATGGACGAGGCGGTGATTGCGCAGCAGTTTGGCGATAAAATTTGCATTCTGGCCGGCTTTGAGGTGCAACAGATCATACCATTCGGCACGCCCGATCAGGCGCGCGAGGAGGTGCGCCGTCTCATTGACGCCTATGCCAGGCCGGACGGAAGGCTGATGCTGACTTTCGGCAACGGTATCACCCCCGACTGCCCGGTGGAAAGCTTACGCGCCGTGCTGGAGGAGTCGTTATCCTATGGCATTCAAAAAGTTGAGAGCATGAAATAATTACCACGTTTTTTTTGATAGCCCGTTCGCATACTAGGACTGTCAGTATGAGATTTTCCCATTGCGTTTGCAGTCTTATACTGTACGCCGCCTGAAAACAGTTGGTCTGTTCAGGCGGCGTTTCTTTTGTATCGCTCGAGCCAACCGCGACAAGTCGGCTGGCAGAAACAGAGGTTGCATCCATATCCCAGCAAGACGCCGCCGGTTTGTTCCCCGGCGGCGAGTTCATGGTTGCTGTTTATTTAAATAAATGCGCCATGGAGTGCCAACGTACACAGCGGCACGATCCATTTATTGATACGGGCCGTTCTCCGGAAGAAAACGACATCCCCTCGTAAACCGGCTTATAAAGACCGACAGCAATGAACCAAGCGTTCCATCGCCTCCCTGGTGGCGTCCTCCTGCCCAAAGGCGGTCAAACGGAAGTACCCTTCCCCGTTGGCGCCAAAGCCGGCGCCGGGTGTGCCGACCACCCGCGCCTGATCCAACAGGTAGTCGAAAAATTCCCAGGACGACATACCGCCGGGGCAACGCAGCCAGAGATACGGCGAGTTTTTCCCGCCGGTGTACTCCATGCCGAGCGTGTCCATGGTTTCGGTCATCACCGTAGCGTTGCGGCGATAAACCTGCAAAGCTTCTTGAATTTGCCGCTGCCCCTGCTCGGTAAAGACGGCCGCAGCCCCCCACTGTACAACATAGGGCACGCCGTTAAATTTGGTCGTCTGGCGCCGCAGCCACATGGCCCGAAGGGAATCACCCTGCCGAACCAGTGCCTCCGGCACAAGGGTGTACCCACAGCGGGTGCCGGTAAAGCCCGCCGTTTTGGACAGAGAACAAAACTCAATGGCACATTCTTTCGCCCCCTCGATCTCATAGATGCTGCGGGGCAAATCGCCGGTCACAAAGGCTTCATAGGCCGCGTCAAACAAAATGACAGCCTCCCGCTCACGGGCAAAATCGACCCATTGCCGCAGCCCCTGGTGATCGTAGACTGCGCCGGTCGGATTGTTGGGCGAGCACAAATAAATAATATCCGCCTGCATGGAGGAATCCGGCAGGGGCAAAAAACCATTGCCGGCGTTGGCGTTTAAAAAACGGATAGCCCGCCCGGCCATCAGGTTGGTATCGACATACACCGGATAGACCGGGTCGGGGATGAGGACGGCGTTATCCCGGTCAAACAAATCCAGGATATTGCCCAGATCGCTTTTTGCCCCGTCGCTGATAAAGATTTCATCGTCTGAGAGTTGGATGTTTCTTCGGGCGTAATACCCGGCGACGGCCTTTTTCAAAAAATCGTAGCCCTGTTCGGGGCCGTAGCCGTGAAAGGTTTGGGCGCTCGCCTGCTCCTCCACGGCCTGATGCATGGCTTCGGTAACCGCCGGGCAGAGAGGACGGGTCACATCCCCGATCCCCATACGGATGATGTCCGCGTCGGGATGCTGCGCGCGGTACTGCTCCACCCGATGGGCAATGTCGGAAAACAGATAGCTCGGCTTGAGCGAGCGATAACAGGGATTCATTTTCATAGCACACACCTCGCCTGCGTAAAATTACTGTCGAGCCAGGCCACGGGGCCGGTTCTCCAAAAGAATCCGGTCCATCTCCTACGCAGGGCTTTCCTTTCCTTGGAAATGTTGACATGGCCAAAAATTTCTTTCCATGTCGAGGGTTTCAATCGCGAAAGAGGCCGGTTCAACGCCATGGAGGCACGCTGGATCAAAGCCAAATCACGGTTAAGCCTGTGATTTTTCAGCCGCCTCTCTCATCGCAGCAAAGCAACCGTCCCTTGTCGCTCAACCGGCGTTGGAAGAGTCCGCCGGTTTCGACGCTTTATCCAATCTCCCGGCCGCTTCCACAAAAGCGCAAAAGAGAGGATGAGGCCGGTTGGGACGGCTTTTAAACTCCGGATGAAACTGAACGCCGATATAAAAGTCCTCCCCCGGCAGCTCGACCGCTTCGGCCAACCGTCCGTCGGGCGACGTTCCGCTCACGCACATCCCCGCCGTTTCCAGGCTGGCACGATAGTCGTTGTTGAGCTCAAAGCGGTGGCGGTGCCGCTCTGCAATGCTATCCTTTCCATAGACCTCGCGCAGGCGGCTGTCCGGCCGGATCATACAGGGGTACGCCCCCAGCCGCAGGGTACCGCCCTTGGGCATTTCTCCGTTCTGATCGGGCATGTAATCGATCACCAGATGGGCGCTTTCTTCATCGAATTCCTTGGAATTGGCGTCGGACAGCCCCAGTACGTCCCTGGCATAGGATATCACCGCGATCTGCATGCCGAGGCATATGCCCAGATAGGGAATATGATGCTCTCTGGCATAGGCGGCGGCATGGATCATGCCCTCGATCCCGCGGTCGCCAAAGCCGCCGGGAATGAGGATGCCGTCGCAGTTGGAAAGCATGCTCTCCACCGTCTGACCAGTCACCTG
Source organism: uncultured Eubacteriales bacterium (assembly GCA_965145485.1). GTDB lineage: Bacteria > Bacillota > Clostridia > Oscillospirales > Acutalibacteraceae > CABQCM01. The sequence goes on along the minus strand of CBCTCU010000010.1, from coordinate 35,317 downwards.
CTCGGCGTTGATCCACGCAATGTCGACATGGGCATGATTCTGGATGCCGGCGTGATTCAGCGCTTCCACAACCGACAGATAGGCGTCGTGCAGCTCGACATATTTACCCACTATCCCGATGCGGACCCGGCGGGTCCGCTGCTCCATGCGGGCAATCAGATGGTTCCACTCGGTCAAATCGCAGATGGGGTCGCCCAGACAGAGCTTTTTACAGACAATGCGGGCGAGCCCCTCGTTCTCCAGCATGATGGGGGCCTGATAGAGGGAATCCAGGGTCCGGTTTTCAATGACGCATTCCTCGTCCACGTTGCAAAACAGGGCGATTTTGGGCTTGATGCTGCGGCTGAGCGGCTCGTCACAGCGCAAAACGATGATGTCGGGCGAAATGCCCATCCCCTGCAACTGCTTGACCGAGTGCTGGGTCGGCTTGGACTTGTGCTCCCCCGCGCTTTTGAGATAGGGCACGAGGGTAACGTGGATAAACAGGCAGTTTTCCTTGCCGACCTCCATCGAGACCTGCCGGGCCGCCTCAAGGAACGGGAGCCCTTCGATGTCGCCGATGGTGCCACCGATTTCGGTAATCACCACATCAGCCTGGGTCTTTTTGCCCACAGCATAGATAAATTTTTTGATCTCTCCCGTGATGTGGGGGATAATCTGCACCGTGTTGCCAAGGTATCCCCCCTGCCGCTCGCGGTCAATGACGTTGCCGTAGACCCTGCCAGTGGTGAGGTTGGAATAGCGGTTGAGATCCTCGTCAATAAACCGTTCGTAGTGCCCAAGGTCAAGGTCGGTTTCCGCCCCGTCCTCAGTGACGAAAACCTCCCCATGCTGGAAGGGGTTCATGGTGCCAGGGTCGACGTTGAGATAGGGGTCGAGCTTTTGTGCCGCCACCCGAAAGCCCCGGCATTTCAGCAGGCGTCCGAGCGCGGCCGCCGTAATCCCCTTTCCAAGCCCGGATACCACCCCGCCGGTGACAAAAATATATTTGCTCATCTTGCAAGACCTACCTTTCCTACGATGAAGATCAACCGCTGCTTTACATCCGTTGTACCACCCACGGGCGCGCCCGTCGGCCACGTCAAAGAAACCGCTCTATGTTATTCCATCCGGCCATGGAAAAAAGGACCTTGTATCCACGATACCAACGCCAGACAACCGCAGGCGGCCGGTTCCAATATCCGGCGGCGCATATTTTGCCCACCGCAGCTCGATCCAGTGTGAAGGAACGCTCGACGTATTTTGCAGGACAAAAGGCGTCGTGGCCGTACGGCCCTTTATACCCGCGCATGGGAACGCCCGACCCAGCCGGCGGAGGAGCGGCACACCACACAGCACATCACTGCGCCGGCGCTTAAATCTCGATTACGCCCTCAAAGACCTTTTTGGCCTCGCCGGTCATGAGCACCGCATCCTCGGTATAGCAGATGGAAAGCTCTCCACCTTTGAGCCTTACGGTAACGGTTTCCCCTTTCTTGCAATGGCCGCACAACACGGCCGCAACGGCCGCCGCGCAGGCACCGGTTCCGCAGGCCCAGGTTTCCCCGCTGCCCCGTTCCCAAACCCGCATTTGCAGGGTATGGCTGTTTACGACGCCGACAAACTCGGTATTCACCCGTTCGGGGAAAAGAGGGTCGTTTTCAAACGCCGGCCCCAGCTTCTCCAGATCAAGGGAGTCGGGATTATCCACAAACACCACACAGTGGGGATTGCCCATGGACACACAGGTGATACGATAGGGGTTCCCCCCGATCTCGACCAGGCGGTCGACGATCCTATCCCCGTCCAGCGCTACCGGGATTTTTGCCGGGTCGAGCTCCGCCTGCCCCATATCGACCGTCACCGACTGAACCAGCCCGTTGTCGGGGTATAGGGTAAGCCGCTTGATGCCGCTGAGGGTTTCAATGGTCATCTTCTCCCTGGGGACAATACCGTTGTCATAGAGATACTTCCCCACGCAGCGGATGGCGTTTCCGCACATCTTCCCCTCGCTGCCGTCGAGGTTGAACATGCGCATCTTCGCGTCCGCCACATTGGAGGGGCAGATCATGACCACGCCGTCCCCTCCGATGCCAAAATGACGGTCCGACAGCCAGACGCTGAGAGATTCGGGACTTTCCAGCGGTGCGCGAAGGCAGTCGAAATAAATGTAGTCGTTGCCGCAGCCCTGCATTTTCCAAAATGGTATTTTCATCTTGCCACTCCTCAAATGGTTGATATCAAACAGCTCAACGCTCGATTGGCTGTACCGGCTGCGCAGGCTCTCGGCAAGGGCGTTGGCCGTATCGATGGAGGTAAGGCAGGGGATGGCCGTCTCCACGGCCTTACGCCGGATGCGCACGCTGTCCCTGGTGGGAATGCGTCCTTTGGCCGAGGTGGAGATGAGGTATTGGATTTTGCCGCTGTCGATTAAATTCAGGGTGGTGTAGCCCCCCTGATGGATTTTATTGACAATGTTCACCGGCAGCCCCGCTTCGGCAATGACCGAGCCGGTACCCTCGGTGGCGTAGAGGGTAAATCCAAGCTCGTAAAATTTCCGGGCAACCGCAGCGACCTCGCTGTGGTCGCTCTCGCGTACGCTCAGCAAAACGCCCCCCTGTTTCTTCATGGTATAGCCGGCGGCGGTCAGCCCTTTGTATATCGCTTCCTCCAGGGTTTTCCCGATACCGAGCACTTCGCCGGTCGATTTCATCTCCGGGCCAAGCTGGGTGTCCACATCCATCAGCTTCTCAAACGAAAAGACCGGCACCTTGACCGCCACATAGGGCGGGGCCGGGTAAAGCCCGGTGCCATAACCGAGATCGTCCAGCCGCTCTCCCAGCATGGTGCGGGTGGCCAGGTCGACCATGGGCACGCCGGTCACCTTGCTCAGATAAGGTACCGTGCGCGAGGAGCGGGGATTGACCTCAATAATATACACCTCGCCGGCATACACCACATACTGAATGTTGACCAGCCCACGGACATTCAAAGCAAGGGCAAGCTGTTTGGTGCATTCGACGATGCGGCGGGTCACCGCTCCGGTCAAATTCCAGGCGGGGTAGACCGCAATGGAATCCCCCGAATGGATACCGGCGCGCTCGACGTGCTCCATGATGCCGGGGATCAGGATGTCGTTGCCGTCGCAGATTGCGTCAACCTCCAGCTCGATGCCCATCATATATTGGTCGATGAGAACGGGGCCGTCCAGCTCGTGCTCGAGAATGATATCCATATATTCGTCGACGTCATCATCCCCAAAGGCGATAATCATGTTCTGCCCGCCCAGGACGTAGGAAGGACGCAGTAAGACGGGATAGCCAAGTTCTCTCGCCGCTAAGAGGGCCTCATCCTTGGTGGTCACGCTCTTCCCGCGCGGGCGTTTCATGCCATGGCGCTCGAGCAAAGCGTCAAACCGCTCCCGGTCCTCGGCAGCGTCGATGCTGTCGGCCGATGTGCCGAGGATGCGAATCCCCCGGTCGCGCAGAAAATGCGTCAGCCGGATGGCCGTCTGCCCGCCGAAGGCAACCACAACGCCATAGGGCCGTTCAGTCTGGATGACATTCCAGACGTCCTCCGGGGTCAGGGGTTCAAAATAAAGCCGGTCGGCGGTATCAAAGTCAGTCGATACCGTCTCGGGATTGTTGTTGACGATCACCACCTCATACCCCGCCTGGCGAAGCGCCCATACGCAGTGAACCGACGCATAGTCAAATTCAATTCCCTGCCCGATGCGGATGGGGCCGGAGCCGAATACGATCACCCGGGGACGGCCGCTTCCCTGCTCCTCCAAAAAAGCGGCGGCTTCGTTTTCCTCCTCATAGGCGGCGTAAAAATAGGGGGTTTTCGCTTCAAACTCAGCCGCGCAGGTATCCACCATTTTAAAGCCGGCTATGGCCGGATTTTCTACCGGCCGCCCGGTCAGACGCTCAATGGCCGCGTCGGGAAAGCCAAGCCGTTTGGCGGCGAGATACCCCTCCTGGTCGGGCATCCCCTGCTCAAGACTTTTCTCCATCTCGACAAGCTGGAGTAGATGATCCAAAAACCAGAGGTCAATTTGCGTTTGATCGTGAATCTGTTCGCATGCTACCCCACGGCGCAGAAGCTCATAGATGAGAAACAGGCGCTGGTCGCTTGCCTCGGCAATCTGAGCCAGCAGCTCTTGCGTGCTCTGTTCCTCCAGGGCGGGCGTACGGAGGGTATCGCGGGAGAGCTCGGCGCCCCTGACCGCTTTCATCAGGGCCTGCTCAAAGGTAGGGGCAATGGCCATAACCTCGCCGGTCGACTTCATCTGGGTTCCCAGGCGGCGGCTGCCGTAAACGAACTTGTCAAAGGGCCACTTGGGAAGCTTGACCACCACATAATCCAACGCCGGCTCAAAGCAGGCGCTGGTCTCCCCCGTTACGGCGTTGGGAATCTCGTCAAGGGCATAGCCGACGGCGATTTTCGCCGCCACCTTGGCGATGGGGTAGCCGGTGGCTTTGGAGGCCAGGGCCGAGGAACGGGACACGCGGGGATTGACCTCGATGACAGCGTACTCAAAGCTGTTGGGGTTCAGGGCAAACTGGCAGTTGCAGCCCCCCTCAATCTGCAGCTCGTTGACGATATCCAGCGCGGCGGAGCGAAGCATCTGGTATTCCTTATCGGCCAGGGTGACGGCCGGAGCGATGACAATCGAATCGCCGGTATGAATGCCCACCGGATCAAAATTCTCCATCGAGCAGACGGTGATGGCGTTCCCCTTCCGGTCGCGTATGACCTCAAACTCAATCTCCTTCCACCCCGCGACGCACTGCTCCACCAGGATCTGATGGATGGGCGACTGCCGGATGCCGCTTGCAGCAATCTCGCGCAGCTCGTGTTCGTCGTGAGCGATACCGCCCCCGCTGCCCCCTAAAGTAAAGGCCGGGCGGACAATAACCGGATAGCCAATGCGGCCGGCAAAGGCGACGGCTGCGTCGACCTGCTCGACCACCTCGGATGGGATCACCGGCTGGCCGATTTTCTGCATGGTTTCTTTGAACAGCAGCCGGTCCTCGGCCCGGTCAATGGTATCGGGCCGCGCGCCCAGCAGCTTTACCCCCTGCTTCTCCAAAAAGCCGCTGCGGGCGAGCTGCATGCACAGGGTCAGCCCGGTCTGGCCGCCGAGGGTGGACAAAACGCTGTCCGGGCGTTCCATCGAAATGATGCGCTCCACGGTGGTCTGGGTGAGCGGCTCAATGTAAATCTTGTCGGCCATGGCGTTGTCGGTCATGATGGTGGCGGGGTTGGAGTTGACCAGCACCACCTCCAGCCCCTCTTCCTTCAGGGCGCGGCAGGCCTGGGTGCCGGCATAGTCGAATTCCGCCGCCTGCCCGATCACGATCGGCCCGGAACCGATCATAAGCACCTTGTGAATTCCCTCTTGCAGCGGCATTATCGCATTCCTCCCATTGTGGAAATAAACCGGTCAAATAAAAAGTTGGTGTCGAGCGGGCCGCCGGCGGCCTCCGGATGGTACTGCACCGAAAAGGCGGGGGCGTCAAGGTAATCCAACCCCTCGCAGGTGCCGTCGTTGCAGTTGACGTAGCTTTGAACCGCGCCTTTGGGCAAACTATCGACCGTGTAACCATGATTTTGGCTGGTGACAAAAATGCGCCCGGTGGCTTCCTCCCGCACCGGCTGGTTGGCCCCCCGGTGGCCAAATTTCAGCTTGGAGGTGGCGGCCCCCTGCGACAGGGCCAGAAGCTGATGCCCCAGGCAGATGCCGAACATGGGGATGCGCCGTACAAAGCATTGGCCGATTTGCGCAATCGCCTGCGTATTGTCGGCTGGATCGCCCGGGCCGTTGGACAGCAACACCCCGTCCGGGCGCAACGCTGCAATCTCTTCGGCCGTGGTTTGAGCCGGCACCCGGATGACCCGGCACCCGCGCTGGACAAGCTGACGCTCTATGTTGGCCTTTGCTCCAAAGTCCCACAGGACAACCCGTTTTCCCCCCTCGGGGCCGGTCTGCATCACTTCCTGGCAGGTGACCTTCTGAACACTGGGCCGCTGCGCCGGCGCAGCGGCAACCTCGTCGGCCGAATAGGGCCGGTCGCCGATCACCGCCTTCATGGAGCCCTGCCGGCGGATCAGGCGTACCAATGCGCGGGTATCCAGGCTGTGCAGCCCCACCACGCCTTTTTCCCGAAAAAAGGCGTCGAGCGTTCCCTCACAACGAAAGTTGGATGGGCGCCGACACCATTGCCGTACAATATATGCCCGCAGGGCCGGCTGTCCTTCAAAATCCTCGGGGATCACGCCGACGTTGCCGATCAGGGGAAAGGTCTGGATGACCAATTGCCCATCGTAGCTCGGGTCGCTGATGGTCTCAAGATACCCGGTCATCGCGGTGGTGAAAACCAGCTCGCCCGCGGCGAAACCGGCCGCCCCGAACCGTTCGGCAGCGAATACCCTGCCATTTTCCAGTGATAGATATCCTTTCATTTGCGTCATTTCCGCCTTTCTTCCCTGTCATAGCGCAATCACTGAAATCAACTCGTCCGCCCCCAGCGGCGCGCTAACGCTCTTCCTCATAGTTGCGCAAAATATCCCGCGCAACCTCCTCTTTTCCAACCCGCCGGTGCATGGCCTGCTGCTCGATAAAATGGTGCGCATCCTCCTCGCTCATGCGCAAATGCTGGATCAGCAGGCATTTTGCACGGTCGCACAGGCGGATGACCTCAATGCGCTTTCGCAGCTCGTCATTCTTGCGCTGCAAATTGTGCAGCCGTATCTGGGAAGCCGTCACCAGGCGCACGGCCTGCAAAAACAGCCCGCGGTTAAACGGCTTGGGCACCACATAAACGCCCCCTTCTTCGACCTGAGCGCAGACCTCGTCGAGAAGCTCCTGCTTGACCAGCAGAATCACACCCACCCCCTGACCGGCGGCCTGCAGGGCCAATTCCGACCCAAACTCATCCCGCAGGGGCGCGTTGATCACCAAAAGGTCAAAGGGATGCTGATCCATACGACGGCGAGCCTCACCGCACCCGGTGGCAAACACCGGCCGGGCCAGAATCCCCCCCTCGCAGACAGAGGCAAAAAATTCATTTGCTTTGGTCGAATCGGAAACGATCAGGACGCTTTCATAGCCCGTCATTCGGTTTGCTCCTTCGCCCGAAAATGATCAGATGCGCTCAAAGTACATCGCCGCCTCCGCCTGCGGCCGGTTGGCCATACGGCCAATCTCCTGCATCTCCTCCCGCTTGCAGCGCAGGTAGGAGGACAGGAATTCCTCCGGCAGCACCCGACGGACAAAAGGACTGTCCTGCGCGCGGTTGAGCGCCTCCTCCAGCGAATCGGGCAGACGGGCATACTCCGCCTGATCCTCCCCTGCCGCCACCTCAAACATATCCCGGTTGGTGGGCGGGCAAAGCGCCATTTCCCTCTCCATGCCGTCAAGCCCGGCTTCCAGAATCAGGGTAAGGGCCAGGTAAGGGTTGCAGGCCGGATCGGGGGAGCGCAGCTCCATGCGGTTAAATTCCTTCTTACCCGCCGGAATGCGGATGAGCTGCGAACGGTTTTGATGCGACCAGGTGGTATACCGCGGGGCCTCGAATTCGCCAAACCGCGCATAGGAATTGGTCAGCGGGTTGAGAAATGCGGTGATTTCAGGCGTGTAAGCCAAAACCCCAGCCATGAAATGCTCGGCCTCGGCACAGTGCCCTTCCTCCACGCCCGTGCGGAAAATGTTTTTTCCATCTTTCACGAGAGAGAGGTTGATGTGCAGCCCGCTGCCGCTTTCCCCCATCATCGGCTTGGGCATGAAGGAGGCGTACAACCCGTTGCTGGCCGCTATGGCTTTGACCACCGCCTTAAAGGTCATGAGCGAATCGGCCGCAGTGAGCGGATCGCTGTAATGAAAATCAATCTCGTTCTGCCCCGGCCCCTGCTCGTGATGGGAGCTCTCGGGACGGATTCCCATCTCGTCGAGGGTTAAGCAGATCTGACGGCGAACGTTTTCCCCCCGGTCGAGAGGGGCGATATCAAAGTAGGATCCACGATCCAGAGGGGCGTGGGTGGGGTTGCCCTGTTCATCCGTTTTGAACAGATAAAATTCGCACTCCAGCCCAACCCGGCAGCAATACCCCAAGGCGGCCGCGCGTTCCACTGCGCGCTTGAGCATGCCGCGGCAGTCCTTGGCAAAGGGTTCCCCCTGCGGCGTGAATACGTCGCAGTAAAACCGGGCCACGCGGCCGGTCTGTGGCCGCCAGGGAAGGATATGCAGCGTGCCCGCGTCCGGCTGCAAAAACAGATCGGAGGATTCCACCCCCTGAAAGCCGCGAATGGCGAAGGCGTCAAAGGAAACCTGCCCTTCAAAGGCGCGCCGGAGTTCCTGCGGCATAATGGAGATATTTTTCATAAAACCGAATGGATCGCAAAAAGCCAGACGGATGAATTTGATATCGTTTTCCTCGACAAATGCCAGCACGTCGGCTGCGGTACTCGTCATAACGTCATCTCCTACTGTTGGGTATAAAGCTGATGGTATGGATTTTTCGCATTGGGGGTCAAGACCCAGAAGGGTTCCTTCATAAGCAGGTTGAGATCAACCGAGAAAGCGGCTTCATACCGCTCGAGATATGGGCGTATTGCGGCCAAATCCGCCTTGCTAGCGCGGTGCGCCGACACCTGAGCCGGCAGATCGTCCGGCAAGGTCTCGCAGCGCAGGATAATTTTACCTCCGTGCATCCCGGTGCCGCAGAAATTGCCGACAATAGGCGCCCCCTCCGAGGTAAGACCCAGTACGATAATCACCCCGCCGGCGAGGTATTCGCCCAAAAAGCTGCCGGCGCAGCCGCCGATGATCAGGGAGGGAATCTTATCCTGGTAGGCTTTCATGTGGATACCCGCGCGGTAACCGGCGTTTTTCTCCACCAGGATACAGCCGCCCCGCATGCCGTAGCCCACCGCGTCGCCGGCCGAGCCGTGCACGATGATTTCACCGTCGTTCATGGTGTCGCCCACCGCGTCCTGCACGTTGCCGTACACCTCGATGCGGCTGCCGTCCAGATAGGCGCCCAGAGCGTTGCCGGGAGTGCCGTGGATGACAATCTCCTTCCCGGACAGACCGCTGGCGATATATCGCTGCCCCATGCAGGGCCGAATTTCCACCTTGCGGTCGGCTGTGGCACGAATCGCCTCATTGAGCTCCTGAAAATGTCTGGTGTAATCCGCCGCGATAATCATATTATAAAGCACCTCCCAGCATTTGTCCACGCTTGAAACGGGAAAAAGCCATCAATTGCGGCCGGCTGGCCAACTGGTCAAAATCGAGCGAATCGAGCGGGGTCTGTTTGCGGATCAAATCGGTATAGATGCCGGCACGCTCGACCGCCCCTATGAGAATAAAGCCTTTGAGCAGGTCGTTGTCCGCGTATAATTTTTTATAGGTCATCTCCCCTTTTTCGGAATAGACCTCCTTGGCATAGCAGCCGGCCGTCAGCACATGCAGGCCGAAAAATCCAATGGCGTTCATGGGGATGGCGCTGTCGTAACGGCATTCTCCGCCCGCCATACAAATCCCGGCGCATTCCCCCTGAAGGTAAGCGTTGGGCAGCAGGGCCAAAATCCGATCTTTCCCGCTCGTGATGTCGTGGCTGAGCGTGCAATCCCCCGCCGCATATACATCGTTCAGAGAAGTGCGGCAGCTGGCGTCCACACGGATGCCGCGATCCACCTCGCCCCCGCATTCGGCCACCAGCTCGGTGTTGGGACGTACGCCCGCCGCAATGACCAGCACGTCAAAATCCAGTTTCCGGCCGCTGCGAAGCAGGGCGGTGTACGCCGTGTATTCCTCGACACAGTCCCCGAGGACAAACTCAATCCCCTGACTTTCGATGTGGCGCTGAACCAGGGCCGCCCCCTCTTCGTCCAGAATGCTTGGAAGAATGCGCGCGGACAGATCAACCACCGTGATATGGCCCGCGCGGTGGGCGATGCCCTCGGCGCACTTGAGACCGATGAGCCCCGCGCCGACAATGAGCACACGACTGTCGGCATGCAGCGCCTGACCCAAAGCATTGGCGTCGTCCAGGCTCATGAAGGTGGTCTTATGCTCGACCTCATCCAACCCCTTGGCCGGGGGAACAAAGGGACGCGAACCGGTCGCCACCAGAAGCCTATCGTAATGCAAGGCGGTCCCGTCGTCGAGGACGACCTGCTTGCTTTCGGGGTCAATCGACTTTGCCCGCTTTCCCAGCAGGGGCCTGACACGGTTTTTTTCATAAAAATCATCCGGACGGTACTGCATCCGATGCCGGTCTGTGCGCCCGAGCAAAAGATAAGAGATCAGCGGTCTGGAGTAGGTAAAGTACGGCTCGTCGGAAATTAAAGTAATCGACCCATCCTTATCCTGCTTGCGTATTCCTTCGATGCAGCCCACCGCCGCCGCGGAATTGCCGATAATCACATATTCCATAAAAACCTTCCTTTCCAGGTCACACCCGGCTGAATGGGTCTCTCATGGCCCTTGCCTGCCGCCCCTCGCCGGGGCAGCCTGCCGTCGCCGCCCCGTCAGCGCTCTTCGTAAACAATCGCTTTGTTGGGGCAGCCTTTGACACAGGCCGGCTCCCCCATCGCGTTGTTGACGCACAGCTCGCATTTTTGAACGACCCGGCCGTCCTCCGCCGGCATGACACAGCCATAGGGGCAGGTCAGAATGCAGGTGTAGCAACCGATGCACTTCTCCTGATCGATGACCACAACGCCCTTTTCATCCCGTGACAGTGCGCCGGTAATACAGGCCTTGACGCAGGGGGCGTCGTCGCAATGCCGGCAATTGACGGCAAAGCTGATATTCTGATCCCCCTCCACCTGAATCAAGGGATGAATCGTTTTGTTTTGAAGCGCATCCACCATACTCGTCAAACCCGAATTAGCGAAAGCGCAATAGTACTCGCACAAATGGCACCCAAGGCACCAGGGTTCATTGACATATACTCTTTTCATTGCAATCACCATTCCTTCTCGGACCGTGCCGCTGCCGTCCTATCGGTCGGGGCAATCCCGGCGCAAGCTAGTACCCCGATCCAGCTTTTCCCTTACCGGGCGCTGGAGAAATCAAAGATCAAATCAAGCGCCGGCCTTCGGGAGGGTGCGTCCCGGAGGCCGCACTTTATATCCCGCCTGTTTTGCACATCGGATACACACGGCTCATTCGCCGGCGTGCCCGATGCCGAGGATGGACAGCTCCTTTTCACTCAACCCGATGCCGCGAAGCATCAGCCGGTTGCCTTTGAGGGCCTCAATGGAATTGATGCCCATACCGCCCATCATTTCCGCAATTTCATGCTTCCAGGCCGTGACCAGATTGACCAGTCTTTGAGACCCGATGTCGGGATTGAGCCGCTTGACCAGATCGGGGCGCTGCGTCGCAATCCCCCAATTGCATTTACCGCTGTGGCAGCTGCGGCAGAGGTGGCAGCCCAGGGCCATCAGGGCGCTCGAGGCGATGTAGACCGCGTCCGCTCCCAGCGCAATGGCTTTGACCACATCGGCGCTGTTGCGAATCGAACCGCCCACGATCAGGGAGACGTCCCCCCGGATTCCCTCCTCGCGCAGGCGCTGGTCGACGCTGGCCAGAGCGAGCTCAATGGGGATACCCACATTGTCCCGGATGCGGGATGGGGCCGCTCCCGTACCGCCCCGGAAGCCGTCGATGGCAATGATATCGGCGCCGCTGCGCGCAATGCCGCTGGCGATGGCCGCCACGTTGTGCACGGCGGCGATCTTGACGATAATCGGTTTTTTATATTCGGTGGCCTCTTTTAACGAATAGACCAGCTGGCGCAAATCCTCGATGGAATAAATGTCGTGGTGCGGAGCGGGCGAAATGGCGTCGGTCCCCTGTGGGATCATGCGCGTTTTGGAAACCTCTGGGCCGATTTTCGCCCCCGGCAGGTGCCCGCCGATGCCTGGCTTGGCCCCCTGCCCCATTTTGATCTCAATGGCCGCCCCGGCCTCCAGGTATTCCTTATGCACGCCAAACCGTCCCGAAGCCACCTGCACAATGGTGTTGGGGCCGTATTGATAAAAGTCCTCGTGGAGCCCGCCCTCGCCGGTGTTGTAGTAGATTCCCAGCTCGGTGGCCGCCCGCGCTAAGCTGGCGTGGGCATTGTAGCTGATCGAACCGTAGCTCATGGCCGAAAACAGGATGGGAACCGACAACTCCAACTGAGGAGGCATCTCGCACGAAAGCTTTCCGTCCGGGGTCCTCGTGACCTTTCTGGGCCGTTTCCCGAGGAACACCCGCGTTTCCATTGGCTCGCGCAGCGGATCGATGGATGGATTGGTCACCTGCGACGCATTGATGAGCATTTTATCCCAGTAAATGGGGTAGCTGCGGGGATTTCCCATCGAAGCGAGCAGCACGCCGCCCGTCTCGGCCTGACGGTAAATATCCTGCATGTCGGTCTGCGACCAGCTATCGCTTAAATGCAGGGTATCGGTATTTTTCACAATCTTGAGCGCATGGGTCGGGCACAGGGAAACGCAGCGGTGGCAGTTGACGCACTTGCTCTCGTCGGCCCGCATTTTACCGGTTGGCTCATGATAAATATGTACCTCATTGGCGCATTGCCGCTCGCAGACCCGGCAGGCGATGCAGCGGTTGGGATCGCGCACAACATCGTATTCTGGCAGAATATATTGAACCGGCATACTACTTTGCCTCCTCACTTAGAAAAATGACCGGCTCTCCACCGCGCGGAGACCATATCCGGTCGACCTCCGGCTGGATGACCCGGATGGCGCATTCCTCACTCGCCACATAGGCCCGGTCTCCCTTTTCGGCGCAGACCATGCTGCGCAGCTTGAGGCGGTCGTTGAGGGCCATCATACCGCCGGTAAAGCCAAACAGGATGGAAAACGGCCCTGTGATGAGCATGCTGGAAAAGAGATTGCGCAGATAGGTCAGGTTTTTCCTTTTCTTCTCGTCCTGACGGGCAATGGTACTCCAGAATGGGGCGGCGATGACGTGGGAAGCCTCTTCCAGCGTCAGCCCCTGCCTGCGAAGCAGGTAGTCGAGCATGTAGGTGATCACCTCGGTGTCGGTCAACAGGGTGCACTGATAGCCAAACATTTCAATGTACCGGCGGTTGGCGTCGTAGGAGGAAATCTCCCCGTTGTGCACGATGGAGAAATCGAGCAGGGCGAAGGGATGCGCCCCTCCCCACCAGCCGGGGGTGTTGGTCGGATACCGCCCATGCGCCGTCCAGCAGCATCCGGCATACTCCTCCAGGCGATAAAACTCGCCGATATCCTCGGGATACCCCACCCCTTTGAAAACCCCCATGTTTTTTCCGCTCGAAAAAACATAGGCGCCTTGGATCAACGTATTGACGTGGAAAACGCAGCGCACCACAAATTCGTCCTCATCGAGCTGACTGTCGGCCAGCTTGGTGGGCAGCGGAGCCACGAAATAACGCCAGATCAGGGGCTCGTCGGTGATGGCCTTGACCTTCCTGGTGGGGATTTTGGACAAATTGATGATATCAAAATGGCGCTCTAAAAAAGCCTCGCATTCCTGTTTGCAGGACGTATTGTCATAAAAGACATGAAACGCGTAGTAATCTTTGTATTCCGGATAGATGCCGTAGCCTGCAAAACCGCCGCCCAGCCCATTGGAGCGGTCGTGCATGACAGCGATCGAGCGGATGATATCCCCTCCGTCCATGCGTTCGCCCGACTTGGAAAACACACCGGAGATCGCGCATCCGGACGGGATTCTGACCTGGCCTTCCAATTGCATACCCTTTTCTCCTCCTCCAACGCGGGCGGGTATGCTGCGAACCACTTTGGTTTTCTCATACCGGCCTGCGGTTGATGCTTTGCTCCATCTCAGGCTGCCAAGACCCGGATGCAGCGTCTTGTCAACAAAGGCACAGCCAATGCTTCCAACGAGCAGCCAACATACCGGACGGTCAGCCCACAGGAGAAACAAAAAAAGACGCTCACACAGCGCCACGAAATATCGTGTCACTGGGTGAACGTCTTTGTTCGCTCTATATATTACACTCCTTTGGGAGGATTGTCAAGAGCTTTTTTTATTTTCTTTGCTGCTGCCATCCAAAGAGGCTATGGCTTTTCCCGCCTGCATGGGACCCGGCGCTTGAATCACTCGATATGCATGACGACCAGACAAACACAGCGCCTCTATCCTCCCCTTGCTTCCTGCACGCAGCTTTCACCGTGGGTTTGCTCGCCCAGCGAAAGACCCCACACGATAAAACCCTCTTGTGATCCATTTTACAAAATACAGCAGCGCATAATCCATTCGCCTGCATGTCAGGCGATCCTTTTTATATCGGTTCGAAATTTGCTTTTTTACATGCAATTTACCCACATTTGCTTTCGACTTTATCATTCGGAAGTATAATGAAAAATAGAAATATAAACCTATGCTTTCCTTGCGGTCAGGAGCGTTGCAACAAAAGAAAACGGATTGCTGTATCGAGGATACACTCACACAATCGGGAATACAGCATAAAATGGGAGGAAGGGCCCATGTGGGCAGTGATTGATATTGGCTCGAACACCATTCGCCTGGTCATTTATACGCTGGAGAATGGGCGGCCGCATTCCATGCTGAATAAGAAATACCCTGCCGGGCTTGCAGGGTATATTGACCAGGCCAATCGCATCACCCCCGAGGGAATACGGGTTCTGCTGGACGTCTTGACGGATATTCAGTCGATCTTGCAGTACATCCGCCCGCAATGCATCTTCCCGTTTGGCACGGCCTCGCTGCGAAACAGCGCCAATGGGGCGGAAATCGTCGCACTGATTCGGGAGCGTTGCGGGCTGGACGTGCGCATATTGACCGGCGAGGAGGAAGCCGTTTTTGACTACTATGGTGCGCTCGAAAACAACCTCGGCGACAGCGGCCTGCTGATGGACGTGGGCGGTGGCAGCACGGAGTTAACCTTTTTCAAAAATAAGCAAATTGTCTCGGCGACCTCCATCCCGCTGGGATCACTAAACCTATATAAAAAATGGGTCGACGGCCTTTTGCCCACGAGCAAAGAAGCGCATCGCATCAAGCAGGAGGTTCGGGGCTATCTGCGCCAGCTCCCCCTCCCCACCGAGGACCTGGACGCACAGCCGGTCTACAGCGTCGGCGGCACAGCCCGCGCGGCGCTAAAACTGATGAAAGCAAAATACAACCTGGGCGAAAAGGAAGAATACACCCTCGTGCAGCTGAAAGAGTTTCTTCTCGATATAAAAGATAACCCCAGACGACTGCTGCATGACATCCTGCGCGCCGCGCCCGACCGGGTCCACACCATGATTCCCGGCCTCCTCGTTTTCCAGGCCGTGGCGAAATACTTTCATTCGGTTAGCTTCGTCACCAGCAGCTTTGGGGTTCGGGAAGGGTATCTGATGCACCAACTGGCCGAAATGGGGGAACACTGTGTATAGATTATTCCAGAAAGGCTTTACGCAGAACCGCGAACTGTCCTGGCTTCGTTTCAACGACCGGGTTCTATCCGAAGCGATGGACGAGTCGGTGCCTTTGCTTGAACGGTTAAAGTTCATCTCCATCTTCACCAGCAACCTGGACGAATTTTTTATGATCCGGGTCGGTAGCCTGTTCGACATGATGAGCGCCAACGAGAAGTTTATCGATAACAAATCGGGCTGGACGCCGGGCGAGCAGCTCGAGCGGATTTTCGAGGCGGTTCGTCCGATGTATCAAAAGCGCGAACAGCTCTTTGCCGAGGTGGAAAAACAGCTACGCTGCCATGACATCTATCATTTGGACTACCACGAGCTTGCAAAAAACGAAAAGAAAAACGTCCAGCGCTACTTTGAAGCATCCGTCCAGCCTCTGCTTTCCCCCCAGATTATCGATACCCATCATCCCTTTCCCTATTTGGCCAACAACGTCCTCCACATCGGCGTCGTGCTCCAGCACAAAAACCGGAATATGTTCGGGGTGGTTCCCCTTCCCCCCGCCCTGCCGGCAGCCTTTTACCTTCCCGGCAGCGAAACCCGCTATATCCGGATGGAAAACATGATTGCAGAGCATGTGCAGGCGTTGTTTGCCCCATATACGGTGCTGGAAAAAGTGGTCTTTGCGGTTACCCGCAATGCGGACGTCAACCCGGACGACGAGGTATTCGCGGATGAATCGGACTTCCGCAAGCGGATGAAAAAGGTATTAAACCAGCGCAAGAGGCTGGCGCCCGTCCGCCTGGAGCTTTCTCACCCGATCAGCGAGGAATTTACGTCCTACCTCATGGATAAGCTCGGGCTGGCCCGGGCGCAGATTTACACCACCAGCGCCCCTATTAAGATGGGGTATGTCGACGGGATGATTTCCCGGCTCCCGAAGGCCAGAAGAATGGCCTTGTCCTACCCACCGTTCACACCCGTTTGGCCCAATACGCTCAAGCGGCACGAAAGCGTCCTGCGGCAGGTGGAGAAAAGAGACGTCCTTCTTTCCTATCCTTTCGACAGCATGGAACCGTTTTTGGAGCTGGTCAGGGAGGCCGCCGAGGATCCCCGCGTCATATCCATCAAGATCACCATTTATCGCCTTGCCCGCCACACCAAGCTGGTGGAATACCTCTGCGCCGCTGCCGAAAACGGCAAAGACGTCACCGTCCTCATCGAGCTGCGCGCACGCTTTGACGAGCAGAACAACATCGACTGGTCGGAGCGCCTTGAGCAAGCCGGCTGTAACGTTACCTATGGCTTTGATTTTTTTAAGGTGCATTCCAAAGTCTGCCTGATCACACAGCGCGAAAAAAACGGGATCCGGTATATCACCCAGGTTGGTACCGGGAATTACAACGAGAGCACCGCCAAGCAGTATACCGATTTGTCCCTGATGACTTGCAACCAGGAGATCGGAAGGGATGCGGCGGTGTTTTTTAAAAACATGGCCATCGCCAACCTGCACGGGGAATACCGGCACCTCCTGGTGGCGCCGGTCTCGCTAAAATCCACCGTACTGCGGCTGATCGACGATGAGATCGCCAAGGGCGCGGCCGGCCGGATTTTTATTAAAATCAATTCTTTGACCGACGCCGAAATCATCGATAAGCTTTCGGAAGCGTCCTGCGCCGGCGTCAGGATTCAAATGATCGTACGGGGGATTTGCTGCCTGATCCCCGGCATTCCCTCAAAGACCGAAAACATCCAGGTCAGCAGCATTGTCGGAAGATATCTGGAGCACTCCCGTATCTACTGCTTTGGCGCCGGGGCGGAGGAAAAAATGTTTCTTTCCTCCGCCGACTTTATGACCCGCAACACGCAGCGGCGGGTCGAGGTCGCCTGCCCCGTTTACGACAGCAGGGTACGGGAACAAATCCATAAAATCATCGACGCGCTCGTCTACGACACCCTCAAAGCCCGCGTATTGATGTCGGACGGCGAATATGTAAAAAAGGATAAGCTCCGCGCCCCGCTCGACAGCCAGCAGTTCTTAATGGATCTCGCTCAGGAGAACGCAGCCAAAGGACCCGATGACATGTCAAAAGCCAGCGTCCTGCGCCGGCTTTTTCACAGAATATTTGGCCGCCGTTGAAGCCGCCGCGCTAAGCCATGGTTTACAGGGGCTGTTTCGCGGTCATACGCACGGTAAATTCCAACGGCTGGTGGGAGGGGACCCGATGATTCTCCTGGGGAGGATGGCCGCAGCTGTTGCTGCCCAGCCCGCTGAAAAATCCGTCCAACGCCACCTCGGTCAGCGGAAGTATGGCCAGCTCGTCGGCATGCTGGCAGCGCTCGATTTGCTCCACCGTATACGCCGATGCATGAAAATGAAAGGGCCGGTCGGAGGAAAATAGCAGCCCTCTCCCCTCTGCGTCCGTCACGCTCATCCAGCGGGTGTCGCTGCGATTGCCGGATTCCTGCGGGCGGATGCAGTAAGGCGTCATCTGCTGTACATGGCGCTGATACCGTCCGACAGGGGCGCTATCGTAGCAGTCCGGATAGCTCTCGTGCGGGCCGCGGCCATACCAGCGAACCATCGAAAAAGCGGGTTCCATCTGAAGCAGAAGGCCAAACCGGGGCAGAAACGGGAGCCCCTCTCGCATCGGCCGCAGGGATGCGCGAAGCTCAACCTGCCCGTCCTGTGTAAAACGATACCGCAGCATACCGACAAACATACCCGAAAGCGACTGAGGCGTCAAGTTGACCTCAACCTTAATTTCAAAGCAATCCGCCCGATGTGTACCGGTGCAGTCGACCAGGGTCGTCCAAAGGCGGTCGTAGCCGGCCTCTCTCCATGCCTGTTGCAGGTACATGTCGTTGTCAGTGGGCGCGCGCCAGAGGTTGATGCGGGGGCCGGCTACCGGCGGGGAAAAGCTGTGCGGGCCATAACCGGCGTTGTCCGGCCTTTGGCACAGCAGCTCGGCGCCCCCGACCTTCCAGGAGCGAATCGTAAACAGCCTCTTGGAAAAGACAACCGTTTGATCCCCCGCCATCTGGATGACATAAGCATCCTCCGATTCCTCCACCCGGCCGGGCGGCGTGGACACGGCTGTTTCCGGCGCCGTCTTATCCCGGCGCAGCAGGAGTTGATCGCAGCCCAAAAAAGTGCCGGCTGGCGGCAAACCGTCCTGTTCTTTCTCCACAGAATACGAAAGGGTCAAAAAGCACTCCCCCTCCCCGGCCGGTTGGCAGGGCAAAGGCAGGGTCCTCTCTTGACGGGCGGCAAGGCGGATTGGCAGCTTCCCCCTTTGGACGACCTCTCCATCCCTGCTCATCTCCCAGAGGATGGCAATGGAGGATGTCGATCGAAAATCCATGCAGTTGCGCAGGATCAGCCGGCCATCCTCCAACCGGGCGCGGATCGGCCGATAAGCCTGTCTCATCTCCAACGCGCTGGTCGAGGGAGAGCGATCGGGCCGAAAGAGACCGTCAACGCAAAAATTCCCGTCATGGGGATATTCCCCATGGTCGCCGCCATACCGGTAGCTCTTTCCCGCCGGGGTATCCACCTCCACCGCATGGTCGCAAAATTCCCACACGCAGCCGCCGCAAAGGCGTTCATAGCGGTAAAAAAGCTCCATATATTCTACAAAATTGCCCGGCCCGGTGCCCATGGCATGGTTATACTCACACAGGAAAAACGGCTTCTGGCTGCACTGCTCGTTTTTGCCCTCTCTCTCCACGGTCGAAAGGTCGGGATACATGCGGCTGACCACGTCGTAGCCCTCGGCTGCCCCCTCGTAATGCACCGGCCTGCCAAGGGGGTCAAGCCGGCGGGCCGCTTGCGCCATGGCGTCGTGATTTCGCCCATGGCCGCTTTCATTTCCCAGCGACCACATCAGCACACAGGGATGGTTTCGATCCCGGGCCACCATGCGTTCCATACGCTCCACATAAGCCGGCCCCCACGCCGGGTCGTCCGAAAGGCAGCTTGCTCCCTCGGCCATGTAAAGGGTGCCGTGGCATTCCAAGTCGCATTCGTCCACAACATAAATGCCCAGACGGTCGCACAGCTCCAGCAGCTGCGGGTCGTTGGGGTAGTGGGAGCATCGCAAAGCGTTGACGTTGTATTGCTTCATCAAGCGCAAATCTCGTTCCATGTCCTCGAGCGTGACGGCTGGGCCCCGGACGGGATGTGTGTCGTGCCGGTTCACACCCTTAAGTGTTACCGGCTGGCCGTTGACGCGCAGCACGCCGCCATCGGTGCTGACGCTTACGAAGCCGACCGGCACACAAGCCGTCTCCACCTCGTCGCCGCCATCCAATACCCGGGCGGTCAACCGATAAAGCGCCGGCGTCTCGGCCGTCCACAGGCTGGGGGAATCGAGGACAAACCGGTGTGTCATTGACTGCTCAAACCGGCTTTTCTGGGTCGCGACGGGGTTTCCCTGCGGGTCATAAAGCGTCAGGGCAAGCCGCCTTCCACCCTGACCATGTCCAAAAGCGAGGGCCGACACCTGCAATTCCCACTTCCCCTGCGCCAAATCCAATGGGAAGGCATAACAATGCAGGTCATATAGCCCGCCCTCCATCGTACGGATGAGATAGACGTCCCGAAAAATGCCGCTGGAGCGGAATTTATCCTGGCATTCCAGATAACTGGACCAGCACCATTTGAATACCACCACGCACAGGCAGTTGACCCCCTCCCGCAAAAATGGAGTGGCGTCAAATTCCGCGGTCAAGTGAGAGCCCTGGCTATATCCTGCAAACCGTCCATTGATGTACACCTCAAAGGCAGCGTCCACCCCCTGGAACGTGAGCACGGCCCGCCCGCCGGGCAGCGGCCTGTAATCAAACCGGCGAAGATACACGCCCGCCGGACAGAAGGTTGGAATTTTGGGCGGGATCGCAGGAAAGGGGTACTTGACATTGACATAATGCCATGGCTCGTACCCAAATTGCTGCCAAACCGACGGGACCGGGATCGAATCCCAGGGGCCGTCCTGCGTCATGATATCCGGCGGTATGCAGCGCGCATCCGCAAAATAGCGAAAGGCCCACATGCCGTTGAGAGGGATCACGCGGCTGCTTTTCTCACGGCTTCCAACATTGCCCAATTGGAGGCATTCGGCCTCGTTTGCCGTGGGCACAAAAGAAGCGCGTGCCGGCAAGCGGCCTTGATGGAGCACGGTTTGATCTTCCAGATAACGTCCAAAAACAGGTTTCACTAAAATCCCTCCATATCATGTGATTCGCGGCCCGGACGGCGAATCACCTAGGACAAGTATGGTTTGGATAGCAACCGTCCGTTTTCCAAGCCGTTTCAAGAAACCATACAGGCCGTATGGATGGTTTCTTTCGCAAGGCCATAGACCCGCGCCAAATCTGGAACCAGCCAACCATATACGGGCTTTGCTACCATGGCGGCAAAGCGCAGCAGGGCAGCTTTTTGCGCGCGGTCGCCAACGTGCACGAATACGTAAAAAATCCATTCACACACACGATACCATGAACACGTCGGTGCGGATAATATCGCTTACGCAGGAGCATAGACCGGTACTAAAATTATCAAATAGCCGGTTGTAGCTATCTTACCATAATTTAATGGTAAAGTCTACGCCTGTCATCCGATGCAAAACAATAATTTTCACCGCTTGGACACAGCGCAATAACTGTGTAAGATATGGCAAGAACTGCTCTTTTCCCTTTTCCTTTTCCATGATATACTCTGGCTAGTTATGCTTTAGCAGGAGGTAGATCGCTATGTTTTCAGGATTGGGAATGAATTTGGGCAATTTATCGCGATTATCCAAGGCTCAGACGCGTTCTATCAGCGCGGAAAACCCCACCGGCGAAAAAGGGAAGGGCGGTATGGCAACCGAAGGAATTTCCTCGGCGGCCAACCGTGGGCTTGGCCTGGGATGGAAGGTCAGCCCTGCCATCTCCATCGGGCCGGGCGAAACCGCGGTGATTG
This sequence comes from uncultured Eubacteriales bacterium, assembly GCA_965145485.1. Classification (GTDB taxonomy): domain Bacteria; phylum Bacillota; class Clostridia; order Oscillospirales; family Acutalibacteraceae; genus CABQCM01. The sequence continues at coordinate 13,956 of CBCTCU010000010.1, read as the reverse complement.
CCGATATTGATGGCGCGGGCGCCATCCAGCATATCTGGATGACCCCATCGGCCGAGTGGAGGATGTATATCCTTCGCATTTACTGGGACAACTGCGAGTATCCATCGGTCGAATGCCCGCTGGGGGATTTTTTTGCGAACGCCTATGGAGGGACTTTTGCACAGGTCAACTCCCTGCCCGTGACCGTCAACCCCGGCAGCGCTTTTAACTGCTACTGGGAGATGCCCTTTCGCAAGCATTGCCGTATGACCGTTGAGAATCTCCGTGATGAGGCTATGGTGCTTTTTTATCAAATCGACTATACTCTGACCGATATCCCGGAGGACTGCGCCTATTTTCACGCGCAGTTTCGCAGAGTCAATCCCCTGCCTTACAAGGAAGTATACACCATCCTGGACGGTGTGCGCGGCCAGGGGCAGTATGTGGGCACTTACATGGCCTGGGGGGTCAACAACACCGGTTGGTGGGGCGAGGGAGAAATCAAGTTCTATCTCGACGGCGATGAGGACTTTCCTACCATCTGCGGCACCGGCACCGAGGATTATTTCTGCGGCTCTTACAACTTCGATACCGGCGGGCACTATCAGGAATATTCCACCCCGTTTGCCGGCATGCCCAAAGTCATCCGGCCGGACGGTCTGTACAACTCCCAGCAGCGTTTTTCGCTCTATCGCTGGCATATTATGGACCCCATCCGTTTTGAACAGGATTTGAAAGTGACCATCCAGGCCCTTGGATGGCGCAAGGATGGTCGTTATCTTCCCCTACAGGACGATATCGCATCGGTGGCCTACTGGTATCAGACCTTGCCAGCCTCCCCCTTCCCTCCGCTGCCCGAACGCGATCGGTTGGAAATTATCTGATGCTGATCTTATTTCGCTTGATAGTACGTTCTTCTTACGAAAACTCTTTTGATTTTCTTTTCGTTTTTTATTTTCATTCAGCATTGCGGATAACCACCTTTTTCAGTCGCTACTATTGCTGTAATAATAACTGTTTGTGTACGAATATAAAAGCGTAAAAAAATTGGTTGTATATTGAAAATCACATAGACGCTGTGCGGCTTATGAAACAGCTTTACGGGATTTTGTAAAATTTCCTTGGTGCCGCAGAGATATATGTGTGATTTGATCCCATGTTTCACCAAAAACAGCAAGCCGGCGATGGCATGGTCCATATGAGACCTCAACATCGTCGGCTTGCTGTTTTGTGTAAGAAGAACGTATATCTTGCAGGGCGACCGCTAAACGAGGAAGCCCTGATCCTAAAAAAAGAGCGAGGTCATTGCATTACCTCCGCTCTTAGGCATCGCACAGCCACACGGGCCTGGCCGCCTGGGGTACAGGTAAAAAGCGTCAAGTCCCACTCTTCGCTGGTCATATCTTGGATAGCCGTAGATTCAAGCACCTCAACAACAGCAACTTCGTAGGAAAAACAGCGACCCTTCACATCGGTAAAGGTTACCTGCGCACCCTCCGTGAGATTTTTGATCGGCCCAAAATGGGTACGGTAATTATGGGCGGCAATCACCAGATTTCCCGTATAAGCCGAACCGCTGTAGCGGCAGGGGGCGAGCTTCAGCTTGGGATAGCTCCAGCTGCTCATCACCGGCAGGGAAATCTCCAAAGAAGGGATTTCCAAAACGCCGATATAGTCGTTGCCTTCAATTTCTTCTGTCGGCATCTCCATATCCGGATTTACAATATAATCAGGGAGCTCTGCTTGCTCCGGCGTTTGCGTACCGTCCGACGGGATTTCCGGAATTTGTTGCTGCAATGTTTCCAGCGCATGGTCCGCTGCTGCGCCGGCCCTGTATTCATCATATAGGTTATAGCCGGTCAAAAGGAGAGCTGCCGCAAGCAACAGCAACCCTCCCGCTATAAAAATCGCTCCGCCTTTTCCTTTATTTTTCATCCTGCTCTCCCCGTCTGCGCCGCACAAAGCCGATTACAATAAGCAGCAGACCGCCGCAGGCCAGTACCGGCACCGGCCACCACAGCATTCCTGTCTGGGGTAGTTTTGGCGGCGGTTCGGAGGGGCGGGTGTTCGTCATGATAAAGACCGTTCCTTCCTGCGTTATGGCGACCGTGTACCCATCCGGCACGTTGGCTTCCGCGACCTGCCACCGGGAGCCGCCGTCCAGATTCTCCCAGGTGTATTCCCAGTTGTTTTCCTTGCTTAATGTCACGGTATCTACAACTGTCCCGTTTTCCAGAAGCTGAACGGCGATTTTCTCCGGGCGTTTCTCTTCGTTGCCGTCGTCCTTCCAGACCTTCTGCACCTTGCGTTCAACGAAAGCCGGTATGGTTTCGCTGTCAAATTTGCAGGAAACCTCCACATCATAGAGCCGCTCGCCATCTTCTGCCAGCATAGGCAAGGATACCAGCATCGGTTCGGGCGTATAGGTTGTTCCTTCTTTTTCATGGGAGGCTCCCGTTACCAAATACAAGCCCACGGTAAGCCCAGGAAAATAGCTCCGTCCGTCCTGCCCGGTTTTTGGGGACCGAAGCGGGTTTAAGCTATCCCGGACAGCATAGGAAGCTAAGGTTTGAGCCAGCGTCCGCCAGCCGGAACTGTCCAAATCCTCTAAGCTGACCGGATATCCCTGAAAATCTCCCGTCAGGGTGTAGTCTCCTGTATCGGATATGTCGGCCACGCGATAAATATCAAATTCCACATCTGAAAAACCGGAGCCGCCCTCTCCGAAATATACGGTCAGGGAAGCCGACCGACCGGTATCTACATCTCCGCGGGCCAAATCAGTCGCAGCCATACAGGACACGCCGAGACAGAGAGTAAGCAGCATGGCAGCGGTTCGTTTCAAAATTGGCTTGGCTTTCATCCGTTTATCACCTCTTATCGTTTACTGTTTGCCTTTTTTTCTTCTCCGTGCTTGAAGCAATGCCAGCAGAAGAAGAACCAGCAGGACGGGGGCCGCGATGATCGACGCCATCAGCCTGGAGTCGATCAGCATCGCGTCTGCTGTAATACGGAGCGTATCCACCGTCTGATTTTCCACGCGGTGTCCCCGCACCAAAAGGCGGTGGGAATTGACGCCGTATGGAGTACAGGTAATCAGAGTGCAAAAATCCTGGCCTTCCTCGATTCCCAACAGGGATATATCGTCCGGCTCCACAATGCGAATTTGATCGACCTCGTATGTCAGCACTTCATCCAGCACCCGCAGGATAAAGATATCTCCCTCGACCAGCTGATCCAAATCGGTAAACAGTCTGGAGGAGGGCAGCCCCCGATGTCCGGATATTACGCAATGGGTGCTCGGCCCGCCTATCGGCAGGGATGAGCCTTCAATATGTCCGATGGCGACCTGTAGTACCTCATCGTCCGTCCCGTGGTAAATCGGCAGGGTGACGTTGATGCTTGACACTTCGACATAGCCGATGATGCCGTGCCCGGATATGTCGAGCAGCTTTTCGTAGGCTTCTTTTTCGTCTTCGCCGGGCTGGAAGCGATTTTGTTTCTTTATCAGGGAGGCATTGTAAGCCTGCGCTCCGTTCCACCATTCTTCATAGGCGTCGTCGTCCAGTTCTGTAACGGCTTCCATATAGGTGGCGATCGCCCGGGACTGGTGGAGGGAATTCCAGTAATCGCTGATAACCGGATACAGCAGTAAGGACAGCCCTGCCAGAAGCACGACGATTAAAAGGATAAAAATGATTTTGTTCTTCTTGGCGGCGTTGTTGTTCATACAGGGCTCTCCTCACCGCTGCGGCGCCGGGAGAGAGCCCTCTCCCGGCCGCAGCAGTATGTAAAATGCGAATTACTCTTTATTTTCCGCTCTCATGCGAAGCCGGACAATCAGCAAGACGCCTGCGCCGATAACCAGCAGACCGCCCAACACAAAGAAGATGGTCGTGCCGATGCCGCCGGTCTCAGGCAAGGTGGAACCCTGGTTATTGGTCACAGTCAAGGCCACGGCACCGGTTTGGGCATTGCCATTTTCAGCATTGCCTTGGTCAACCGCGATGGTCAGGGCAGTGAGGGCATTAGCAGGAACACCATCCCAAGTCTGGCCATTAGCGGTAGTGGCAGCAATATCAATCCTCAAGTCATTCTCCATCAGGTTGTACCCATTGGGAGCCTTGATCTCCAAAAGATACAGCGTTCCATCATCCAGACCGGATACACCGAACACGCCCTCCGCAGTAGAAGTCATAATAACATTGTTGGTTGCGTTGAATTTTTCCCACGTTTCATAGGGGATTTCTTTGTAATTCTCGTAATTATATCCCTCCGGCAGATCAACCCATCCAACCAGCTTGCCGTTTTCTATATGAGCGACCTGGGTATGGCCGCCGTTAAGCAGCACGAATTCAGCGCCCTCCAGCTTGGTGTCCACATCCTCACCGTCCACCTTGGTACCGTCCAGCTGATAGGTGAAGACGATGACGGTGTCCTCAGGAGTGCGGCCCAGACCCTCCCCGTTAGGATCGTTGGAGAACTGAAGATCTACACTGTTGGGGTTACCATCCAATCCGATCACGGCATTGGTGTTCAGGGTGGCGTCATAGGTCACAATGACGTAATGATACTCTTCCTTATTTGCTCCGGTGAGATATCGATTGGTCTTCAAATCTTCAAAAGCGATGGAGAAAGAGCCGCCGCCGTTTGCACCTACATTTTGCACATCGAGGGTGTAATCCGCTCCCATAATCAACGGTTCATAATTATTCACTTGATCATACGGATTACGGGCTATATACACCTTGATGGTACCTGCCTGCAGGGTCAGGCCATTAGACAGGGTATCGGTGAAAATGTACTCATAGGTATCATAGGCGGACATATCCGGAATGGAACCGATGAGCTTAAAGGGCACGGAATCGCCGATGTCCCAGTCAGCCACATCGTTGTACCCGTAACCATAGGGAGGTTGATAGTCAGGCCCCTGCGCTCCTTCAAATTGCGTATATTCTTCGTCCGAGACCTTCTTCTCCACGGTGGGGATATCGCTGTCTTTGGGGTTCATGGTGACGTTGCCCAGCACCTGGACGATATATTCGGTAGCGCTATCGGCGTCGCCCTCCAAGCTGCCGTCCTGATCTTTCACCAGATAATAGCCGGCGGCCAGGTTATCAATGACGTAATTTCCCTCCACGGGTTCAGTAGCGGTTCCTGCAACAGCCGCAAGATACTGCGCAGCGATTTCCGCGAAAGCTGCCGCGTCAGCGGCGGTAGCGTTCTCTATGCCGAGTGCCTCTGCCACGTCGGCAGCGGTTTCACACTCGCCGTATTTCGCATTGTCGGCAGTTTTCAGCGCCGCAAGCAGCTCAGCAGAATTTACGCCGCTGCCCCAGGCGATGTTTGAGAGGATGGGGCCGGCTGTTGCGCCGTCGGTTGGATCATCGCTGGACACATCGCCTGCGAAAATTTGGTAGGCTTCGTATGTATGGCCGTTCTTGTCGTTGTTGATGGTGATGGAATACTCTCCCGCAGCCAATGCCGGAATCGCCAGCATCGCTGCCATGACCAGCGACATCAGGACTGCCGCCAGTTTCTTCATCTTCTTCATTGAGGTTTCTCCTTTCATTTTTCAAAAATTACATTGCTTACCGTTGCAGGGGCGTCATGATGATGAAGCATCTCCCTCCTTCCGGCGTCTGCGCCGCAGATATAAATATCCCACGCCGGACGCCCCCATAAGAAGTAGTCCTGCGGTTATAAAGAAAGTTGGTCCGATCCCGCCGGTCTCCGGCAGGATATAACTGGACTTTTTGATGTTGGTTATGGAGATATTGCCCTCGACTACACCGGTGGATTCGTTTCCGCCCTCCGGGTATGTATAGGCAATTTCCCAGTCTTCCAGCGGTTCCTCCACCACGGTATAGGTGGCCGTTTGGCCGTCTATTTCTTTGGGAAGATTTTTCCAGCTGTAATACCAGCCGTTGTCTGCGTTGAGCGTGACAGGATTGACAACTCCTTCCGCCTGATATTCTGTAGCCACACCGTTGACGATTTGGTACAAAGTAACCGTGACGCTGTCCGGTAGATTTTCTGCCAGCATTTCACCGTCCTGATCCTGCCACAGCTTGGTGACGGAGATGGAGGTGGTGGTGGGCTCGTTGGCAATATTGTCCGTCTTGCTCTCGCCGAAGGGGATAAAGGTGACTTGCTCCCATTTTACTCCTGCTTTTTCCAGGGCTTCGGCCATCAGCGCAGCCGTGTCTTCTTCTGTCTTACCCGCTTCACCCCATACATAATACCGGGGCGTGGGGTCGAGCTGATAGCCATCGATACTCTGGAATTCTGTCAGACGATAAAGGGTATTGTAGTGAGAGCCGCCGCCATCCTCCTCATCCAAAAAGTTCAGGATAATGGCGCCTTCGACGCCGTCTCCGCCGGTGATGAAGTGACGGCCTCCATCCTCGGCCTCTGTTCCCATTGCCGTCAGGTCGGTCCGAACCCAAGCGTAGTTCCCATCCTCCTGCTGCTCATAGCGGAACAGGTCGAAAAGCACGTCATTCAGCAGGTTGGCACGATTGTCACCGCCGTACTTGTAGATGGTCAGGGTCGCTTTGTTTACCTGCGCCCCGGATTCCTGGGCTTTGATGGTGACTGCATCTCCGGCAGAAATGACCGCACGGCCCAGCAGGGAGGCAGTATTGTTTACCTGAATTTCCCCCAGGGCGCTGGTCCCTGGGTCAATCGCATAGGCGTAAGCCACCACGCAGGCCATCTTATCCGGCAGGGTGAAGGTATAGGTGTTAGTGGTTCCCTCTAACTGAAGCACTTCGAATTCGCCGAACTCATCCTCCGTCACTTCCGCTCCCAGGTAGTGCCCGTCTGCATTTTGGGCGTCATAGTGGTAAAGCCCGATGGTTTCCAGACGCAGGTTTGCCGAAGCGCCGGCAGGGAGAGTGAGGCTGTCCCGCAGTTCCAGCAAATTGCTGGTCGGGTGCAGATCCCGCCCATCGGGATTGACAACCACATAGTAGTAAACGAGATTTTCTCCATTTTCAGTGGTCAAAACACCTTCTTTTTTCAACGTGGGCTCGCCGTTGGCGGCATGGGCCGTGGAAGAATCACTGCCAACGCCCGCCCAGGCGACAGTGTTGGTATAGTCGATGGTTTCTCCCTCTCCCAAGTCGGCCAGCGCCTCGTCGCCGCTTACGTCGATGTAGTAGTACAGGCCGATGATGCAATCCTTGAACTGCCCAAGGTCATGCAATTGATAATTTCCATGATACTTTCCGGAGCTGTCGACATAGTCCCAGGTTTTTACCGTCCTGATTTCACCGGTGAGCACGTCGTAGATCCGCAGATTTTGGTCAAAGCCAATCTTTCCATCAAATTTCTGTAAAAGGTTATCGTGGAACTCTATAACATCCGTATAGTTATAGAACAGGATGCGATAGTAAATTCTGCCGCCGGTATCCCCAAGGTCGATGTCAACGGGGCCGTCTACATAGATGTCGGAATCCAGGGCAAAATCATCGCCACTGGGAGCTATGCCCGTTTTGCTGACCTGCTTGTTCAACTGCTGGTGGAAGGCGGTCTGTATTTCGGCCACGTCTTTATGCAGCGGGATGGCGCCCGTATTTTTGATGGTTACAGCCTGACCGTTCGTAACGCCTTGCCGGTCTAACACTGTATCGTAGTAGATATACAGGCGTTGGCCGCTTTCCAGCTTCGCTTTCGCCCCCTCTGTAAAGACGATGCGAAACAGCGCAATGGGTTTGGTGGAATTTGCGTTGAACTCTTGCTCCGTGACCGTTTTACCATACTGTTCAAAAATGTCTTCCACCGCTTCCCAGGTAGCACTTTCAATGGCTCCGTCCGCCACATCTTCCGCATACACAACCTCGATGTTGTAATCCTCTGTTCTATTCAGCTGCTGTCCCAGAGCATTTTCGATACGCAAGGTGCTTTGAAGGACCTGCAAGGTGGTGTAATGACTTCCCTCGATGTACCGTCCGCTGTCTACATAATAGGCGTCCTGAATCCAGTCGATGTACCGGATGTCCTCCAAAGTGAAAGCTGCGGAGGGATACGTGATTGTGGATTGCCAGGTGATGGATGCCTGGTCTGTTCCGGTGTTCGGATCAGAACGGTAGATGTTCTTTACCAAACCGTAGCCAGACTCCGGAACTGAGCCGTTCCAAGTTACAGTCGTATAATAACCCTCCAGCCGGGCGGTGTTTGTGAAGGAAATTTGGTCGTCAACTGCTGCTCCCTCTGGGAAAGGGGTCTCGTAGGTGATTCGATAAACCCAGTTGGAGGCACCTTCCTCCGGCCAGCCGCCAGCCGCCGGGAATCGAACAATCATCTCGTTGTTTTCAAACTTAACTAATCTTTCGAAGTCTGCCGTCACGTCGCCTTTCGACACTTGTTGTCCGGCATCGTTGATTTCATAGGCCGTCACACGGAAATTTTCTATATCCGACAAATCATAGGGTGTATCAGCGCCGTTGTTGCGCTTATAGTACATCTCGTCCCGGAAAGTCATGCCGCTCAGATCCCGGCCATCTTCATTGAGAATGACCGTCCAGCTCACATTGCCGGTACCCTCGTTGGCGCCGGATTCCTTATATACCATGCGTTTACTGAGCTCCACGGTGGCGCTGGCAGAGACCGTTTTAGAATCGTCTTTGGCAGTGGCTGTGTTTGTCAGAGAAAAGGAGGCGTTGGGAGAGTTGACTACGCCTTGTGGCCTGGCGATATAGTAAATCTCGTACGCTTCGTTTTCCCCCAGTGCCGGGAGACCGTCAATGGCGAAGCTGCTGGTGTTGGCATCGTCCGGCCCAGTCTGCTGCGTGTATGTAATGTTATAGTCGGTTATTGGCGTAGGAACAAAATTCCCATTCACGTCTCTCCCCATTTTGATGATCACAATATTGTTTTCGTCATAGGTGACCACGCCGTCGGCAGGATTGTGCGTGAAGCGGTCGGTGATAGCGATGGAACCGTCGCTGCCGTTGGAATTACTGTTGGTGAAAACGGAAAGATAGTAGATAAGGTCCCCCTGTTCTATGTCCAAATCCAGCGTGGCATAATTATCAACGTCCTCTGCGTCTCGTATATACATGCCGACTTTCCCGATATTCAGAGTGTATCTCTTCTCTTCAGGCACCACGATGATGCTGCCGCCGTCTCCGCCGAATTGGATCTCCTGATCCTCATCCAAATCCGCCAGCGCGATGGAGCCCTGGAAGTGGAGATTCCCGGAAAAAGCTTCACCATTGGCAAAGGTCTCGTCAAAGGTGATATTGATGGAACCCTCTGTGGAGATGGTGTAAGTACCGGCCCTCTGCCCGTTTTCCAGATATACATCACCTGTCTCTGTCTGCTCCAAGGCAATACCGGCAGGAAGCTGATAGTGCATGTTCGGCTGCGTTTCAGTAATCGCACCCTGGGGGATAGCGTAGCGTATGGTGACCCGGATGGTATCGCCGTCTGTAAACGTATCGCTCTGGGTCCATTGGCCGCCCTGCTCCCTCTCCACCGTGACGCTGGTAATATTTTCGGAAAAGTCGTAGCTGTTATTTTCCATAGTGATGGCCGGCAGAATCATAATGGCCGCTGTCACCACAACTGCGATTGCCGCCAGAACGGCCGTTATCCGATACCAGTGCTTGCGCAGCTTATGTTCCTGTATGTAGTCTGAAATCATATTCTTTCGATTGTATGGTTTCATGGAAAACCTCCTTTCCGGATATTACGCGATTATCCCGCATTCATTCAACGGCCAGATTCGGAAGATTAGTTTGCCGACAATCTGTTCCTCCGGAACACAGCCGACTTCGCTGCTTCTCGAATCGCTGGAAACGCTGCGGTGGTCGCCCATGACAAAGTACCGCCCGTCCGGCACCTGATAGGGAAGCTCGACATCGCATTCGCCCAGAGCCTTTTCCTCTAAGTACGGCTCGTCAAGGGGTTCGCCGTCGATGCTCACATTGCCCTGTGCGTCGATATCCACCCATTCACCGGGCAAACCGATCACGCGCTTTACTAAAATCTTATTATTGTAATAAAAGGCAATGACATCTCCACGCGCATAGGAGCCGTCCCGCACGGCGGCGACAATGTTTCCATCCACCAGCGTCGGCGTCATGGATGAACCATAAATCCGCAGGACAGGAAGGAAAAGGTTGGAAACCAGCACAACGACAGCCGCCACCACAATCAGCGTGGAAATGGTGCTGCGCAGCATACGCCGATACCGTCTTTGATATGTTTCCCGCTTCAGCTCCGTCTCCAGCTGCTGCACCGCAGGAACCGCAGGCAGCGGGGAATCCGGTTTTCGTTTCACACCGGCGTTCCGCTTATGCCGTCTCCGGTTTGTTTCCCGCGCCAGTTCTGCTTCCAGCTGCTCGAGGGTGGGAGGCGAAAAATTTGCTTTTCGTTTCATACCGACACCCCGTTTATATCTGGGGGATCGGGACATTGGTATTCAGTAACTTTTTCAGTTCCTGATGATTTTCGTAAAATGTCTGTAGACGCGTCGAGACCTCAGTCCAATAGGCTTCCGAGCGTTGTTTGGCGTCCGCCTCCATCGCCACGCATTTTTCCCGGCAGGCTGCTTCCATCTCTTCACATTTCGCCGCTGATTCCCGGATTCGCCGGTCGGCTTCGGCCCGGCTGTCCGCGTCACGCTTCGCACAGATGGACGCTTGCCGGTCGTTGAGGCTGCGGATGTTCTCTATGTACTGCTGGCTGGCTGCCTGGGCGGCTTCAAAGACTCCGTTGAGTTGAAGTGCGGCCATGGCAATAGAGCCCGCTTCGTTGATGGCGATTTCCCGGTTTTGCAGGCTTTTTTTCACCTTTTCCAATTCTTCTTTCAGCAGCTGTGTTTCTTTTTCATGCTCGGCTTTCAGAAACTCCACGTCCCTTTTGTGCTCCGCTTTGACAAATTCCAGTTCTTTGCCTTGCTCGATCATCATTTCCAAAAGCTCTTTACGGCTTAAACTACGCAGTTCTTGCTCGGTCATATCGTCATCGCCTTTCTTTTGCTCATGCTGACAGGAATGCTCACCCGCCGGCCGTTCATTTTCTATTCTATGTACGTTCGTTCTTTTTATTGTTTCATTCTTTTCCTCCGGCAGGCTGTTGTGTGTGCCTTTGCTGTCGGAAGAGGATAAGGTTTTTGTCCAAAGCTGAACGAGGGGTATTTCTTCATCTTTCAGAAGAATGCGGCATTCTGCCTCCGGCTTAAAACGCCGTATTTTTTCAATCAGCTCCCGGCCGGTCATTTCCGCCAGTACACTTCTGGTGAAGACAACGTCCACCTCGTGGTACATCGCAAATTTGATGGCATCGTTTGCGCTGCTGTGAAGGACGACCATCATGCCTGACTGTCGGCCGGCCAGACGTTTGGCCTCCCGGTCCAACGCCTGTTTGTCGCTGTCGACGAGCAGAACCGTCATAGCATCCTCCCCCTCTGCTTACATTGATACTTAGTATATCGACCGAAGCGCAACAAAACCGCAACAAAGCCTTGAAAAAATGAGACAAAATAAAAAATCCAGAGTTTTTTGTAAAACCCTGGATTTTCATCGATTCTTAGACTACTTGTATTCCCAAAAACCCAACTCGGCGTTGCGAATTTCCGCCCAACTGTAGGACAGCATATAGTCGTTTTGGAATGCGTTAATTACTACGGGATCACCCTGTAAAAAGCGATAATAGTCACAGTCAAATTTTTGGGGGTCAACAGCAAAACTGTTGCGCCCTTTCAGCAGTATTTCATCGGCATGTGCTTTCTTCAGCGCTATGATCATTTCATGCAGAATGGTGCGGAAATACGACTTGCCGGAGGGAGTATCCTCGGCATCCTCAAAGAGAGCGGCGTAAGCTTCTCCTGTTGTTACAGACGAGCCTTTGCGGTCTACGAGATAGGCTAACAGTTCCTTGGCCTTTGCCCGGCCGAACCGGACCGGCTGACCGTCCACATAGATGTCAAACCCGCCGAATGTCTTAATCTGGATGCGGCTTACTGCCTGTTGTTCATTGTAGATGAAGGTCAGCTCCCGGCTGACGGCCTCTTCTGTGACGGGCTTGAGCAGGTAGCCGGTTGCGTGCATGGCAAAGGCGTCCACTGCATATTGCGCGTACCCTGTGACAAAAATAATATGGATATCCGGCTTCACTTCCTTTAGCTTCAACGCCAACTCCAGCCCGGTCATACCGCCCATTTGAATGTCCAGAAAGGCGACGTCTACCGCATGAGTCCTTGCCGTTTCCAGCGCGTCTTCCGGCCAGGTATGAGAAAAAATTTCAGCCTCCGGCTGAACCCGCTGCACAACGGATATGATTTCTTTCAGCTGCAAAGGTTCATCATCGATTGTTAAAAAGGTCATATATCAATCCCTCCCGTCCAGGGAATGCGGATGGTGACTGTTGTTCCTTGGTCGTTGCTTTCTATCTCCAGGCTGCCGTCCACCATCTTTTCCAGACGGCTGCGGACGTTGGAAATACCGATATGGGAATGTTCGCCTAAAGATGGGTTCCCTTCCGTATTTTTCATCCCGACCCCGTTGTCAGCCACCGTTACGACGGCGTGATCCTCCGTCTCTTCGGTACGGATAATGACCGTACCGCCGTCTTTTTGATTCAGGATGCCATGCTGCACAGCGTTTTCCACCAACGGCTGGAGAGTAAGAGGCGGGATCAGGAAATCCTCCGTCTTGATTTGGTAAATCACCTGAAGCTTATCGCCAAACCGCTGCTGCTCCAAATACAGATAGTTCATGACATGGTTCAGCTCCGTCCCGAAGGAAACCGGCTCACGCTTTTTCAGGCTGTCCATGTTTCCCCGCAGGAATTCCGAAAATCTCTGAATCGCCTTTTTTGCAGTCTCCGGATCGGCTTCACACAGGTAATGGATGACCGCCAGTGAGTTGTATAAAAAATGGGGCTGGATTTGGCTGAGCATGATATCAATCCGTCTCTCAGCCAGTTCCTTCTCCTGCTCCTTCATCGTTACTTCGTGTTCAAACTGTACGTTCATAAGGATAATCAGGGTGGCGATGGTAACGCTCGCGTTGACCACCGCGATACCGCGCATGGCCATTTGTGCCGCACCGCTGCTCAACGGGATAAATATGTATAGCAAAAAAAACACGACTTCTCTGGGCAGCAGTTTTTTTCGATAAATGAGTACCAGCGCCATGAACAGCATATAGCAAAGCAGCGGAACAAACTGCGAAATCAGGAACAGCGGACCGCGCTGATACCCGTCGTTCGTTATGTAAAAAATAGAGCCGGTAAAGGGACTAATCACGGCGAAAAAAACCTGCACGCTGCATAAAAACAGCGCATACAGCAAGCAGATTTTTTTGACCCGCCCTGTCAATTGCAGATATTCCATGATGTACCGAGTAAAAAAATACAAGACAAAAGCGGAGGCCGCGTAGTAGAGCGCCGTGGCGGCCGACAGACTCCATTTTTCCGACGCTTCGGCGGCAGTGGGCAGAAACCAGTCCGGCAGGTCGCCCCCGATCATCAAAATATTGGAGATGCAGACGCCCAGAAAATATTGGTTCAACTTTTGCCGGTATCGATGGTTGCTGATTAGGTAAACGATTGGCAACACAGATAGAACAATGCTGAAAACATCCAGCACTATATTGGCGTATCTCAGTCCGTCCATACGGTTTTACCCCGTTTTTTGCAGATTTATTTTGCTTCGTCCGTTTTATCGCACAGAAGCATCTGATCGGTTTGCCGCCGCAGAAGGAGTAAAGTTTTGAGTTCTCTGGCTGACAGCTCCAAGCCGGCGCGGCGCAGCAACTACAGGAACTTCTCCGTATATTCCTCTTCGGTCAGGCTGGAAAATTCCAAGGCCAACTCTGTCATGCCGTTCCGCAGTTCTTCGTCCGTATCTAGTACAAAATTAAAATGCGCGGCGTCTTCAAAGCGCAAGGTTCGCTGCTTTCTTTTACGACAGATTCGTTTCATTCTAAACACCGCTCTTTTTTCGTAGAACAAAATCTTCTG
>CBCTCU010000009.1:0-72706 GCA_965145485.1 uncultured Eubacteriales bacterium | reverse complement strand
TTCCTACATCAGGGGGTATTTTGTCACTGTCCGTTTTTACTGGACCTGTCCAAATAGCCCGGAGGTGGTTTTGTGTATTACCGGCTGCACGAAAAGAGAACCGTTGACCCGCTTCCATTTCCCGAAGCAAGGCAAAAGTCAGCCAAGCCTTGTTTTGCCAAGCAACCGATGCACCGGTTGCTTGGCTGCTTCCCGCAAAGGGTTATGGGGTTGGATGTAAAGGGGGAATTCCTTTTAACCCTGACCTTGCGGCTTGTGGGTAGTGGGGACGATAGAGCTATTGTCTGCTCCGTCGGCCCAAATATCCAGATCAGATATGGCAGGTCACCGACGCACCGGTGCGGTGGCTTTCAAAGCAGGCGTCGACCACCTGCATGACCCGCATGGCCTCGGCCGGCTTGACGATCAGCTCGTCCCCCTTGCGGATAGCGTCGACCACATTGCGGTAAAAATCGCGCCAATCGGTCTGGACAGGGGGCAAGGGCAGCGTTTCGGTCGTCTCGGGGGGGCGGGGAGCCATGGTGCGGGTTGGCCCGGCCTCGGTGTAAACGATGCTTTCCTCCCACGCCATCTCATCCTCGTTGGTCAGGCGGACCATCTTGCCGTTGACTGCCCAGTCGTCGATGACCGCCGTGCCCATCTCGCAGGACATATGCCAGCGCGGCTGGAGGATAAAGCAGTTGGTGCCCACCTCCACCAGGGCGGACAGGCCGTTTTCAAAGCGCATGAGCAGCTTCATATTGTCGTCCACGACCACCCCCGGCATCAGGGCGAACATCTGGCAGTAGACCTGCGTGACAGGGGAATCCACCAGCCAGAGAAGCTGGTCGATGAGGTGCACGCCCCAGTCGAGGAGCATGCCGCCGCCATTTTCAGCGTAACCGCGCCAGCCGCACAGTACCCGCCGGGAGCCCTGTACGCGGCTTTCGATCATAAAGGGTTTGCCCAATGCGTTGGATTGGATGATCTCTTTGATCGTGACAAAATCCGCGTCCCAACGGCGGTTTTGATGCACGGTAAAGACCTTGCCGCAGCGTTGGGCCGTGGCGATGACGTCGGACAGCTCGGCCGCGTTCATGGTCACCGGCTTCTCGCAAACAACGTTTTTGCCCGCCTCCAGACAGGTGATGGCCAGGGGGGCGTGAAAATTGTTTGGGGTAGCGATGGTCACCAGCTCGATGGAGGGATCTTTCAAAATGGCATCCAGGCTGTCGATGGTGGGGATGCCCGCCGCGCGCAGTTGCTCCATGCGCTCGGGGCGGATATCATAGACCCCTTTGATCTGGATCTCTGGAATCTGGTCGGTTATCTGGTGGTAATGCCATTCGCCCATACCACCGCAGCCAATGATGGCAGATGTTACACACATGTTTTTCTTTCCCTTCCGGAGTAATGTGGAATGTCAGATTGACTTTGGGGTTTAGTGTAGCAAACCCTGTCGAAATTGTCAAATCCCAATGTTGCCCTTTTGTGGCACTTTATTGCGCTGGGAGATGGAAAGGCACCGGGGCGATAAAACAGTTTTACAACCAGGGGGTCACACTTTGCCGCCCAGCCGACGCAAACAAGGCCCAGGCCGGCTGCCTGGGCCTGGAAACGGGTGTATTGTGGCAAAAATCAAACCGCAGTTGCAATGGCTAACGGCCCAGACGACGTGCGAAACCGCAGCCCGAGCGCTGGCCTGGCTTCCGGGCAGGTCGACGGCCTTATTGTATCCGGCAGTAAAACGCGCCGATTTACCAATAAATGCCTGCCGCGCCTTACGCCGTGTAAGCCGCCTTCCGTCCGCGCGCTTTGCACAGGGAGCCATCCAACCGGGCGATTCCCGCCTTCCGCTTGCAGGCGTTAGAAGTGGGCCCCCCTCCCCATACTTGGGGAGGGGGCCCGGAACCAGCCGGGGTCCCATGTCTCAGACCCAGAACATATCGCCCGCAGGCTCTTCAATGATGATATCTTTGAGGAAAGCGCAGGCCTTGCGCAGCCCCTCCGGCCCGCTCATGAGGGAATCCTCATGCTCGATGCTGATCGCCCAGTCATAGCCGACCATGCGCAGCGCCGAGATAATGTCCTTCCAAAAATCCGCGTCGTTGCCATAGCCCACCGTGCGGAAAATCCAGGAGCGCCCCAGCTCGTCGGCGTACGGCTTGGTATCCAGAACCCCGGTGAACGCACGGTTGTTCGGATCGATGCGGGTGTCTTTTGCGTGGAAATGATGAATGGCGTCGCAGCCGAGGCGTTTGATCATCGCGACCGGATCGATCCCCTGCCAGATCAGGTGGCTGGGGTCAAGATTGGCGCCGATGATGTTGCCCCCCACCGCCTCGCGCAGGCGCAGAAGGCTGTCGCCGTTGTATACGCAAAAGCCGGGGTGCAGCTCGAGGGCAATCTTGTTGACCCCGTGCTGGGAGGCGAACTCCGCAAACTGCTTCCAGTAGGGGATGAGCACCTCGTTCCATTGATACTCCAAAATCTCCAAAAAGTCGTTGGGCCAGGGGCAGACCACCCAGTTTGGGCGCTTGGACTCAGCGCAGTCGCCCGGGCAGCCTGAGAAGGTATTGATCTGATGGACGCCCATGGCCTCGGCCATGAGCACGGCGTCGTGCAGCTCGCGGTCGAACTGCTCGGCGATCGCCCGGTCGGGATGCACCGGATTGCCGTGGCAGGAGAAAGCCGAGATGGTCATGCCCGAATCGTCGATGACCTTTTTAAAGTCGGCCATAGCGCGGTCGTCGTGCAGCAAAACGGCCGGGTCGCAGTGGCCCTTGCCGGGAAAGCCGCCGCAGCCGATTTCGGCCATTTCCGCCCCAAGGGATTTGATGTAATCCAGCGCCTTGGCCAAGGGCATGGAGTAGAGGGGCACGGTTAAAACACCTAACTTCATAGGGAGCTAACATCCTTTCACATCAGCCGGAAGAGCCCGGCGGTATTGTTGGAACACCCGCGGCGTCATGGGCGCGGCAAGCGGCGGGCATACGACAGCTCGACGCGGCCCGTCGGCCAGGCAGCCGCGTTAGAGCGTCTGCAAAAATTGCAGGCTTTCGCGCACATTATCCAAGGCGGTGGGCTTGGGCGCGTCGTTTTCGATCACCATCCATTCCACCGCGCTGTCGGCCGCCTCCTTCACCAGGGCGGGAATGTCAACCAGCCCCGCGCCCAGCGCGGTGAACTGATCCCCTCCGACGCCGTCTTTTAAATGAATCAGATTGGTCTGCTGCTTGTGCTGCCGCCAGTAAGCCAGCGGGTCTACGCCGCTTTGGTGTACCCAGTAGAGGTCGAGCTCGAGCTTTAAGGTATCGGCGCAGCGCTCGGCCAGGATATCCAGCCCGTAGCGGCCGCCAAAGCGCTGGAACTCATGCGTGTGGTTGTGGTAGCCCAGCGTCAGGCCGTCGGCCTGCAAGCGGGGGGAGAGCTCATTGACGATGGAGATCAGGCGCTCCAAATCCTCCTCGCTGTCCATCGGATAGGCCGGGATGGTGACCAGGTGGTTGCCAATGGTCTTATGGTAGGCGACGGTGGCCTCATAGTCGTTGAGAAATGCGTTGAGATCAATATGCCACCCGGCCGGCTTGAGCCCAAGCCGGTCGAGAAGGGCCTTGAGCTCGTCGGCCGGCAGCTCAAAGCCGCCGCAAAACTCGATGCCCTCCAGGCCGAGCGCGGCGATGCGCTCGATGGTCCCCACATAGTCGGACGGGTACTCCTGATGAAAGGTGTATAACTGAACGCCAAGCGGTTTTCCAAGCTTCATGCAAATGCCTCCTCATCTACAGCGGGAAGGGCCGCCGCTGCGGCCTGCCCGCGGTATTTTCACACATGGCCCCGGCCCGCGCAATTTCGGTGGATCAGGGCCGCCGGATTATTTTAATATCCGTTTTTGGAAGTAATCGATGGTATACCGGATGCCCCGGTCGCCCATTTCGCCCTGCCAGGTCTCGGAATGCGGCTCAATGGCCAGCGCGCCGTCGTATTTCTTGGCGTAGAGCATGGCCATAAAGGAGCCCCAGTCGGTGTCGTCCATCCCGGCGGGGGGATCGTCGACCCGCTCGCCGCCCACCTTCAGCGAGCCTTTGAGGTGGACGTGGTAAAAGCGCCCGCCCCACTGCTTCATCTCTGCCATGACGTCCCTTCCCCCATAATAGGCGTGGGAGGGGTCGTACTTGATCCCCAGCTCGCGCAGATGGCCGTGCACGACCGTCCAGGCCGGGTCGCAGTCGAGGAAGGAATTCCAGTGGCAGTTATAGGTGGCCACCTTGACCCCCTTGGGCGCGGCGTAATCGAGCAGCTTTTCCATATATTCAATGGCCAGGGTGCAGTTTTGATAAAAAGAGAGCCCTTCCACCGCATTGCAGCCCGAAACATAAACCGGCGTGCCCAGGCGTGCCGCGGCGTCAATGAGCCGGTATTCGGTCTTGAGCTCTTCTTCGATGGGACCTTCGATGGTGACGCGGTCGGGGCCCCAGCGGCCGATGGAGTCGACCGAGACGCCGGTGCGCGCCATTTCCTTTTCGATTGCGGGCAGCTCGGCCTCAAAGGCGTCGATGTCCGAGCCGATGTTGATGTCGAACTCGGCGGAACCGAGCCCAAAATTCGCCACCCTTTCAATGCCAGATGCACAGGGGGCGGTAATTAAGCCTAATTTCATGGTGTTTCGTCCTTTCTGATTGGGGCATGACCGGTACGGCTGCCGGCGCATCGTCGGCTGCATCCCGGATAGCCCGGTTTTGTCGAGAATCCGCCGCCGTGCCGGGGGCGCGAGATCTACGCAGGGCAACCACGGCCAAGCTGCGCGAAAAGCATACCGGCGGTGTGCATAGCGGTTTCAAAATAACCAACCGGCTTTCTTTGGCGGCTTGGATCATTCGGCGCAGCGGCCGCCGCTATACAGACATATGGCCAAACACGCCGTCCCCCATTTCCCAGCGCACAGGGCGGGAGGTTTTCCCTTGTCGCCCAGGCCGGGGGAGGGGCCAGGCGAAAAAGCCACGCCATCCCGCCGGATGGTATGGCGAGATGGCCGCTTTGTACTCTTTGTGATCGGGCGGACGCATTTTCGTCTGCGCACCGCTGGAACAGAAGATGGATCAGTCGTTAAAATAGACCGGCTTGCCGGTTTTGGCCGACTCGTAAATCGCCTCCAGGATGCGGGTTACCACAGCCGCCTGCTCGGGCAGGGTAGAGGGCTCGGTGCCCTTTCGGATGGCGTCGAGGAACATTTTGGCTTCGATTTCCTCCGGCTTGCCGCTCGAGCCTTCAAAAAAGGCCACGCCGCCTGCCGACAGGTCGGGCTTTAAGATATACTGCTTGCCGTGCTTGACCCCGTTGATGCGCACGCCGTCGCGCATGTCGGCGCCGCCCTCGGTGCCGCACAGGGTGGTGGAGGCCTCGATCACATCCAGGGTATTGAGCGCCCAGCTGCTCTCGAGGGAGATGGTGGCGCCATCCTCCATCACAATGAAGCCAAAGCAGGAATCCTCCACGGTAAATTCCTTGGGATCCCAATCGCCCCAGGCGTTGCCGGTGTTGGTCTGGTCGGCCAGCTTGCGGAAAGAGGTGCCGACGACCATGCGGGGCTTATAATTGTTCATGCACCACAGCGTCAGGTCGAGCGCATGGGTACCGATATCGATCAGCGGGCCGCCGCCCTGCTCATATTCGTTGAGAAACACGCCCCAGGTCGGTACCGCACGGCGGCGCACCGCATGGGCCTTGGCGTAGTAGATCTCCCCCAGGTCGCCTGCGTCGGCGGCCTGTTTGATGTACATCGAGGCCGCGCTGCGCCGGTTTTGGTAGCCGATGGTCAGTACACGGTTGTTTCGTTTGGCGGCCTCGACCATCTCGACCGCCTCGGCGTATGTTTTGGCCATGGGCTTTTCACACATGACGTGCTTGCCCGCGTTGAGGGCGTCGATGGAGATGAAGCTGTGAGAGCGGTTGGGGGTACAGACGTAGACCGCCTCGATGGAATCGTCCTTCAACAGCTCTTTATAATCCTCATACACCTTGGCGCCCTCAGCCCCGTAAGTCAGGCAGGCCGCCTCGGCGCGTTCGCGCACAATATCGCAAAAAGCCACCAGGTCAACCTCGCCGGTCGCTTTGATGGAAGGCAGATGCTTGCCGTTGGCAATGCCGCCGCAGCCGACAATACCGGCTCTTATTTTACTCATTCGTTTGCACTCTCCTTATCATCGATGAATGGAGGTATCCAAAAGATACCACGCCTTATCTGTAGTATAAACATATACTGACCACATTGCAAGCAAAAGAATTTGTCGCTTTTGCCGAACTTAACGCAGTTTTTTAGATATCCTGTACAGAAAACCACCGACAGACGCCTAGAGACGGCAAAATCGAGACTTTTTTACCAGCATATTTAAAATCGTTGAATAATTTTGATGACAGTCCGATAGCGATGGGCTGACCTTTTGGCGTGGATCATCGTCCTACCCACGAAAATACCGCCCACGGGAACTCCCATAGGCGGTAGTTTAGTTGAGCCCTTCCTGACCAATGGTGGAGAAAAGCTCCTCGACCAACTCGGACAAGCCGCGGTGTTCGGGCGCCTCCAGCTTGGGGTCGCGCTCGAGCAATTCCCTTGCGGCAAGGTTGGTTTCGCGCAGCACCGCCGTATCGGTGAGCATGTCGGCGATGCGCAGCTCGGGCAGCCCGTGCTGGCGGGCGCCGAAAAAGTCGCCGGGGCCTCGCAGCTTGAGATCTTCGTCGGCGATGCGGAAGCCGTCGCAGGTCTCGCACATCACCCGCAGCCTGCGCAGCGCATCTTCGTTTTGCGCGTCGGAAACCAGGATGCAGGTCGACGCATGCTTCCCTCTGCCCACCCGCCCGCGTAGCTGGTGCAGCTGCGACAGGCCGAAGCGTTCGGCATTCTCGATGACCATGACCACGGCGTTGGGGACGTCGACCCCCACCTCGACCACCGTCGTGGAAATGAGAAGCTGAATCCGGTTTTGCTGAAAGTCGCGCATGACCGCCTCTTTTTCGCTTCCCTTCATCCGTCCGTGCAGCAGCCCGACCCGGTAGCCGGCAAATTCCCGCTCGCTCAGGCGGCGGGCGTATTCCTCTGCGGAGGCCATGGGGGAATCCCCCTCCTCCACCAGGGGACAGACGATGTAGGCCTGCAGCCCCTGATCGAGGTGCTTTTGCAGGAAGCGGTAGATGCGCGGGCGCAACGCCGTGCCCACGGCGTAGGTGGCGATGCTCTGACGGCCGGGCGGCAGCTCGTCGAGCACCGACAAATCCAGGTCGCCGTATATCATCAGGGCCAGGGTGCGGGGAATGGGAGTGGCCGACATGACCAGAAGATGCGGCGCGTGCCCCTTTTTGGCCAGCGCAGCGCGCTGGGCCACGCCAAACCGGTGCTGCTCGTCGGTAATGACCAGCCCGAGCCGGCGAAAGACGACCCCCTCGCCCAGCAGTGCGTGGGTGCCGACGGCAAGGTCGATATCCCCCTGCTCCAGCCCCTGCAATATCTCCCTCCGGCGGCTTGGCTTGACCGAACCGGTAAGCAGCGCGGTACGCAGGCCGGTTCCTTTAAAAAAGGAGGAAAGAGAACGCTCGTGCTGCTCGGCCAGGATTTCGGTGGGGGCCATCAGGGCGCATTGCCACCCGTTTTTGATCGCAGTATACAGCACGGCCGCCGCTACGGCAGTCTTGCCCGAGCCGACGTCCCCCTGCAGCAGGCGGCTCATGGGAACGGCCCGTTTCATGTCGGCGGCACATTGCGACGCGGCCCGCTCCTGCGCGCCGGTGGGGCGAAAGGGGAGCAGGCGAAAGAACTCCTGCGTGTAATCCTCCGTCATCTGTGGGGCACAGCCTTCCTTTTCCCGGCCTTTGAGGCGGAGCAGGCCGAGTTGGAGGGTCAGCAGCTCCTCAAACACCAGCCGCCGGCGGGCAGCCGCCAGCGCGGTATGGTCGGCGGGAAAGTGAATCTGCCCGATCGCCTCGCTCAGAGGGCATAGGCCGTACCGATGCAGCAGCGCGGCCGGCAGCGGATCGTTTTCCAGCGCAGGCGCGCAGGCGTCGAGCGCCTGACGTACCGCGGCGGCCACCACGCGGGAGGGCAGGCCCTCGGTCTGGCGGTAAATGGGGCGAAGCCCGGCGGGGGCGTCCCCCGAAGCAAAGGCTGGGGAAGTCATGGAGCGGCCGACAAGGTTTCCCTCCACCTTGCCATAAAAAAGATATTCCTTCCCCGCTTGGAGGGCGTCTGCAACAAATCGGTTGTTGAAAAAGGTCAAATCCAAACGGGTCATGCCGTCGGCCGCCTGGGTCTTGTAAAGCACCATGCCTTTGCGCACAAAATGCTCCTTCACCGGCCTTAAAACCGTCGCCCTGACGCAGGCCGTTTCCCCCAGCACGGTTTGCGCGAGGGGCGTCACGACGCTCCAATCCTCGTAGGCGCGGGGATACAGACGCAAAAGGGCGCCGACGCTCGACGCGCCCAGCTTCGCGAAAAGCTGGGCGCGTTTTGGGCCGACGCCTCTCAGGCTTGTTATGGGTGCGTTCCATAGGGAATCCATACGATTACTCCACCGACAGGATGAAATAATAAACCGGTTGGCCGCCGTTGACCACGGCGATTTCCATGCCGGGCATTTTCTGCTCGACCGCGGCGCGGGCCTGCTCGGCCAGTTCCTCGGTGACGTCCTGCCCGTAAAAGATGGTGATCATGGAACTGTTTTTGTGGTGCAGAGCTCTGCACAGGCGGGTCACGGCGCGCACCATATCCTGCTCAATAAAGGCCACCTTGCCGTTTTGCAGCGCCATGATTTCCCCCTGCTTGATTTTGTGCCCGTCGTATTCTGAATCGCGGGCGGCATAGGTGATCTGGCCGGTGCCGACATTGTCGGCCGCCTTGGTCATGGCGAGCAGGTTTTCCTCCACCCCGGCCGACTCGTCAAAGGCCAGAATGGCCGAAATCCCCATGGGGATCGTGCGGGTGGGGAGCACGTATACCTTGCGGGTGGCGAGCGGGCCGGCCTGCTCGGCAGCCATGATGATATTTTTATTGTTGGGCAGCACAAAGACGGTTTCAGCAGGGGTGGCCTCGATCGCCCGGAGGATATCGTCGGTGCTTGGGTTCATGGTCTGCCCGCCCTGCACCATCCGGTCGGCTCCCAGCTCAAGAAAGAGCTGCTTGAGCCCCTCGCCGGCGGCCACGGCCACAAAGCCGTACGGCTTCTCCGGCTCGGCGGGGGTGAGCACCTCCCCCTCCTCGGTCGTGGCGGGAGGGGTGGACTGCTCCTCTTTAATGCGCTCATTCTGGTCGCGCATATTGTCGATTTTCATGTTGACAAGCTGGCCGTATTTGAGCCCTTCCTGAATGGCGAGCCCTGGATTGTCCGAATGCACGTGAACCTTGATGATGTTCTCGTCGTCGACCACCACCACGCAGTCGCCAATGCTCTCAAGGTAGGCGCGCAGCAACAGCGGGTCGCGCTGGATGGATGGGTCACGCTTTACAATGTACTCGGTACAGTATGTAAAGGTGATCTCCCCTTCAAATTCCTGCACGGCGGTCTTGTCGGATGGTTCCTCCGGTTTGGCGCCGGCGGCGTCTTCCGTTAGATCCTGGACGATCACACCGTCGCGGAAGACCGACAGCATCCCCTCTAAGATAAAGAGAAGGCCGCGCCCGCCCGCGTCGACCACGCCGGCTTTTTTGAGCACCGGAAGCAGCTCCGGGGTTTGGTCAAGGGCTTCTCTGGCAGCGTCGCACACCGTGGCCCAGATGTGGACAGGGTCGTTGTTTTGGCGGGCGGCTTCCCTGGCCTTTTCCGCCGCAACGCGCGCGACGGTGAGAATGGTGCCCTCGGTCGGCTTCATCACCGCCTTGTAAGCCGCGTCCACACCCGCTGCAAGCGCAGCAGCAAGCTGAACACCGTCGGCCTCCTCCAGCCCCTTGCAGCCTTTGGAAATACCGCGGAACAGCAGCGACAAGATAACCCCCGAGTTGCCGCGTGCACCCCGCAGCAGGCAGGAGGCGGTTTCGCTCGCCGCATGCTCGAGCGTCGGGTCTTTCAGACGGGGGAGCTGGCGCGCTGCGTTGCCGATGGTCATGGACATATTGGTGCCGGTATCGCCGTCGGGCACGGGAAAGACGTTGAGCTCATCCACCTCCCTGCGATGGGCGGCGATGGTATTCGCACCGGATATCACGGCGTCGCGAAACTGGTTGCCAGTAATCATAAAACTCACCATGGCTTTGCAGGGGGCTTTGTCTCCCTGCAAAGAGCTTCCTTTCTACGGATTTTGAGCCTCGTCCCCGACCGGGATGCCGCGTGCGGCGGCACAGGCTCAAAAAGGGGCGTGGCGGTACCCGCCCCCACAGCATCGTTTATTCCTCGCTCATGTGGTCGACATGAACCCGCACTTTTGCCACCGGGAGGCCGGTAGCTTCCTCCACCGTGTATTTGACCTTGTGGACAATGCTGTTGGATATGGCGCTGATATTCAGCCCATACATGACCGAGATATGCAAATCGACAATCAGGGGCTTATTGCCGCGAACCTGAATGCCGGTATCGGCGAAACTGCGTTTGAAAAATTTGGAACGCCACCACTGGGCCCCTTTGGGCACCATGTTGGTCACCCCGTAGCAGGCGGAAACCGCGTTGCCGATAAGCTTGGCAAGATAGTTTTGGGAGATGCGAATCGTCCCCAGATGGTTTTCATAGGCTATCATGATATGGCAGCTCCTTTCCAATGAGGCATTTGCGTCGGCAATGAGACGGGCAAAGCGCGGCCGATCCCGACGCGGTGGGGGTTAAAGCAGTGGTCTTATGGCAACTCGCAGTGCTCCAGACCAGAGTATATATCGCTGAAGCCGGGGTTGGGGGTGCCATTGAGCCGGCCGGAGAAGCATAACAGGCCGGTGCGGTGGCACAACGGGATGACCGGCATGGCCTCGCTGAAGCTGGAGAGCAGCTCATTGAGGCTACTGCCCCCCTCGCTGAAGCTTTGGGCGACGGTGCGGCAAACCGAATCCGGCGGCGCTACCGCGTCTACCTGGATCAGAGGTAGAAGGTTAAAGTTATTTTGCAGCTTCATCTCGGCGAGATATAGGTCGAACGAGCCAGCTTCGATCGCGCGGGTATACTCGGCATAGGTCATCCCAACTGCGACAGTCTCAATGCCGACCGCTTTGAGCTCAGAGGCGAGGTAGGAGACGGCGGTAGAACGCACCGGCTGCTCAGAATTGTACAGCAGCCGAACCGACAAACGGGCGCCCTCCCGCGTCAGGTAGCCCTCGCTATCCCTGATATTATACCCCAGCTCGTTCAATTGCGCAACCACCCAGTCGGTATTTTTGTCCGGGCTGATGGTTTGCAGCCCCTCAACCTGCTGAAAGCAGGAGGGGATAGGGCCTTCGGCTGGTACTGCGGCACTGTAAAAGATTTCCTCACAGAAGGTAGCGCGGTCAATCGCAGCGCTGATGATCTGGCGTAACATCGGGTCGCTGAGCGGCCCGGTGGTGGTGTTGACCCCCAGATAAACGAGGTTGAACAGCGGGACGCTGACCGTTGCACCGTTCATTTGAGGAATTTCGTTGTCGCTGAGGTTGGTGTAATAAGCGCTGATGCCGCCCGTCTGGATGCTGTATTGGATCGCCTCATCATCTGGCAGATTCCGAAGATCGATACGCTCGATCCCCACGCCGCCCCCCTGCCAGGAGGAATTGGCTTCAAGCCAGTAGCGCCGGCCCTCCGCCTGGTATACATACCTTCCGCTGCCCACAGGGGGCAGGGCCTTGTTGTCGGCGTTCTTGTTGTTTTCGGTCCCTTTTTTAAAGATGGGGAAGTCCAGAAGGTTTACAAAATAGGGGTCGGGATGCCGCAGGGTGATGGAAACCGTTTTGGCCGACGCGGCCGATTGGGACGCAATATTCTCCACCACGGTCTGATAGCGGCCGTTGGTCGCGCCCTTGGCGGCTTCGATGGAGTAGGTGACGTCCTCCGCCGTGACGGATGAGCCGTCGGAAAAGCGCACGTCTTTCAGCTCGATAACGCAGGAGGTGCCATTCAGGGTAATGGTGTCCGCGATGACATATTCCGGCTCCATGTTCTCATCCAGCCTGATGAGGGAGTCGTACAACAGGGTAGTCAGCTCCTGGTTGTTCTTGGTTTGGGCGGAGTAGGGGTTGAGGGTGTCGTTGGAGGTATACGCCAGGACGAACGATGCCTCCGCCTCGCCGGCCGTGTCGGACTCGGCGGCCGAGGATGCGGGCGAAGAGACGGCGGAAGTTGTCTCCTCCGGCGATGAATCGCAGCCGGACGCTGCGAGGCAAAGGCACAGCAACAGGGCGATTAATATCACACAACGGGGATAGCGGGTCATGGACGTCCTCCTTTTGTCGGTGGGAATCCGTTCTTTTTGTGGCTCGTCGGGGCTTTGACTGCCGGGGCGGCATCCTCAGGGAGGATTTCCGCAATAGACCGCAGGTCCTTGGCCTCGTCGGGGTCCTCCTGCTCGATGTCATCCACCTTTTTGCGCAAGCGTTTCCCGGTATACTCCCGCAACAGCCGGTAGACGACCGACGTGGCCGGCACAGCCACCAGCATGCCGACAATGCCAAACAGCCCGCCGAGCACCACCACCGAGATCAGCACCCACAGCGCCGGAAGGCCGACCGACTCCCCCACGATCTTGGGATAAATCAGGCTGCCCGCCACCTGCTGGAGCACAATCAGATAGATGACAAACCACAGCGCGCTGATGGGGTTATCGGTCATCAAAAGGATAAAGACGGCCGGTATGCTGCTCAGCCAGGCGCCAATATAGGGAATGATGTTGAAACAGGCGACGATGACGCTGATGAGCAAAGCGTATTCAAAGCGGAAAATGAGCATGCCGATAAAGCAGAGAACCCCCAGTATCACCGCCTGGGTGAACTGGCCGTCAATAAATTTGGCGAAGGTGTCGCCAATCAGGTGCATGCGCTCGCCAATGCGCTTGGCGCGGCGATAGGGAAAAATGGTGTAACTGATCTTGCGGCACCGTACCAGCAGCCGCCTTTTGTCGGCCAGCAGGTAAATGGAGGTGACCACGCTGAGAATCCCGTTGGCTCCAAAGCTGATGATGCCGGAAGTGAAGCCATAGATGTAGGGGAAAATCTGATTGGCAATGCCGGCGGGATTATCCAGCAGCTCCCTCAAGAAGGTGCTCACGCTCGAAATGTCGATCGGGTCGATATTGAGCCGGGTGGTAATCCAGTCGGCCACCTCCTGAAGTCGGCCCATGTAACCAATCAAGGTCGAGATGCTGTGGGCAAGCTGCGGCACGATGTAAACCCCCGCCAGCACCAGCACCAGCACCACCAGCAGGTAGGTGGTCAGGATGCCCAGGCCGTGCGCCAGACGGCGGCGAAGCTTGTCATAGTGGATCAGATTATTGAAAATCCTGGTAAAAAACTGCACCGGCCGGTCGAGCACAAAGGCAATGCCGAACCCAATCAGGAAGGGGCTGAGCAAAGCAAGGCATTGGCCGACGAGAGCGATGACGACATCGATTTTGACCACGACCGTGACCAATAGGATGACGAAGGCGACGATCAGCAGGATATCGCGAAACAGTTTTTTATCCATCGGCTTCTCCTTTGCTGCGTTGTTCTCTGGTTTCCAACGGATGAGCGGCGCCCCTCCGCTATGCATGTTCTTCTGATTTCCAATTCGTATCCCAGGGCCGCTTGACGTTGCCGGGTCACCCCTCGAAGCATTCTCGCCGGAAGGCCAAAACGTTCGGGGATACCGATCATCCATCTTGGCAGCCTACCGAACTCATACGCGGAGCGAACGAGATTTATTCGGTGCATGAAGCGTTTGCTTCTGGGGCGAACATTGCCGACCTGACCACACGGGTGCGCAAAATGCACTGCGCGGCGTGAGGCCACATCGCCCGAAACCTCGTGTGTGCCATCCTTTCCCGGATCAGCCGGCAGCGCGCTGGGACGGAGCCCGCTTCTTTGCGGGAGAGGCGTCAGCCCGACTGTACGCATACGCAAGAGGCACTGCGCGGCGTGAGGCCACATCGCCCGAAACCTCGTGTGTGCCATCCTTTCCCGGATCAGCCGGCAGCGCGCCGGGACGGAGCCCGCTTCTTTGCGGGAGAGGCGTTAGCCCGACTGCACGAATACGCAAGAGGCACTGCGCGGCGTGAGGCCACATCGCACAAAGCCCCACGTGCGCGATTCTTCTCGAACCGGCCCGGAATCGTCGTATTCCCGGGCCTTTTCCGGAACAACCTGGCAATGTTTTATAAAAAAGGGGGATTCGCTTTGCCCAGAGAGCGCCCTCGTCGCAGGCTGCCAGAATAGCCACACAAAAAGGTGGGAAAACCGTTTCTACAGCGGCGGCATTAGGCAACATCATAGGCGCAATCCTTCCGCGCCCGTGAGCCGGACGATCGCCACATCCGACCAAGGGAACGCCGGCGTTATACCGTCGATGCATCACCTTTGGTTTCGGGCCAATTCTGGCGCTATGGAAAGGAAACAGGCCCGCCGCGCACTGTCAAACCCTGCGCCAGCTATGCGACCGACCGAATCCGCTGGGCCGCCTTGGTCATACCTCCCAGCCGAAAACCGTCTTAAAGGGGATGGCCAGATCCTCGGCCATCACGCGGGATATATCCGAGATGGAGCGCACCGGCTCGACCTGTGTGACAATGACCTCCATGCGGTTTTGAAAGGTTTCCTCCTCCAGCATGGAGACCGCCATCTCAAAATCCGCCCTTCCCGAGCGGCTGCATCCCAACACGGTCAGCCCCTTCTCGAGGATGTCGCGAGTGTTGACGCTCACCTTGTTTTCCGACACCCCCATGAGCGTAACCGTACCCATGGGCCGGATGGTGCGGATGATGTCGTCGATGGCGTAAGCGCTACCCTCGCCGCCGCAGCATTCAAAAGCGTGGTCGATACGGAAATCGGAGGGGAGCGCGTCAGCCAGATAGGCGCGGTGGACAAAGGAAAAATGCCCCAGTTTGCGCTCGTCCAGCCCCACGACCACCACTTGGCTCTCAGGAAAGCGGCGGGTAAGCACATTGCATAAAGTATAGGCCAGGCTACCGTCCCCCCATACGCCGATGGTGCCCCGCACACGATGGGCCGCCTTGTCGAAACGGGAAGAGGCATGCACCGCCACGCTGACAAACTCGGTGATGGCGGCTACCGACTCTGGCACGCCGTGAATCGGCACCACCCGGTCGTAGGGGAGGTCGCACAGCTCCCGCATAAAGCCGTCGTAACCGCTGGATAAAAAGCGGGACCCTTCGCGGTAGTTTTCCAAAATGACGTCGTCCTCGGCCGCGGGGGCGTTCGGGATCATTACGACGGTTTCACCGGGGGAAAACTCCCCCCGGGGATCGTAAACAACGTGGCCACATGCCTCGTGGATGAGGGCCATGGGCAGCTTTTTACGCAGCACCTTACGGTCGCGCTGGCCAAGGTAGTATCGCTGGTCGGCATGGCAGACCGCCAGGGTGGTGGGGCGCACAATCAACCGATCCCCAAAGGACAGATTTTCATATTTTACAGAAAATACCTTGGGGCTGACGAGCTGGTAAATGTGGTTGATCAATCGTCGCTCCCCCCCAGCATGGCCTGCGCGATTTTATAGTCGCTGACGGTGGTGATTTTGATGTTGGACGTTTCCCCTTCCACCAGATAGACCGGCTGATTGCGTACGACGCAGATCTTGCAGGCGTCGGTGAGCACTCCCTTTTCCTCGTCGGTCAGGCTCTCATACAGCCGTTTGATCAGCGAGATGCGGAAGCTCTGCGGCGTCTGCCCCTGGTACATCCTGCGGCGGTCGGGAATGTCGGAAATCACCTTGCCGTCGTGGGAGCACACGATGGTGTCGATGGCGGGCGTGACGGTATCCACCGCGCCGTACTCAAGCGCCGCGTCGATGTTTTCTTCGATCATGCGCAGGGTGATGAAGGGACGGACCGCATCGCTGGTGACAATGATATGCTCGTCGCTTGGGCCATAATCAGCCTCAATGCCGTCGATGATGTTAAAAATGGTTTGGTTGCGGTCACCGCCGCCAGGTACCACGACGATTTTTTGCCCGGTTTTGACATACTGCCCGATGAGATCCTGCATATGGGAAACCCAGCTGGGATGCACGCCCAGGTAAACCGCGTCAAACCGTTTGCACAGCAAAAACTTCTCCAGTGTGTGGATGACGATGGGCTTGTCCCCCAAGGGGAGAAACTGCTTTGGCATATCGGCAATGTTCATGCGGCTGCCGGTGCCGCCTGCGAGAATGGCTCCAAAAATCATAGGTTTTCCTCCTGAGCATGGTCAAAATGAATGAGAAAGTGGTACACAGCGGGCATCCCGTGTGGACGTATTGTAATGCTGCCTGAATGTGGCTCGAAAGGGAACGCAGGGCCGCTTGGCAGTGAGCCGGCGGATGGGCTGGCCGTGGGGGCTTAGTGTCGGTTATGGCAGGGACTACCGGCGTCCGACAGCCTAAGAGAGAGCCGAAAAGGGGCCTGACCGTCGGCGCTGCCAGGAATGCATGCGGTTTGCTTGATGCAAAGACCGAGGGGTTCCAATCTGGACCGGCTGGGCCAGCTGCATTTTACTGCTTCATTCACCGTCTGCCGACACAGTAGTCGATGCCCTTGTACTGCAAATAGCTATGCTCCATATCCACCCGTACGGCGTCGTGGTGAGCGACGCGCTGGTCCTCCGGCGGGCGCTGCATATAGTCCCCGAACGCCATGCGCAGGTACTCGTCGTACCCCACCGGGAGGGGGACCACCGTGTTTTCAAAGGGAACCTCCACCGCCGAAGCAAACCATTCCTTGGAATATTCATAAGACCAGTACTTCGGCCCGGCGCACAGCTCGGTGACCTTGTCGCATTCGGCGATGGGATAGCGGGTCATCCGGCGCTTGGCGCTCATCCACAGCTTTTCGCCCAGGCGGCGGGGGACTACCGCCAGCAGGAAACGGCTGGCCAGCTCTACCGGCTTGCTGCGGTTGACCGCTGGCAGGCGGGAGCAAAACAGGAAATACACCAGCGCCCAGAATTTCTGCATCTTGCGGGCAAAGCGGGAGGAGGGGCAGCCGTCGAGCGGCATGATATCGAGCATCAGCCCCTGGTTGATGTCCAGCTCGGCCTGATAGGGCTTAATAAAAGTGGTTTCCCCGTCGCGCACGGTGGTGAAAATGTTGTGGTCGCAAAAGCCCTTATGCGGATAATAGATGGCATAGCGGCGGGTGTCGGCGTATTTTTCCCAAACCTCAGGGAGCTTTTCGTAATCCTCGCGGGGCATAAATACGTCCAAATCGTCGTCCCAGGGGATAAAGCCCCCCTCGCGCAAAGCGCCGATACAGCCGCCGCCGCACAGGTAGCACAGCAGCCCGCCGCGGTCGCAAACGGCTTTAAAGTATTCAAACAAAGCCAGGCTTTTGTCGTGCAGGGCATTTAGCTCCTGCTCGGTGTAAGTTTCTTTCATGAAGAATAGCATTCCTTTCGTTACCGCAGCCCGCCCGTACCGGCCGGATGCGCCCGCGGGCGGACAGCGTATGGCCTATGGCTATAGTTTCCGGGGAAGGAAGCGAAAAAGCCCGCAGAAATAACCCACGCCGTAGGAAAAATGAATGATGAAATGAATCCACATCAGGCGCAGCACATCGGCCGGCGAGTGGGTATCGCTGTTGCGGATGGAAAAGAAAAGGTTCATCAGGACGTACAGCCCCATCACAGCGCCCAGTATGATCCGGCAGAGGGGAAAGAAGACCGACAGCGCTGCAAAGAGTGTGAGAAACAGGAAAAAGCACAGGGGGATGAGATGGCCCAGGCGGGCGGGCCGGCCGTGCTTTTTGGCCACCGCCACTTTCCAATAGCCGTAGCGGAAGCGCTGCTTGAACAGGCCGCGAGAGGTGTCGCGCGGATAGTATACGCTTGTGATTTTGGAGGAGATCAAAATCCGGTCTCCCCGTTGGGTGATGCGGAAGGTCAGGTCGTCGTCCTCATTGCAGTTGAGGCGCTCGTCGTACATCCCGATATCCAGCAGGTAATCCCGGCGGAAGGTGCCCATAAAAACCGTCTCGCCGTAGCCCTCGTACCCCTCCTGGTAATGCTTGCTGTCGCCCACGGCGAAAGGGGAGTGGTAGGATGCGGCCACCATGCGCTGCACGGGCGTGTTCCCTTTGGCGATGGTCGGCCCGCCCACGTCGGCGGCCCCTGTGCGCTGGATAGCGTCGATCGACTGGGAGATATAATCTCTCGCAAAGTCGGCGTGGGCGTCGAGGCGGACGATATACTCTCCCTTGGCGGCGCGAATGCCGATGTTGAGGGCAGACTGCACCATGCGGCGGGGGTTGTCCAAAAGGAGAATCTGCGGATACTCCTTCTGATACTGGTGGATGATCTCGACCGTCCGGTCGTCCGATCCGCCGTCGACCAGCAGGATCTCCATGTGCTCCAGCCCGTAATCCTGCCCTACAATCGACTCGATGGCGCTGGCGATATAACGTTCCTCGTTGTAAATCGGCACGACGACCGACACAAAAGCTTTTCCGGCAGGTTGGCTGCCGCTCATATGCATCATCCTGTCTGTGTGCTGGTTTGGGTGCGCTCGTACCCCATTCTCTAGTAGTTACCATTATATCTTATTTTAATAGAAAGTCAAACAATTTGATGGAACAAACCCGCCGATTCGACCTCGGATGAGAGAAAAACCGTATGGCTTCCCTCTTTAAGAGGAAAGCCATACAGTGGAATGCTGGTATCCGCTTTGATTTTTTCCCCGGCAAAGGGTTGCCTACCATGCAAGGCATACGGCCCGGCAAAAAGCTCGTCACAGCAGCCGCCTGTTGGCACGGCGGGTGATATGAGGGGGCTTTTTACCGGGCGGATGGCAATGGCTTATCGGCTCGGGAGGATAAGCTACCGCACCGCGTTCGGTCGGTTTGCGGCAGTCTACTGCAAGAACACCGGCAGGAAAAAAACGGCGGTTTTTCACCGCCGTTTTCGCTTGTAGGAAAGCTGACAAAGAGGGTCGGCCCTCCGCGGTCCCTCCCCAACAAAAGCCATATTCACAAAAATGGTCGTATGGCCAGGCCGACGCACATGGCGCGGTATTGGCGGGTATCCATGCACCCTGGAAAGGGTTCGAGGTGGAAAGTGCGGGCCTTGCCCCCTGTTTATCTGGCCGGAGCATACCCCTGCGGCCACCACCCGGCGACGTGCGGATGAGGGCAAAAACAAAGCCGTAGCCCGCCGGCGCACCATCCACCGAGTAGAGAACCGGGGCCGTGTCTGTCCGGGCCGCGGCCCGGGGAAGGGGGGCGTACACCGCCCTTTTGCGCGAAAGCGCGCCGGCTAATTCCCCGAGAACCGGCTGAGAAAGGCGCGGGTGCGCTCGTTTTTGGGATGGTTAATCAGCTCCTGAGCCGGTCCTTCCTCCTCGATCACGCCCTTATCCATAAAGACAATGCGGTCGGCGACGTCCCGCGCAAACGCCATTTCATGGGTGACGACGACCATGGTCATTTTCTCTTTGGCGAGATCGCGGATGACCTTGAGGATTTCCCCGGTGAGCTCCGGGTCGAGGGCCGAGGTGGGCTCGTCAAAGAACAGGATTTCCGGATCGAGCGCGAGGGCGCGCGCAATCGAAACACGCTGCTGCTGGCCTCCCGACAACTGGCCGGGCATGGCGTCGGCGCGGTCCTCCAGCCCCATCTTGCGCAGCAGAGCCATGGCCTGGTTGCGCGCTTGTTCCCGGTCGACCTTGCCGACGTGGATGGGCGCCTCGGTGATGTTGCGCAGCACATTGAAATGGGGGAAGAGGTGAAAGCTCTGGAACACCAGGCCAAAACAGGAGCGGATGGCCTTTTGCTCCTGTTTGGACGCCCAGACCACCCGTCCGTCCGCGCCGGTGGTCATCAGGGCCTTCCCGCCGTACACAATGCTGCCCCCATCGGCCTGCTCGAGCATGGTGCAGCAGCGCAGCAGGGTGGATTTTCCCGATCCGGAGGGGCCGATGATGGCCACGACCTCCCCTTTTTCCACCTCGAGGGATATGTTGCGCAGTACGGGATGATCCCCAAAGCTCTTGCTCAGGGAACGAACCTCCAGCAATTTCATAGGCGTTTTCCTTTCTTGTGCGAGAGTGCCCCGCGCAGCAGGCCCGGGCAGGATGCGGCCGGCCGGATTCAGGGCAGCTTTTTCGCTTTGATCTCCCGCTTGGTATAATCCATGCGTTTTTCCAGCTTCTCCATCAAAAAGGCGATGATGAGGTTGGTAAAGTAATAGAAGATGCCGGCGGCGAAAAAGGGCAGGATGGAGGAGGCGGTGGAGGAGATTTTACGCGCCGTGCCGAAAATTTCGGTATAAGAAATGACCTGCGCCAGCGAGGTGTCCTTGACCAGGGTGATCACCTCGTTGGTGACCGCGGGCAGGATGTTGTGCAGAACCTGGGGAAAGATGATACGGAAAAAGGTCTGCACGCGGCCGAATCCCAAAACCGCTGCCGCCTCATACTGGCCTTTGGGCATAGATTCGATTCCGCCGCGGTAAATCTCAGCGAAATAGGCCGAGTAATTGATGGTAAACCCGATGATGGCGGCCCAGATCCGGTAATCCCAACTGATCTGGACGCCCAGTAAATAGTTGGGGCCAAAAAACACCACCATCAGCTGGAGCATCAGGGGGGTGCCCCGCATAATCGAAATGTACAGCTTGGTGATCCAGCGCAGTGGGGCGAAGCGGGACATGCGCGCAAACGCCACCACCAGCCCCAACGGAAGGGAAAGCAGTAGTGTGGCGGCGAACAGCAACACGGTCCATCCAAAGCTGGAAAAAAGCTGGCTGAACATGCCGGGGATGTTGACGCTCATGCTCAAAAAACCGGATGCGGGCAAGGCAATACCTCCTCATGATTTGGATCAGGGACGGGGGTGAAGCGGGCGCACAAGAACGCGGACGTCGCACGACTTGTCCGGCGTCCGCGTTGCGGCGACGTATCGCTTTTTATGGCAGGCAGCAGAACGAATTTACGGCCGCAAAAAATGCCCGAAAACCTGTTTTACGGCCGGCTTCACCGCTGCCCATGACGGCTTTGGCGCCGCCTCGTTTCCGCGTGGCTGCAACCGGCGGCTATTTGCCGATGGTGGTGATGTCCTGGCCAAACCATTTGGTTGAAATCTCGGCCAGCGTGCCGTCCTGCGCCATCTCCTCCAGATACTTCTGCACCTCGTCGCGCAGAGCGGTGTTGCCCTTTTTAAAACCAACGCCGTACAGCTCGGTGGAGAGCACTTCGTCGATGATGCGCACCTCAGCGCCCTGGGCGATCTGGTAGTTAGCCACAACGCTGTCCATGACCACCGCGTCCACCGCGCCGGCCTTGAGCTGCTCGAGGGCGAGCAGGTTGTCCTGCGAGTCGACCACCTGGCCGATGGAATCTTTGAACTCCGGGTTGGCGTTGACGGCGCTGTCGGCCGTCGAGCCGGCCTGAACGGCGACCGTCGTGCCGGCCAGATCGGCCAGCGACTGATAGGTCGCATCCGTGCGGACAACGGCGACCTGCTCGTTATTCATATAAGCGTCGGTCCAGGTGTATTTTTCCGGGCGGTCCTCAATGTTCATGGTGAAGCCGTTCCAGATGCAGTCGATCGTACCCGAGTTGAGCTCGGAATCTTTCACGTCCCAGACAATGGGCTGGAGTTTGAGCTCCCTGCCCATGCGCTTGGCGACCTCGGTCGCGCAGTCGATGTCAAAGCCGGTGTAGCTGCCGTCGTCCGCCGTGAACCCCATGGGGGGCAGGTTGGCGTCAAAGCCGACGGTGAAGGTTTCGGCCGCGGTGATGTCCTCGCCGCATCCGGCCAGGCAGGCAAACAGGGTCAGTACGCACAGCGCTAACGATACAATTCGTTTCATTCTTTTTTCCTCCCTTTGATTGCGCCCAAAGGCGCATGGCATTGCAAGGACATTGTATCATGTTACCATACTAAAGTAAAGAGAAATTTCATCTGGATTTTACTTTTGGGCGAGAGAGCGCAGGGGGGAAACGTCCAGACGGTCATAGGACGACAAAAAGCGCAGCAGCAGCGAGGCCATCACGGCTACCCCGCCGGGAGCCTCGCTTTCGAGATTGCAGGGCATGATGGGGTCGTGGACGCTCATGCGCAGAAGGAACCATCCCGCGCCCATCCCCTCTGAGCAACAGACGCGCACCCCCTCGTGGTTGTCGGGAGCCAACTTCAGCCCCGGCTGGCTGAGGGCGAACTGCGCCAGGTCGTCGATGACCTTCTGCCCATAGGCGGCGAAATCCCCGCCCGCAATGGCCAGCCTGGCCTCGGCCTCCTCCGCCGGGGTTTTCAGGCCGGCGATCAGGTCGTCCAGCGACCGCCCCTCGCGGCGCAAAACAGCCATTTTGATGATGATACGGGTCATCAGGTAGGCGCCGTCGTCGAGAAAGAAATTTTCCCTTAGCGCGGCGTGGCCGGAGGTCTCGATGGCGAGCGGGCAGTCGATGCCTTCGCCGCACAGCCGCCTGGCCTCGTTGATGACGTTTTTGTATCCGCGGCGGAAACGGTGATGCCGGGCGCCAAGCGTATGCTCGATAAAGTCGTGCAGCCCGTCCGAGGTGACCGAATCGGTGACGATGGTGCCGCCCTCGTGCCCCTCGAGCGCGATGGCCGACGCCAGCGCGATGAGCCGGTTGCGGTTGATCTCTTCACCCGCGGCGTCAACGCAGCCGGCGCGGTCGACGTCGGTGTCAAAAATGACCCCGAAATCGGCCCCGGAAGTCAGCACGGCCTCGCGGATGGAAGCCATGGCGTCTTTGTCCTCCGGGTTGGGGATATGATTGGGGAACATGCCGTCGGGCTCCAGATAACGGCTGCCGCTGGTATCGGCGCCCAGAGGGGCGAGCACCTCGCCGGCGTAGAACCCGCCCGCCCCGTTGCCGGCGTCGACGACGATATGAAATCCCTCGAGGGGCCGCGCTCCCCCGACCCCGTCGCGGATCATGCGCCGCAGGCTGGCGGCGTATTCCTTCATAAAAGGAGAGGCGACCGCTTCCCCGCCCGGGGCGGCATCCGGATGGTTATCCTCCTGCGCGAAGAGGAGAATCCGCTCGATGTCCGGCCCGTCCAGCCCGCCGTCGGGGGTGAAGAATTTGAGCCCGTTGCGGTAAAACGGATGATGGCTGGCCGTCAGCTGTACCGCGCCGTCGCAGCCCAGCGCCTGAGTGGACTGGAACATGGCGGGGGTGGAGGACAGCCCGCAGTCGAGCACACGGCAGCCGGCCCGGATCAGCCGTGCGGTTACCGCCCCCTTGAGCCGGGGGGCGGAGATGCGGGAGTCGTGCCCGATGGAAACGGTCAGCTCGCGGCATGGCTTGTCCGCTTTTTGGGAGAGCCAAAGGATAAATCCGTCGGCCATCCGCCCGACCGCCTCGTCGGTTAAGTTGATCGCGCCGGGGCCGCCCTCGCTTGCCACGCCGCGGATATCGGTGCCGCTTTTAAACTGCTGCCATTCGGCATTGAGCTTGGTCATATTGTATTCCTCCTTCGTTAAGTTGCCGCGCCCGCTGTCTCGCGGTTGCATTGCTGCGGCCGCATGCTGCTGTCGCGGCGCATGCCGCTGTTTCTGTGGGCAGAATATCGCGCGGGGAAAAGGCTATGTAATGATCTCGCGCACCCGAAAGCGGGCGCCTACCGATTCGCACAGCGCGCGGCAGGTGTCAATTTCGTCGGCCGGCAGGGTGCTGACCACCGTCATGACAACGTCAAACCCCAGCTCAACCCCCTCGCGGGCAAAATCCAGCATGGCGTCGAACGCGGCGGGGCCGTATTCCGAATGGCAGACCTCGTCATATTTCCTGGCGTCGGGGGCGTTGAGGCTGATGGAGAGGATATCGGCCAGGCCGCGAAGAGCGGGCAGGGGGTCCTGGCCGCAAATCAGCCGGCCCAGGCCGTTGGTGTTGATACGGATGGGGATGTCCCGTTTCCCCTTGATATACCGGCAGAGCATGACCATATCCTCAAAACGGCAAAACGGCTCCCCAAAGCCGCAAAAAACAACCTCGCGAAACTCGTCCAGATTCCGGCTATCGATGGATTGCATGGCCTCCTCCAACGTCGGCTCCTCATCCAGCCAGAGGCTGTCGGCGGCCCCCACGCTGTCGTGGATGGTCCGCACGCAAAACTCGCAGGCGTTCGGGCATCGGTTGGTCAGGTTGAGATACAGCCCGTCCCCGCAGACATAGGTGATGACTTTACCCATGAAATGGTTCCTTCCTTTCCCAATACAATAATGTTATTGTATCACAGCGCGAGCCAAAAGACAACCGAGCGCATCGCCGGATAAGGGCTGCTTGGAAAAAAAGGCAGCAGCCTGCGATTGCGTTGCCGCGGCCAAAGGCGACAGCGGGCCGCCTTATGCTTATCGCCGGCGTCTTGTAAAATGTCCGGCAAACAAAAAGCACCCGGCCACGGCGGGCCGGATGCCAAACCACTCATTGGATTATTCGCTCAGCGGAATTCCCTTCGCGTCGGTGGCAATGGTGCCGGTAAGGATTTGTATCCCCTCGACCAGAGCCCAGATCCACATGGGAAACGCGCCAATCCCACAGGTGCAGACCGAAACCAGGAGCTGAACCAGCGCTTTATTGGTAAAACCCAAATAAAAATTGTGAATGCCCAGCGCGCCCAGGAATATGCCAAGCAGCCCGGCCGCCATTCTGCTCTTGGGGGCGGGGGGATAGGGCGACGGCGTTGGATTGGGAGGCTGATATGCCGGGCCCTGCGGCTGATAGGGTTGCCCCTGTTGCGGCTGCTGGGCCTGGTAGGGCTGCCCCTGCTGCGGCGGATAGGGCTGCTGTTGTGGCTGCCCCTGCGTCTGCGTCTGGTAGGGTTGACCTTGCTGCGCCGTATAAGGCTGTGCCGGCTGGGGCGGGTTGTAGGCCGGTCCTTCCGGGGGCTGTGCTGCGGCCTGGGGCGGCGTAGCCTGAGGCCCTTCCTGCGTCTGCACACGATCCCCTGCGGGCTGTGCCGGAGCAGGGGCGGGTTGAGCGGGAGCCGCAAGGGCCGCCCCGCATTTGGTGCAGAACGAAGCGCCGGGCGCGGCAGGTGTTGAGCATTGCGGACAGACGTTTTGCTGATCCATCATGAATACTCCT
Organism: uncultured Eubacteriales bacterium; assembly: GCA_965145485.1. Classification (GTDB taxonomy): domain Bacteria; phylum Bacillota; class Clostridia; order Oscillospirales; family Acutalibacteraceae; genus CABQCM01. Next base: position 47,558 of record CBCTCU010000009.1, on the reverse strand, counting down.
TTGCGAAAATTGTCGGATTCCGTATGTTTTTATTGTACATAACCGCTCTATACTATGTCAATAGTGAAAAGAATAAAACAGCAGTGAAATTTTCCCTCTTTTCCCTCGGCACCGCACCGTCTTGTGCGAATGCCGGGCAGGGCGTTCGACGGGCAGTAGAACGGATTCAGCCCGCGACGGGGCGACTTGATTCGGGGGATGGACAGAGCCTCCACTCCGGGACCGGCGCAGGCAATTCACAGGAGAAATTCCGCACCTTGAAAACGCTACAGATTTCAAAGAGCCCATCTGTCATGAGTATGCGGAGATCGCACGCTCGCGGCAAGAAGCGCCCGAGGCATGCGGGATGGCCGCGAAGGCCGGAGGGCAGAGCCTGTCCCGAATTTCGGAATCAGAAAAGCAATCCCATAGAGCACGCTGGCCCGCAATCCCCGCCGGCGGGGAAATTTTGCTTTCCATTGGGTCGGATGAATATGCCGATCAAAACAGCACGGCGGTATAAAAGGGGCAGTTGCGCAACACCCAGAACAAAAGCACCACGCCCAGAAAAAGGTAACCCTGCCAGGGGGAAAAAGCGAAGGGCCGGCGGTATTGCCTGCGAAACAACGCGTTCCAGCAAAAGAGGAGATACCATACGGCCAACAGCAGATAAAACGCAACAATCAGGGGATTATAGTATATGGCGCTGGGAACGTCGCCCTCCAGCAGGCTGAGGGTGGCGCGGATGCCGCCGCATCCGGGGCAATGCAGCCCTGTAGCCTCAAAAAACAGGCAGTCGGGCAGTATCGACAGGCCGAAGCGCAAAAACAAAACAGCCAAAATCGCGAGGGCAAGGGGGACAAAAAGCAGCCTGCGGTTTCCCGGCCGGGTAAACAAAAGCCAGCGAAGGCCACGCTTGAGCCGTGTTGTCATATCGTATTCCCCCCAGTGAATCCAAACGCCTGAGCCGATATTGCTACCGCTGTCGGGCGGCCTGGCGCACGACATGGATAAAGGCAATTCATGCCCGGTCCGTCGGCCGGTTGGTTTGTTGGTCTGGCATTTTTCGTTCTATTATCCATCATACGCGTTGGGGTGGCGGTTGTCAACCGGCTGATTTTGACATGGTTTTCCCTGCTTTTTATTGCTCTATAAACAAAATAAAAAGGACCGCCTTGGATCAAAAACGGGCCAACACGAGGGAAGGAACAGACGAGGTGCTAGGATTGCTCCCCATGGCCTCTGGATGTTGATAAAAAAAGCTTGCATTCTGTGGGCAAATGGTTTAAAATCGAGAAAGAATAGTGAAAAGACGACGGAGGTATATTCACAATGATAACGGCTGGCGATTTCAGAAATGGCGTAACGTTCGAAATGGACGACTCGGTCTATCAGATTATCGAGTTTCAGCACGTAAAGCCGGGAAAGGGAGCCGCTTTTGTGCGCACGAAGGTCCGCAACGTCATCAGTGGCGCCGTGGTGGAGCGTACGTTCAGCCCTACCGACAAATTCCCCACCGCCTTTGTAGAGCGCAAGGAAATGGAATATTCCTATAATGACGGGGACCTTTATTATTTTATGGATCCCGAAAGCTACGAGCTGGTCCCCATCAACAAAACCGAGCTGGGGGACAATTTCCAGTTTGTGAAAGAAAACATGGTTTGCCGTATCCTGTCCTACAAGGGCAAGGTGTTCGGCGTCGAGCCACCCAACTTTGTCGAGCTTCAGGTTACCCAGACCGATCCGGGCTTTAAGGGAGACACTGCAACCAATGCGACCAAGCCCGCCACACTCGAGACCGGCGCGGAAATCCGCGTGCCCCTCTTTATCAACGAGGGGGATGTCATCCGTGTCGACACCCGCACGGGCGAGTACATGGAGCGCGCTTAAGACATGGTTTGCCGGCGGACGTCCGGCGCAGGGCGAAACGCCCCAATGAAGGAGGAACCGATATGACCGTCACGGAAAAGGTAGCGTATCTCAAGGGTTTGGCCCAGGGCCTTGGGCTGGAAGCCGATAACCGGCAGGATAAGCTGATTGCCGCCATTATCGATGTGCTCGACGATATGGCCCTTTCGATCGCCGATCTTGAGGCCGGGCTGGATGAGCTCGGCGAGCAGGTGGACGATATTGACGAGGATCTTGCCGCAGTGGAAGAGGATCTTTACGAGGACGAGGATGGATGCGGCTGCGAGCACGACGGCTGTGACTGCTGCGCCGACGACTTCATTGAGGTGCAGTGCCCGCAGTGCGGGGAGACCATCTGCCTTGACCCGGATACGCTGGACCATGAGGACAGCATCGTTTGCCCCAACTGCAAAACCGACCTGGAGTTTGATTTTGGCGACGACGAGCAGGAGACGGAGGAGGAATCGTAACCCTTTTGCCCCGCACGCCGGCAAGCCGGCTGTGGATGCGGGCAGGCTGTCCCGCATAAGAGCCCGATGAGAGCGGCGTCCGCCCCGCGCAGCGGAGGCCGGATAAATAGAGAAAACAGTGCGCTGGGCGACGGGCGCTTTGCTTCCCTATCCATGGGGCAAAGACCTGCCGCCCTTATTCTACTATGGGGGGATTGCCTTGAGGGCATGGCATGTTGCCAAACGATTCGTGGTCGCTGTTTTGTTGCTTTCGCTTTTTTCGGCTTACTTTTCGGTTTATCGGACGACGACGTCGGACGACCTTTACTTTGAGCCCTATGTCGAGCCAGAGCCGGAGCCAGAGCCCACCATCAGCGAGGACGACAGCGAGCATGAGAGCCTCAAGTCACTGTATGACAAAAATCAGGATACCATCGGATGGATCAAAATTGAGGGCACCAAAACCGACAATGTCGTCATGCTCGACCGGGCAAACAACAATTATTATTTAAACCGGAAATTTGACGGCCGTTCGGCCGACTCCGGCGAGCTTTATATCGATGGCCGCTGCCGGGTGGAGCCCGACTATCTGAGCCAGAACATTACCATCTATGGGCACCATATGATCAACGGCACCATGTTCGGCCAGATCAAAAAGTATCGGGACATCTCCTTTTACCGGGAGCATCCCACCTTCCGGTTCGACACCCTGTACCAGAACCTGACCTGGAAGGTACTGGCCCTTTTCATCGTTGATCTGACCCAGGAAAGCGACCGTGAATTTGATTACCGTCAGCCCGAGTTCTCCAGCGGGGAGGAATTTATGGCTCTGGTGGATGAAATCCGCCGCCGGTCGGTGATCGAAACCCCGGTTGACGTCATCGAAACCGACCGGATTGTCTGCCTGTCCACCTGCACCTATGTCTCCTCCGATGCGCGGCTGGTGGTGGTTGGCCGGCTGGTGCGCGAGGGGGAGGACCCCTCGGTCGACGTCGAGCTGGCCCGGGCCAAGTAGTTTTTGACGGCATCCATGGATTGAAAGGGCTTTGTGCCGCCCATACTCTGGATAGGGCCGTGGTGCCTGAGCTGTTGCAAGGAAAGGAATTGGAATGAAAAAGCTAGTGTCATTGCTTCTTGCCGCCGTTTTGCTTTGTGGGATGACCGGCTGTCAGGACGAGCCGGCGCCGCCCTCGGAGGTGAGTTCCTCCGAACCGGTGTCCTCAACCCCTGCCGTGCCGGTTAATGTCGAGGATCTGGTCGTTTCGGTGGGGGCAGAGCCGGAAACGCTTGATCCGGTCGGCTATCAGACGGTGGACGACGCGACGATCCTTTCGCATATGTTTGAGGGCCTGATTACCATCGATGAAGAGGGCACGCCGGTGCCCGGCCAGGCCGAGTCGTATGTTTTTAACGACGACCAGACAGTGTGCACCTTTACCCTGCGGGAGAACCTGACCTGGAGCGACGGGCAGCCGCTTACCGCGAGTGATTTCGTGTATTCCTGGCGGCGGGCTCTTGTTCCCGCGCAGGAGGGGGATGACAACAGCTATATGTTCTCCATCATCAAGGGCTACCGCGAGGCGCTGGGGCTGGACTACGGCCCGGATGAGACCCGGGTGGTGGATGCTCGGAAGCTCTGCGTGTCCGCCCCCGACGACCGTACGCTGGTGGTGGAGATCAACGGCGCGTATGACGACTTTATTCTGATGTGCTCTACCCCCGCTTTTTTCCCTGTCAGACAGGATGTTGTGGAAGAAAACCCGGACTGGGCGAATCAGCCGAACACCTTTGTTTGCAACGGGCCGTATGTGCTGACGGCCTGGAAGCATAATTCGTACGTCAGCCTGACAAAAAATGAATATTACCACAACGTCGAAGCCATCGGTCCTGAAACCATCGAGTTTGTGCTGGGCGGAAACAGTCTGTCGATGCTGTCGGCTTTCCAAAAAGGGGAGTTGATGTTTGCCGACACGGTGCCATATACCGAGCTGAGCCAGTTTGAGGATAGTGACGAGTATTATAATTCCGGCGATTTGGGGACGTATTATCTGGGATATAATATGACGCGCTCCCCGCTGGACGACCAGCGTGTCCGCATGGCCCTCTCGCTGGCGATCAACCGCGATTATATTTGTAAATGGGTGACCATGAGTGGCGACACCTCCGCCACAGCCCTTGTCTGCGATGGCATCGGCGATGCCGAGCCCTCGGTGGAATTCCGCGCGGCGGGTAACGACTATTTCGGCAGCACGTCCTTTGAGCAGCAGCTGGAGCAGGCCAAAGAACTGCTGGCCGAGGCAGGCTATCCGGATGGCCAAGGCCTTGCGCAATTAACCTATCTCACCCTGTCCAACGCTAAAGACACGGCGGTCGCCTATGAGATTGCCGCGATGTGGAAGGAATATCTCGGCGTCGAGTGCGTGGTGGAATCGGTTCCCGGTATGGAGTTTAACGATAAGAAAAACCGCATGGAGTATGATATTATCAGCGACCAGTATATCGATGCCTTTAACGATCCTTTGACCATCCTCGGGCGTTTTCAATCCGAGTATGTCCAAAATGTCTCCGGATATCAGAGCTCTGAATACGATACGTTGTTGGTCCTTGCAGCCCAGACCGACGATAACCGGGAACGTTATCGCATTTATCACCAGGCGGAGGACATGCTGATGACCGAAGCGGTGGTATGCCCGGTGTACTTTTTGCATTACGAAAATTACGTCAAGCGAAACGGGGTCGACGGTTTTTATATAACGCCCACGGGATACAAGTTTTTTATGTATGTCCATAACGACGCCCAAACCGAGTCTCAGGCAGGCTCCACGTCGTCCGACGGTACAGCCGAGTCGGTGCCGTCAGACGATACCACGGGGTCTGTGCCGGCGGCTTCGCAGGAGTAAAAGACCGACCAGATGAAAGAAGCAAAACGAGCGCGTCCATTGTGGACGCGCTCGTGGTATGTTTATGTTATGGGGGCGAAACCAATCGAGGGGATCCCCTGCCAAAGCGGTGCTATTGGCCTTCAGCGAACCCCATGGGGCAGGGAAGCTCCTGGTCGGACGGGGGACCCGTCAATCAAGAAAATCAAGCTGGTCGACATTTGGACCCGAAACAGCGTAAGTTTGCCCTTTGCCTACCGCGACGGGAAGAAAGCCAAAGCAAGGAAGTCGTGAACGCTCCCTGTGTGGACGGCAGGACGGATATACACGGCCGCTCATACTGCGCGATAATGAGCCGGCCGCAGGTGCTTGATCCTGCACGTGCGCAACGGGGTTCCGCACCTCCATGTCCGGTGACGGCAATCCGCCGCTGGGCATACGGTAATGAAAGATTAACCGGCAGGTTCAATCCAACTCCGACAGGTCGTAGGGGGTGCGCTGGTAGACGAAATAATTCAGCCAGTTGGAAAACAAAAGATTCGCGTGGGCGCGCCAGCTCATGACGGGCAGGCGGGTGGGATCGTCCTGCGGAAAGTAGTGGGCGGGGACACGAATGTCCAGCCCCTTCTCGACATCGCGGGCATATTCCCGCGCCAGGGTGTCCCGGTCGTATTCCGAATGCCCGGTGACAAAAAATTCACGGCAGTTATGGCTGGCTATGATGTGAAGGCCGGCTTCCTCCGACTCGCTGAGGATATCCAGGCCGTCGGCCTGTTCGACCTCCTCCCGCCGAACCTCGGTGTAACGGGAATGGGGAGCGAAGTAACCGTCGTCAAACCCGCGCAGCAGGGGATGCTGCGCGATGAGCGGCCGATGGTAAAAGACCCCGCTGAGCTTTTGCTCGAGAGGGTGTTTGGGGATGCCGTAGTGATAGTACAGCCCGGCCTGCGCCCCCCAGCAGATGTACAGCGTGGAATAAACCCGCTTTCGCGACCAGCGGAAAATGCCGCAAAGCTCCTCCCAGTAGTCAACCTGCTCAAAGGGCATCTGTTCCACCGGCGCGCCGGTGACGATCATGCCGTCGTACCGGTTTTCCCTGACCTCGTCAAAGGTATGGTAAAAATTCAGCAGATGCTCGGCGGGGGTGTTTTTCGAGACATGGGTAGCCATGCCGAGCAGCTCGACGTCGACCTGGATGGGCGAATTGCTCAGCAGGCGTAAAATCTGGGTTTCGGTGACGATTTTGGTGGGCATGAGATTGACCAGCAGAATTTTTAGCGGCCGGATATCCTGGTGCATGGCCCGATGCTCGTTCATAACAAAAATATTCTCGCCTTCGAGTATTTTGGCGGCCGGCAGGCCGTCCTGGATTTTGATGGGCATCGGGACCAGTCCTTTCCTTTTGTGAGTGCCGCTGCACCGGAATATCAGATTGCGCTGTGTGTAAACAGCGCAATCCCTTGCAGGCAAGGCAGCGCTGCGGTCGGATGGCGGCGATTGCTTATCATCTTATCACATTGCCGGGCGGAATGCAACCGGCGATGGGGGTGCTTCCCAAGCGCCGCCGCTCCTGGGATGGCCGGCGGCCCGTTTTGGGGCTGTTCAAAGACGAGCGCCAGGACAACCCCGGGAGCCGTGTCTGCGCACACGGTTTGACATCAAAAAGCCTGCTGAAAGGAAGAGATTCAGCAGGCTTTTGTTTATTCAAGAGAATTTAAGCGCTAGATACCGCGATCAGCCGTTGACAATCTTACGCGGGCTGTAATACCGCACCAGACCGTCGTTTTGCTCCACCGTCAGGCTATCGGCCTCTTCCTCCAGCTTGGTGTCAAATTCGTCCCCTTTGAGGATGTTGAGGACGTTCTGGCGGTACATATCGTCCTCGGTGTAAAATTCGTCGGTGGTGATGTCGCGCAGCACGCCGAGATAATAATAGCTCGAGTCCTCTACCACGTACGCCCTGCCAAAATCAAAGTCGTCGTTCTCCTTCAAGGCGCTGAACAGCTCATAATTGGCTGTGCTGGAGTCGGCCGAGCTCAGCGGCACGGCGCGAGGATACAGCTGGGACATCTCATCGGTCACCTCGGGCATGGTAAAGCTTTCGTTAAGCTCTGTGTTGTATTCGAGGTAGATATCGTCAAACGAGGCTTCCCCGCTGTTGATCCGCTCGGCGTAGCCCTCAAGCTTCTCCTTGGCGGCAGCCAGCTCGTCCTCCGACAGCGAGGTGGAGCTTCCGCTCGAATCGGTGGAGGTCTTGGAGATGGTCAAAGCATCGACGAGCACGTAATTGTCCCGGAAGCCCTGCAAAACGTCCTCATCCGATACCGGCTCAAGCCCGTCCCGGTCGTAATAATGCAAAAACACCTTGGTTTCCCGCGTGCCGCTGCGCAGCAGCTCGGCAAAGGATTCCTTGGAGATGCCGTTGGGCTCGTAATAGCTCTTCATGTTCTGGTAGTCTTCCGACCAGTAGTAATCCACCCACTCGGCGAGGTTGGATTCCTCCTCGGCCGTGATCTCCAGACCGAATTCATTGAACAGGGTGAGCACAGCGGCGTATAGCTTGGCAGCCTCCAAAGTCTGTTGCCGGATCCACTCCTCGGAGGACTGGTCCTCATACGAATGCTGCAAAACATCCGAGACCGTGCTCATGCTCTGACCGGAGGAGAGGGTACTCTGCACATTGGTGGTAAAGGACGAGAAGGAGTCCATCTGCATGGCGAGATACAGCCCGGACGGGATCTTGACGTCGCCGATGGTGAGAACCGTTTCGTTAGGCTGATGGCAGGCAACCGCCGTCAGCAGCAAGGCGCAGGATAGCACAAGCACCGCCGCGCGTTTGATTGTTTTCATGGGACAGCCTCCTTAAAAATCCGTTCGATAGATAAATAGCATTATACACGATAAATCTGCAAATGTCTATAGCTTCCTGCCCCTTGAAATCAGATTTTTGGTACAAGCTGTAAAAATCACAGGGGGCGGAGGGATTTCTCTTTTCATTTTAACCTTGTTGTGGTAGAATATTAAAAATATCATGCCGCTGTGGCAGGGGCTATGCGCTCGAAACCGGTATCTTCCGGCGCCACGGCATGGTTTTAGCATACAGAGAAAGGATGGAATTGGTATGAAGGAAGATCTCACCCAAATCCCAGCCCGCATCCGGGAGCTGCGCGAAATCCTCGAAATCTCCACCGGCGATATGGCCGCGCGGCTATCGGTTCCAAAGGAGGAATATCTCCGCTTTGAATCGGGCGAGGAGGATATTCCCATCAGCGCGCTGTACAACATCGCGGCGGCGCTCGGCGTCGACTTCACGGTACTTCTCACCGGCGAAAGCCCCAGGATGAACACCCAGACGGTGGTTCGCCGGGGCGAGGGCGTCAAGGTCGACCGCTACGAGGGATATACCTTTTCCTCCCTGGCGTTTAACTATATCGGGCGAGTTATGGAGCCGATGATCGTAACCCTCGACCCCGCCTCGCCCCCTGCTCCGCTCGTCACCCACGGGGGACAGGAGTTTAATTACGTCTTATCCGGCAAGGTCAGGGTGGTCATCGGCAAACGCGAACACATCCTCTGCGAGGGGGACTCGGTCTATTTTGACCCCCGCATCCCCCACGGTCAATCGGCAGTGGATGAAATTGCAAGCTTTTTGACCGTCATACAGGAATGATGCATTCCGAGTTTACCGCTAAGGAAGGTTCTGTTATCATGTCGGATAATCCCATTTTAGACCGTTATCTCCCCCGTTGTGAGTTTGACTCCTACGAGGATTTTATGGAGCATTACGAAGTTTGCGTGCCCGAGCACTTTAATTTTGGCTTTGACGTCGTCGACGGCTGGGCCGAGCTGGAGCCGGAGAAAAAGGCGCTGGTCTGGTGCGACGACAATTTTGAGGTCAAGACCTATACCTTCGCCCAGGCCAGGGACCTGTCCAACCAGGCGGCCAACGCTTTCCGTGCGGCCGGTATCGGCCGGGGGGACGTGGTCATGCTGATTTTGAAGCAGCGGCCGGAGGTGTGGTGGTGCATCACCGCGCTGTGCAAGCTGGGCGCGGTTTGTATCCCTGCTTCCTTCCAGCTGACCCCCAAGGATATTGTCTACCGCTGCAATGCCGCTGACGTAAAAATGATCGTCAGCGTGGATGAGCCTGAGATTTTGGGGCATATTCGGGACTCGCTTGCCAAATGCCCGACGGTCAAGACGGTGGCGACGGTGGGCGAGCACCCGGTGGAGGGCTGCCTCGATTTTCGCCGCGCTATGGCGGCCCAGCCGGTGGAGTTCACCCCCGAGGGGGAGCAGAAGCAGGACGACCGCATGCTCATTTACTTTTCCTCCGGCACGACCGGCATGCCCAAAATGGTCATGCATGACTTTGATTTCCCGCTGGGGCATATCGTTACGGCGAAATTCTGGCAGTGCGTGCAAAACAACAAGGTGCACCTGACCCAATCCGACTCGGGCTGGGCCAAGTTTGCGTGGGGAAAGATTTTCGGACAGTGGATCTGCGGCGCAGCCATTGGCGCTTACGATACCGAAAAATTCACTCCCCAGAATATGATCCGAGCGATGGAGCTGCTGCGTCCGACTACTTTTTGCGCGCCCGCTACCATCTACCGTTATCTGATCAAAGAGGATCTGACCGGCCACGATTTCAGTTATGTTAAGCATGCCTGCGTGGCTGGCGAGCCGCTGAATCCTGAGGTTTACCGCCAGATTCAGCAAAAGATGGGGATGGAATTGCATGAAGGCTTTGGCCAGAGCGAGGGGCCGGTGCTGTTTGCCAATTACCCCTGGTTCCCGGTGCGTCCCGGCTCGGCCGGCAAGCCCACCCCGCTGATGAACATCAAGATTCTCGATGAAGAAGGCAATGAGTGCGAGGACGGCATCGTCGGCTCGATCTGTTGTACCGGCACCGACGTCAAGCACCCGGTTGGCCTTTTCCGGGGCTATTACCGCGACGAAGAGGCAACCGCCCGCTGCTGGAAGAACGGCGTGTATAACACCGGCGACCTCGCCTGGCGGGACGCCGACGGCTACATATGGTTTATGGGTCGCAACGACGACGTGATCAAATGCTCGGGCTACCGCATCGGGCCCTTTGAGGTCGAAAGTGCTCTGCTCGAGCACCCGAGCGTGCTCGAATGCGCGGTTACGGCAGCTCCCGATCCTCTGCGCGGGCAGGTGGTTAAAGCCACCATCGTACTCGCTAAGGGGTTCCAGGCGAGCGACGAACTCAAAAAAGAACTGCAAAATCACGTCAAAAAGGTGACCGCGCCATACAAATACCCCCGCATCGTGGAATTTGTCGACGAGCTGCCCAAAACCACCTCGGGCAAAATCCGGCGGGCCGCAATTCGCCAGCAGGATCAGCAGAGGCAATCCTAACCGGCGCTGTGAACCTATGGCATCCCGCCCGCAGGGCCCGGAGCCGTTCCAGCGCGGCCCTGCCGCCGGCGGAGATACAAGACCGCGGGGCGTGACGGTATAGCCCGATGCGCCGCTGGAGGTATGGCGGCGCCGGGCGCCCGCGGCCGGCGCTATCCCGGCAAGGAATCCCGGTGAGGAGGATTCTGCCAGGGGTTGCCGCGTCAACCTCCCCCACGGCTGTATCCGCCGCGGGCAATGCGGCGAAATTCGCTCCTTTCCTGTGCTTTCTTGCCAACTTAAGCTATCCATAAGCTCGGGGGACGGGGGCTGGGCATATGCATTCATCCTACCGCGTTGGATACCGACCATACGACCTGGAAGAAAGAGTGTAACGCTATATGCAACTTGGAATCTCCACCGCCTGCTTCTACCCCATGCTGACCGAGGAGGCCTTTCGCCTCTGCGGCCAGTTGGGGGTGCGCACGGCGGAGATTTTTTTTAATTCGCCTGCGGAGCTCGACGGGCCGATCTTTAACGAGGTGCTCGCCATACAGCGGGAGTATGCGATCAATGTGGTGTCGCTGCATCCTTTTGGCTCATTTGGGGAGCCTTATTATTATTTTTCGGCCTATGAGCGCCGGTGCTACGATACCCTTGACGACTACCGGCGCAACGCCCATGCCGCGGCGAGGCTGGGCGCCTCCTTTGTCGTAATGCATGGGGGGCGGCCCTCAACCATCCCCGACGAGGTTTACTGGGAGCGGTTTCGCCTCATCCAGGCGGCCTGCCGGGAGGAGGGGGTAGAACTGGCGCACGAAAATGTGGTGCACTACCGTCTCGAGCATCCCGATTTTGTCGCGCGTATGTGCAGCGCCTTTGACGGCGACCTCTCTTTTGTATTGGATATCAAGCAGGCGGTGCGCGCTGGGGTCGATCCGCTTACCATGCTCGACGCCATGGGTCCCTGCCTGCGCCATGTCCACCTCAACGACCATACCGGGGAGCATAGCTGCCTTCCGCCGGGAGAGGGGAACTTTGATTTTGTCCGCCTTTTTGCCCGGCTGCGTCAGCTTGGCTTTGACGGGGCGGGCGTCATCGAGGTCTACCGGGGGGATTTTGGGCAGCCGGAGGAGCTGATGACCTCCCTGCAAACGGTGCGGCAATGCGCACGGCAGGCGGGGTGGAACGATTCGCTTTAGAGCCACCTCCCTGTCAGGAAAGGTAAAAAGCTTTCGCAGCAAGATGCGAGCGCACGCGGGAGGACACCTTTCGTCATAGAGACCGGCTATTTTGCAGAATCGATGCCCGTTGACGGGTTGCGGAGGAAGGGATACAAAGCGGCGAAATGTTGCAGGTCTCCCTGGCGGCCTGCCCGCCGGCCCTGCTGTGCTTTCTCGGTTCTCCGATTGCGTGGATGGTTTTTATTTGATTCGTTTTCCAGTTATTATAATAATTTGGGAAAGAGTGCTTGACGAAACAGAGCGGGTTTGATATAATAACTTTTAATCAGGTTGTCCGAAGTTGTTTTCACAGCGATAATTTTTGCTGTAGAGGGATGTTCCTTGGCCTGTCGGCTGGGGCGGCCGCTGTGGATACAAGACCTGTTACTTTGACAAAGGAGATGGGAGCATGCGCAATCTTTCTTGCTAGCCAGTTGGCCCTGACCGGGGTTTGTCCCGGGGTGGGGCTAAGACGGCGGTGTATTAGCGTCGCGGTTTTACCGTGCTTCCCTGCCATGCAGGGCGGCGGTAGGCGGGCGGTTACACCTTTGCCGTGCATATGCAGCAAGAAAGGTTTGGTTTCCCACATTCTAATGCTTTGGGCGCAAGCAGGCCGGCCGGGATATTACCCCGATCGGATTCGGCGTGCGTTTTCTGCATTCCCTCTTGAGAGCCGCGGGAAAGGAGACTTTCTTGCGGCTTATTTTGTTATCAAGGGGGTGTGGATGATGTCGCTAATCCGCGTCAGTCATCTCAGCTTTACTTACGATGGAGGGATCGAGCCGGTATTCCAGGACGCCTCGTTTGAGTGGGATACCGATTGGAAGCTCGGCCTCACCGGCCGCAACGGCCGGGGGAAAACCACGCTTCTTCGCCTGCTGATGGGGGAGCTTGAGTATCGTGGATCCATTGCCGCCTCCACCGGATTCGACTATTTTCCCTTTCCAACTGATCGTTTGCAGGGGACGGCTGGGGAAGCGGCCTTGGCGGTTGGCCAGTGCGAGGAATGGCGGATTGTAAGGGAATGCTCCCTATTGGGGCTGGAGGACGAGGCGCTCGAGCGCCCCTTTGGCAGCTTGAGCCATGGGGAGCGCGCAAAGGTTTTGCTGGCCGCGCTGTTTAGCCGGGAAAACCGTTATCTTCTCATCGACGAGCCGACCAACCATCTCGACATGCAGGCCCGCCGGCAGGTTGCAGGGTACCTGCGTCGGCAGGAGAAGGGATTTTTGCTGATTTCGCATGACCGTGCTTTTCTCGACCGTTGCGTGGATCATGTGATGTCGATAGAGCGCACCGGCGTGCTCGTGCACAAAGGCAATTTTTCCACTTATCTGGAGGAAAAACAACGGCGCGAAGCGTCTGAGGCGGCGCAGAGAAGCAAACTGGAAAAAGAGATTGCCCGCCTCTCCCAGGCGGCCGGGCAGACGGCAAGCTGGTCTGGCCGGGCCGAGCGGGCCAAGTATCGTACCGATTCTACAAGCGGCAGCATCGACCGCGGCTATGCCGGGCATAAGGCGGCCAAGGTCATGAAGCGCGCCAAGCAGATGCAGCAGCGCAGCGAGCGGGCCATGGAGGAGAAAAAGGGGCTGCTGCAAAACCTGGAGATATCCGAGCCGCTCAAGCTGGCCCAGCTGCCCTATCCGGGAGACCGTTTGGCTGAGCTACGCCATGTTACGGTGCTCTATGGCCACAAGGAGGCGCTGCGTGATTGCAGCCTTACCATCCGGACGGGCGAACGCCTGGCGCTGAGCGGCCCCACTGGTTCCGGAAAGACGACCCTGCTGCGTCTGCTACTGGGCGAGCTTTCCCCGTCGGAAGGGGAGGTCATCCTCGGCAGCCATCTCCAAATCTCCTATGTGCCGCAGGACACATCCGCGATGACGGGCGGCGTGCGGGAGTATGCCCGGCGGGCCGGTGTGGAGGAAAGCCTTTATCTGGCCCTGTTGCGCAAGCTGGGCTTTTCCCGCGCACTGTTTGAACGGGATCTCGCGCAGCTCAGCGCAGGCCAGCGGAAAAAGGCGGCCATTGCGCGCAGCCTGTGCGAAAGGGCTCACCTGCATATTTGGGACGAGCCCCTCAATTACATTGACGTGATTTCCCGCATGCAGATAGAAGAATTGATTGTGCAATGCCGCCCCACGCTGGTTTTCGTCGAGCATGACGAGGCGTTTGTCCAGCGGGTAGCAACCGAGATATGCCATTTGGGCCGGGCAGACGGCTGAACGGGGCTGGACGCCGAACCATCCGGCGCGCGGATGCAATGGGCGGCCCGGGATGGAATCCGGTAGATGGAGCAGGGGGCGGTTGGTTGCGCAGCATGGGATAACACTGGCACAGGGGAAAGACTCCCTACACGCTAGGATGTTATCCAGCCCCTGCGGCTGCCCCTTGCGCGCCGGCTAAGAAAGGAGAAGGATGCCATGAACAACCAAGCGCTCGACGGGCTGTCGCGCGGGCAGCTCTATGAGCTGATCGAGCTATACTCTAAAAATTGGCTGGCGTTGGATGGGGTCTGGTTTCAGTCGATTGAGCAGAAGCTGGGGATGGACGAGGCGATGGAGCATGACGAGCGTGCCTGGGAGCGGTTTACCGCCATCGAGGCGGGCCGTATCAAAAGGTTTCTCGCCTTGCCCGACCACCCTGGGCTGGAGGGGCTGGCGCAGGCGCTGCGTTACCGTTTTTATGCCAACCTCAACCGGGATGAAGTGATCCTCGAGGGCGACAGCCTGATCTACCGCGCGCTGGAGTGCCGGGTGCAGACCGCCCGGGCGCGCAAGGGCATGCCCTTTCATCCCTGCAAGCGGGTGGGGCTGGTCGAATATACCGGCTTTGCCAAGGCCATTGACGAGCGCATTGCGTGCGAATGCATCAGCTGCTATCCTGATATCCGCGACGAAAGCTGTTGCTGCGCCTGGCGTTTTACCTTGAAGGCATGACCATTCGAGAGGGGGGACGATAGCATGAAGCAGCTATCCACCGAACGAACCATTTTGCGCACCTTTCGTATGCGGGACACCCAGGATTTTTACGACTATGCTAAAAATCCCATCGTGGGCACCATGGCCGGATGGAAGCCGCACGAGTCGCTGGAGGAATCCGAGGCGATTTTAAAGCAATACATTGAGGACGATCAGATCTGGGCCATTGAGGATCGCGCCAGCGGCCGGGTGATCGGGACGGTGGGGCTGCACCCCGACCAGAAGCGCGGCAGGGCGTTTGAGCGGGTGAGGATGCTGGGGTATGGGCTCGACGAGCCCTATTGGGGCCGCGGCATGATGCCCGAGGTCTGTCGGGAAGTGCTGCGGTATGCCTTTGAGGAACTGGGATTGGACCTGGTTTCGGTGTTTCATTATCCCTTCAACCGGCGCTCCAAGCGGGTGATTGAGAAGCTTGGGTTCCATTACGAAGGTTTTTTGCGCGACGCCACCGTGCTGCCCAATGGGGAAGTGACCGACGACCTGTGCTATTCGATGACCCGGCAGGAGTATCATGAGCGATATGGCTCGGCTTCCACGCCGTGATTTCTAGACGGCCCGCTTGCAGGCTTTGCGGCGCGGCCGAGGATGGATGCGACATTTTCAGGGGGGCGGCTTTGTGCCGTCCCCTAAAAATATTTTGCCCGGTTGGCTGCATGGAGATATCCGGATGGGCGGAAAGAGGCGTTTGCATAGCCCGGCTTTCTATGCTTGGGCTATTCCACGCTGTGGCAAACCGGGGAACAAGCCGTGTTGAGACAAACGGCCAATCCCCAAACCACCGCATCCACGACGGGCAATGCGAGCGACGGAGAACTGTAGCAGGGAAATGGGGAGCTGGTGGAAAGCCCCTTACGCTACCCCGTCGATTTGCCACAAGCGCGCCTTGTGCGGGCGTCCCCGGCGCTGTGACGGCAGAAAACCACCACCCGATAGGGCCATACCGACGGATTTGCCTGTGTTGATCAATGGCAAAAGAAATGCCTCTCGATTTTCTCCGTGCGGAAATGTCATACATCCGGCGGGTGGAGGGGGAATACTATCGCAACCTGTCCCGGGGCGGTGGTCATGCATTCGCATTGTCGAGTATATTTTTTGTGCGCCCGGTTATCCCCAGGGGGCTCCCGACCGGCATATGACATTTGGCGGACAAACGAAAACGCCCCAGAGGCATGGCCTCGGGGCGTTTTCGCAACAAAAAAGGAAGGAAAAAAAGAAAACGGGGATGGTAATTTTGGGGGCCGCACCGCTTGCGGTTGCATCTGGCGGGGCAGCCGGGCCGGCGAAAGCAAATGCGTAAAACTGCGCCGGCCAATATCTATCGTCCGGAAAACCGGACGGGAGGATGGTCTATCACAATGTGCCGGTGATATCACACGGTAGCGGGGCACTCCACTTCCATAACATGGACGCGGCCCTTTTTGTCCACCATGTGAATTCTCACATCGGGCAGCAAGGTATGCAGCATGGAGATAAAATAGTTGGTGGTTCCCGGATCGGGAAAACCGGTAATGATGTCCGTCGCATGGCAGCGGCTGATATGGGTGGCGGCCACCGCGACTGGAAAATCGTTGTAGTAAACCGAAAGCTGCGCACCCTCGTCACGGGCGATTTCATACAGCTTGTCGAGATGCTCGACCCATTGCAAATTGTCTCGCATCAAAGGCTGGACGTTTAATATCTCCAGCGACACCCCCTGCGTCTGAGCCATCGCCTTTCCTACCTGGATTAACCTGCGGCATTCCGGCTGTGCAGTCGCGCAAACGATGACCTTGGCATCGTAGCGCTTGGGGCTTTTGGTGCTCATCGAGATGTTATCCACTCCTCTCTGTGTGTTTCGAAGCATCTCTTGCTTCGTTGTCCATAGTATATCCGGCATTTGTGGCAGAATTTCCAAGAATTCATGACCGATTTGTGAACATTTCCACGGTACAGCCCGGATAATACCAGGAGAGAATTTCGGTGTAGCTGCTTCCCTGCTGCGCCATGCACTGTGCGCCATACTGGCTCATCCCCACACCGTGCCCGTAACCCCGCACGGTAAAGACAAAGGAGCCCTCCTGATAAGCCAGGTCAAAATTGGCCGAGCGCAACTCCAAGGCCGAGCGGACCTGCTGGCCGGTCAGCGTGACGCCCGCAAGCTGGATGGTTTTGACCGTGCCGGAGGAGGAGTAATCGCACTCCCCAATCCAATCCGCCGGCTCACCCTCCAGGGCGCACAGGGCGGAAAGCTTTTCGCGCAGCTCATCCGGGGTAAAGGTCGCGCTGCTTAAATAATCGGGGGCTAGCAAATCTCCAACCGATTCGACCGGCACCAGGTAGGGGACGGCAGAGCCCCACACCACTTCGGCCGATTCGGTCTTTCCCGCCGATATGGAGTGGTAGACCGCATCGGCCGGCTCGCCGTTATACAGCAGGGCGATGCCCGACACGGCCTGCACGGCCTGGTCGATGAGGGAGGCGCGCTCCTCATACTGATCCCCCCATTTTTCTTTGAGCTGCTCGCGGGTGACAAAGCTTTGATCGTAATGGTAGTCGTCGGAAATATCCGCCCCGGCGGCGGGGCCGGGCCGGCTGGTGTTGCCCGCCGCGCGCTCGGCTTTGCGGCGACAGGCAATGGAATAAGCCGCCACAGCCTGGGCCTTGAGGGCTTCCGCCGGCGCGTCGTAGGATATTTCGGCGGCGAGAACGCCAAAGAGGTAGTCGGCCATGGAATAGGTCTTGACCTCGCCGGTTTCGACGTGCAGCACCGAGATTTCGCCCGCCGCCGTGGGGGAGGGAGAGGGCTCGGCGTTGCTGGTGGAGGGCGTGTTCTGGCCGCTTGTCCCGCCCCCGACGGCCAGTGCAGGCACAATGAGCATCAGCAGCAGGAGCATGAGGCAGATGGAAGCGTAGACCTGTTTCATTGTTCAAAATCCTTTCTGTTTTATATTGACACTTTGGGTGAGAACGGATATAATTAATTATCTATATAGAATTGATGTGAGAAGATTAGCGAATACTTGGAGGTGTCCCCCTGTGGCGGAGAAGAGTAAAATATCCATGCTGTCCTTGTCCAACCTATGCGAGGAATATAAGAAATATAACTACATAGATCCCGCCTATTACGACAAATATGACGTCAAACGCGGCCTGCGCAACGCCAACGGTTCCGGCGTGATGGCGGGCCTGACCAATATCTGTAATGTGCACGGCTATGTGGTCAGCGACGGGGAAAAGGTACCGGCCGAGGGCCGGCTGGTCTACCGTGGCATTGACGTCAACGATATCGTCAATGCCTGCAACAGCGAAAAGCGCTTTGGCTTTGAAGAAACCGCCTGGCTGCTGCTGTTCGGGGAGTTGCCCGACGTAGAGAAGTTGGCCGGCTTCCGCAATATCCTGGCCGAGTGCCGGGAGCTGCCCGAATATTTTGCCGAGGACATGATCATCAAGGCCCCCTCGGCCAATGTGATGAACAAGCTGGCACGTTCGGTGCTCGCTTTGTATTCTTACGATGCAACGCCGGACAATACGTCCATCCCCAATGTCCTGCGTCAGTCGATCGAGCTCATTGCCCGCCTGCCAACCATTATGGTGTATGCCTATCAGGTGAAGCGGCGGCATTTTGAGAACAAGAGCATGTATTTTCACCCCATCGACAAGTCGCACTCGACGGCAGAATTCATTCTATCGGCCATGCGTTCCGACCGGTGCTTTACGCCCGAGGAAGCGCGGCTGCTCGATACCTGCCTCATTTTGCACGCCGAGCATGGCGGCGGCAACAACTCCACCTTCACTACCCGTGTGCTGTCCAGTTCCGGGACCGATACCTATTCGGCAATTGCCGCGGCCATTGGTTCGCTCAAGGGGCCTAGGCATGGTGGGGCCAATGGTAAAGTCATTGAGATGCTTGACTTTATGAAGCAGGAGGTCAAGGATTATAAAGACGACGAGGAAATCATCGCTTTCCTGACCAAAGTGATTCAGAAGGAGGCGGGAGACCGCTCCGGCCTGATTTACGGAATGGGGCACGCGGTCTATACCCTAAGCGACCCGCGCGCCATAATTCTGCGCGAGCAGGCCCGTTCTCTCGCGCTGGAAAAGGGCTTTGAGAAAGAATTTACCCTGTTGGAAGGGGTAGAGCGTCTGGCGCCGCAGGTTTTTGCCAAGCAGCGGGGGGAGATCAAGACTATGTGCGCCAACGTCGATCTTTATTCCGGCCTGGTTTACCGCACGCTGGGGATCAACGAGGATTTGTTCTGCCCACTGTTCGCCATTGCCCGCATTGCCGGCTGGTGCGCCCATCGGGTGGAGGAGATCGTAACCGGCGGACGGATTATACGCCCGGCTTACAAATCGGTCATCCACACCCGCAAGTACACGCCGCTGAGTGAGCGTAAATAAGGAATTCCAATGCGCCCGGCCGATAGACCGGTGCATACCTTCATCATGGATTTGGGAGGCGACGTAAGTGCGTCGAAAACCGCTTTGTATTGTCTTTGCCCTGCTGGCAGCTGCCGCCGTGGCAGGCCGGATTGCCCTGTATTTTACTTCGATTGATCCGGAAACGGGATTTTATACCGCATCCGCCCGTACGGTCGGTATGATCGCCTCGGTGGCCTTTGCCGCCGGCATGATCTTGTGCGTCGTGTTGTTTCGGTTGCTCAGCGAGCCGAAAGCGGGCGTGATTGCCCGTGCCCCCGAACTGGGGGTCGTCTCGTTCGGTATGGCGGTTGCACTGGGCTTTGACACAATTGCTTCCTTGGTGCGGCCGTCGGTGAATTCGCCGGTACTCAACTATATCATCGGCTTTTTCGCCCTGTTAGCGATGGCCTACTTTATTTGCAGCGGGGTTGACTTTTTACGCGGCGGGCGTTGCACTCCAGGGGTGTTGTTTGGCGCAGTGCCGTTGTGGTCCGCGGTGAAGCTGGTCCTCTTTTATACCCGCTTTCATGGGGTGATCTATATATCCGAAGGGGTGTTGGAGGTCTTTGCGCTGGCCCTGACGATGATGTTCTGGCTTTATCATACCCGTATGGTAACCGGCATGAATTCCGGCCGGGCCGCTCAGTGGGGATATGGCTTCGGTATATCTGCCGCCGCAGCTTGTGCTATGGTCACTCTGCCGCGTATGGCGGCCGGGCTGATGGGGCGCTCTGATTTGACCGCGCATGGGTCAGATTTGGAAATCACCTCTTTGATCAGCATCCTGTACATTGTGGTTTTTTTGGTGCGTTATCATATCGCCTCGGTACAGTCGCCGGTACTGGAAGAGGAAGGGGAGGATGTGCAGGAACTGCAAGCCGCGCATCCTTTGGAGCATCGCGCGGATGCGCAGGAGGTTAACCTGAGGGAAAGCACGGCTTCAGCGCAAGAGGAACAAGCAGCCGAGTCGGTTGAGGCGGCCAAAGCGGTTTCTACGGAATCGGACGTTGACGACCGGATTGACCGCATGGTCAACGAGCTGATGCAGGAGAAGCAGGATCAAAGAGGCGATCAGCCCTTGAATCCACCCCCGGCACAGCCGCTCGAATGAGGTATCGCGGTGCAGGGGATGATATCGTTTGGTTTTTAGTGCATGATATGTTTTAGTAGAACACAGCCCGGCCAGTCCACGGCCGGGCTGTGTTCTTTTGATTTCAAAAATTACACACAACAATTTGTACAGCTGCATGTCGTTTGTAGTGCAATGGAAATTGTTGATTTATAGCAATATTTGTATAATAATGATGGCGGTTAATGCGAATTGCGACGGTCAAATCGGATGTTAAATTATGTTGAAGCACAAAGTAAAGCCGTTTCGCACAATACCGGCGAAACGGCTTTTTAGGGGAATCGGTGAATGCTGTTATCGGTGCCCATGGGGACGTGAAAATTTTCCCAATATTTTTGGGATTCTTTCTTGATAATCCCTTCTATCTATGCTATATTATAAGCAAGAAAATTTTGCATCACAAAATGGCTCGAGCAAGTTTTACCATTGCACGCAGATTGTGGATTGGTTAAACTTATTTATAGGAAAGATGCCATTTTTCGATGCAAAGGACTCGTTGCGCGATGGTAGACAAGTTTGGCGATGGTGGATATCGCGCCGCATTCGGCGCTTGGATGAAATGATGTTTTGCCTTATGCGTCAGTAAATACACACAACAATTGTCCTGCCGCCCAGATGCTAGAGATAACGGGGCACAATATTTTGGCGACGGCAATCATTGGCTAGGCCCAAGAAACAGGCAATATTTGTTATAGATGAGCAAGGCCAGCCATATTTAAGTTGTGTTGATTGACAATCGTAGGTGTAATCTACGATGCTTACGTACAATATAATAGTAGATTTTGCCTACTTTGTCAAGGGGGTAACGCCATGTTTTCAAAAATTATTTTTGCGCAGCGGCTAAAGACACTGCGCAAATCGCGGAAATGCACCCAGCTTACCCTCGCAAACCTGCTTGGAATCACACGTACCCAAATCAGCGACTTGGAAAATGGCAAAACCTCGACAAGCATCGAGAGGTTGTGTATGTTGGCCGACTACTTTGATGTTTCTATCGACTATCTGGTCGGAAGAACCGATTTTCCTATCGTACTCAAGGAGGAAATGATCGAGTTATATTCTCCCGAAGAAATGAAAATGATCGAAGAATACCGCAAGCCAAAAGAAATGGAATAACCTAGTCCCATGAGCTTCCGTTCTGCCGTAGCAGTGCAGAACGGTTTTTTGATGCCGGAAACCAATGCCTTATGAATAGATGATGCCGAAACGCCGCACACTATACATGCAGTCTACCAGAAAGGGTGAATCACTTTGAATAAAAAGCATAAGGCAGCGAAGCCGGCCGGGCAGCGGGCGCAAAATATGCCCTTTGACAGTATCAGCACGGTTGCGTCGAGCACCGAATGCACAGGTCTGATTCCAACACCGGCCACCGATGAGGAAGAATTGGAATCTTATACGGATTTATACGATGTTCCTCTCACTGACAGTCCAAGGCGCCAGTTTGAGGATGACACCCATTATCCGGACTTGCCGTAACGCAGTGCGTCTGTTGGGACATCTGGGCCGCAAATCCAGATATCAGCCCATTCTTTCAAAGAAAAGCGACACGGCTCCGCAGCCCACGCACGGCCTGATGGCGGCTGATTCGGTCGTATCGGCATAAAAGGAATACCGCTAGTAGTGGCATCTTTGGCGGTGGACTTTTTGCGGCGTCGGTGCGTCTGACCTGTTGGGATGTAGCGTCGGCTATGCAAACATCCTGCAATGCCCGAAAAAGGCAGCGAACTCCTCTCATGTGATACCCGATCCAGGCCGTTTGGGAATGCCGGCGTATCACACAACCAGATATCCTAAGTGTTGGATTCCATCCAGCAAGCAACGGAGCGTTTGGCAACCACGACCATAGGGAAAGGAGCGGTGAAACCGCTCCTCTTATTTTTGCCGCTTTGAACATAAAAAATCTGGTTGAACGAGTGCACCGCAAATCGCTCGGTTACGAGTGGTTTTGATTTCCACTTTGGCCCAATAACCTTCCTGGTAGGGCCGAGGGCAGGCAAACCAGGCATTGATAAGGAACGCACATGTTTCCTTATATCGGAATATCGAAACCGGCGGGGTCGCTGCTCTGCCGCCGGATGGCGGAGCGCCAGGAGCCAGAGGCGATTCCGACGCCCCCTGAAGAGAGCGTCGAT
This sequence comes from uncultured Eubacteriales bacterium, assembly GCA_965145485.1. Classification (GTDB taxonomy): domain Bacteria; phylum Bacillota; class Clostridia; order Oscillospirales; family Acutalibacteraceae; genus CABQCM01. The sequence continues at coordinate 25,113 of CBCTCU010000009.1, read as the reverse complement.
AGCAGGCCCTTCCAAGGCATGGGAAGGCCTCAGTAGGCGAATGGTTCAATTGGGATATATCCGGCTAAAAATAGAGGGAAGGCAGAAGCCCTACGCTATACTGAAGCACATACAATGCGTCGAGCGCGTCGACCGACATGCTGCTGTCGGTATCGGCTACCGCCTGCTCCGCCGCATTCAATTGTAAGAGCTGCACCGAGTGCTGCAATATCATCAGGGCGTCGGCAGCGTCGGCCTGTCCATCCCCATTGATATCTCCCCTTTGCCAGTCCCTACTGGTGATGAGATAGGCCTGCTCGGTGTAGTTGCCCAAAGCATCCAGGCAGGCGATGCGCAGTACCGCCCCCTCCTGAGCCGTCAGGGAAAACGACGTTGTCCAGCGGCTTTGCTGCCCGGCCCAGAGCACAGTATTGTTGAGTGCACCGGTCATGCCGTAAGGCTGATTGTCCTGCAGTGTGACCATAAAATCCAGTTCTCCACCCGCCGGGAGAATTCCTTCCAAGTAATCGGGCAGCCAGGAAGCCTGCTGCGCCGTAAGGTCGGTCTGGATTTCGGGCGGGGTCAGGTCGGCATAGTACGCCCCGGTCAGCTCATCAGCAAACCCATCGTCCACAATGGTGAAGGCGTGATAGCCCTCTTTCACTTCCAACTGTATGGTGAGCAGGGTGGGGTCTTGTGCGTCGGCCGACCACAGCACGGGTTGCCCGCTACCGGCATAGCGCAGGTTGAGAGGGGAGGAGGGGGATCGCGCGGTCAGGGTGATACAGCCGGTTTCCGGGTCATAGCCAGGGGTATCAAGGCCTATGGCCTCGGGCGGGGGAGTCACCCAGGTAAAACCATCCGCCGTCCCGCTGGCAGCCGACGGATCGAGCGTGCGGCGGCTCGGCAGAGGATCGGACACCGCAGCATAGACCCCATCCTGCGTGAATTCCAGGGTGTAGTAGGCAAGATTGAGCCCTTCGTCCGCCACGGCAAGGCCCAGACGGCGGTGCCGGCCGGGGAGGATATGGAGGGCGCCATCGGCATCCAGATAGGCTTGTGCGTCGTCGACCGCCTCGCCGGTATCCGGATCGTACAAAACCGCCGCGCCGTCGGCCCGCAGAGCCTCTGACCAAAGGATGATCGCCTGGTCGGCATTGCCGTAGGCCGACGCCAGGATAGGCGAGGTGGTATCAATTTGCAGGGGAAGCTGAATGGACTCCGATATGCCGTCCTCAGCGGTTAAGGTGATTTGTATTGTGTACCTGCCGTCGGCCAGAGGGCGGTAGGTATTGGTGAACGAATCAAAGAGGTAAACGGTGAAGAGATAAAGCATGCCGCTGCCTTCCAAGGCTTTGGCGGTCAGGCCGCCGGAACGCAGCAGCGTATAGCTGTCCTTGGGAACCCCCTGGTAACGCGCGCATTCGGCCACGAGGTTTCCGTTGGCGTCATAAAGGGAATATTCGGTCTGCAGCGCATTGCGCAGCTGATAAAAAAGAGGCACCGCCATATCGCCGTAGCCGTCTCCATTGGGGGAGAGGACGGTGGTCGGCTGATACACGATCGACGTCCCTTCCAGGGTGGGGGAGGCCAGTATGGGCGCGTATTCCCCCTCGGTGATCACCATGGGGTCCTCCCATTCGCCGGCAAAACCAAGATAGGGGACGCTCAGATCGGGCGCGCCATCGCCGGCTAAATAGAGATAGCCCTCGACATATCCCTTTGCCGCGACCGGAAGATATAAGGTGAATACAACCGTTTTGCTTTCTCCCGCATCCAGGGAAACGAGGGCATCCGAAGCCTCCATGAGCGCACCGTCCAGCGCACGGCAGTAGAGGGAGGTGGTTGCGGTATCCTCCGTCAGCACTGGCTGAGAGACAACGCGGTATTCCACCCGCTGCGTCCCCAGATTGTGGAGAGTCAGGGGGATTTCGATCACCGGCTGCTCGTCCGGATACAAACGGCCCAGCTCGATCACCGGGCGGCCGTCGCTGGCGACCGCGATTACGGTGGCGGCGGTGGCTGCGTCGAGGTCAATCAGCCCCGCCCCCTGTCCCCGGATGCTGACAGTCCGGGAGCCCGATGCTATCGGTTGAGCCGTGTTCATCAATATGGCGGATAGCAGATCGGCACGCTGCGTTCCCTCGGGAAGCATCCCGCGGTCGGCCAGCGACTGGGCTAAAACCGCAAAAGCGCCCGATACCGCCGGCGCGGCCATGGAAGTACCGCTTTTGCTGCCGTACTCATTGGCATTGAGGCTTGAGTTGATGTCCACGCCCAACGCCGTGACAAAAGGGGAAAAGGACAAATCGGGCGCAGGGCCAAAGGAGCTAAAGCTGGCCAGCTCCTGAGCGTTTTTCGCTGCGGCCACCGACACGAAGCCGTCATAGCATGCCGGCGCGCTGACGGTAGCGTTATCGTACAGGGATTCGCCTAGGACATAAGCGGCTCGTCCGTTGGCTTGAACGACGTCGGAACGCCCGTCGTTGCCGGCCGCCGCAACCACGAGAATGCCACGCTCTCTGGCGGCCGCGACCGCCTCCTGATAGGCCTCGCTGCCAAGGGAGGAGAATCCAAACGAGCTGCCCAGGCTGAGGTTGATGACGTCGGCGCCAAGGCGCACCGCATCTTCCACAGCGGCCACCACGGCGTAGTCGGGGGCTTCCTGCGACCCCTCGCCAAAAACCCGCATGGCCAGGATCTGGGCCTGTGGCGCGATCCCTTGCAGGGTATCGGAGTTGCCTGCACAGATACCGGCTACGTGCATCCCGTGCTGCTGATTGGTTTGATCCAGCATCGCGGTAGAGCCGTCGGCATAATTATAGTAAAAGGGTATCTTATCGCTATAATATTGCCCGTAACCGATCGACTCGATCAACGCACCGGCCTGCTCTCTGGTCAACTTGACCGCGCTTGGATCGTCCAGGGTCATCGCCTCATGGGATAAATCGATTCCTGTGTCGATGACCGCAATCACCTGTCCCTGCCCGGCCTGGGACTGGGCCGACGGCTGCATGGTGCTACCGGCCACAGCCTCTTCGGAGGCGGGCAAAACCGGGAGGGTATACCATCCGGCGCGCGCGGCGTTGGCCACCCCCGGCAATGCGGCTGCCGCCGCGGCCGCTTGGGCCGGCACGCGCACGGTCAAAGTGTTGACCAGGTATCCGTTGCTCGCGACCAGTTCGCTCCCCTCGATGGAGGCGCGCAGTTTCTCTAACAGGGCCTGTTGTTCGCAGGCAACCGCTTGAACGGCTTCTGCTTCATCCGTTCCCTGCTCGATGCGGTCGGCGGCGCCGGGCGTATCCAGCGTCAGGCAAAGCTCTACGGTCTCGTCATCGGCGTATGCCTCCGAACCGGTCAGGATGGATAAAACATCCTCCTGGGTCAAAGCGGCCTGGGATGCATTGCCGGTGTGGGCCGACACAGCATAATCCGTGCGAAATGTGCCCAGGAGAAGCAGGACGGCGAGAAGCGTGGTCAGGCTGTGCCGAAACCGCATAAAGTAACCTTCTTTCCAAAAGTCAAGGTTTTTGTACGAAGCAACCATTCGGCTTTCGCTTGCTTTCTCCATCTCACCAATGGAAAAGCACGCAAAGCAAGACCTCTGCCCTCTGCGCCGTTGTTACTGCATTTTAGGCGCCAGCGGTTAGCTGTTTGAGGGTGACGCTGTCAATATACTGGTCGATGACGTCGCGCAGCCCAGTCCAAAAGGGCAGGGTAGGGCAGCTGTCGCGGCGGGGGCATTCGTTGTATTTCCCAACCAGGCAGGCCACCGGCGCGAGGCTACCCTCGGTTACCCGCAGGATATCCCCAGCGGTATACTCTTCGGGCCGCCGGGTCAGCAAATATCCCCCCTGGGGCCCACGAACGCTTTCCAGCAGGCCCGCCCGGCAAAGGCGGGTGACAATCTGCTCGAGATATTTGATCGATATATTTTGCCGTGTAGCTATCTCTTTCAGCGAGACAGGCAGGTCAGCCTGCCGGGAGGCTATGTCGACCATCAGGCGAAGGGCATACCGCCCCTTGGTGGATATTTTCATCGATGGAACTCTCCTTCCTTATTCAACTGGTTCCAATATGCATTTGAGTGCGATTTTAATCCCAGTTTATCACAAGGAATTTTGCTTTGTCCACCGCCCCATGCACGGTTCTCCAGATTAGAACGATAATTTTCCCAGTTTTTTAAATTTAGTCTTTTATTTTTTAGAAGATGTGTTATAATGGGTACAAATTTGGAAAGCATTCGCCTTTTGGATATGTACTCGTCAAAGGAAAACCCAACTGGTAAAGTGAAATCCTATGTATCATGATACCATGAAACCTGTGGCTTTGCATAACATTTTCGTAAAATCACAGAAATATTTCGCGTTGGGTTTTACTGGCTGGCTCAAAAGGGGATCGCTTGAGGAGATGGAGGGAAAGCATATCATGCGAATCTACAAAATGGCGTTGGCCCTGCTGCTGTGTTGTTGCATGCTGTCAGCGCCATGGTCGCCCGCTTCGGCTGTGGGAAATGTCCCGACAGGGGATGTGGACAACAACGGCACGATCGATGCGAGCGACGCGCTCAGGGTGCTACAGTATTCGGTTCAGCTCACGGAGCTGACCGGTGATGCGCTCGTGGCGGCCGACACAAACGGCAATGGGGTGGTCGATGCCGCCGATGCGTTGCTCATATTACAATATTCCGTGGAGTTGATTACAGTGTTTCCAGCCGATATGACAGGGGAAGAACGGTATTATGCCAGCCGGGACGCCTATTATAATGCGACCGGCGAGGACTTTGTGGACAACGGGGAAGCTAATTTGGAGGACGTGGAGGCGCTGCTTGAGCAGTACGGGCAGAATCCGGAGGCCGCCGATGTGGAGAACTGCGGCATTACCGACGACGGCAAGCTGATTTATACGCCGGCCTCCAATGCGGCGGCGCGTCTGGGCACGCTCAACAAATACGACAACGCCGAAAAGGTCAGCGGTACCATCGAGCTCAACGGGTCCGTGCTTCATTACACCATGCCCAAAAATGTGACCGCTTACGACGCGGTGCCCATTGAGTACACCCTCACCAGTTATTTCCCGGTGACGCCGCTGCACATCAGCGCGACGACCTATGAGGAGCCCGACCGGTATGAGGACTCCGCCGGCAACTACTTTGACTGCAATCTGCCGGGAGAGATTGACTTTGAGTTTACCTACAACGGCTATGTCGCCGGAAACATTCAGGATGGTTATGCACCCAGCTGGAAGTATAATTTTGACGACACGCAGGGCACCAATTATCCGGCTTATGAGACCAGCGAGCTGATTAAGTCGGGAACCGTCTCGTCGCAGGACGATATCGTATGGTTTAATTTTGGCTTTAAAAACACCGGTAACACCATCCTCGACAGCGAGGGCAACGGCGCCTTTAACTTCTGCCCGGCGCTGTTTAAAAAGAACAGCGAGGGCGTCTACGAGCAGGCCATCAATCCGTCGACCGACAACTACATGCAGCGCCTTTACGACTACCTCTATCCGGGCGAGGAAGGGGATATGTGGCTGCTCTTTATCCAGCAGCACACCGATATCAATAACAACCGCTATCGCCTGTCGCCGGGGGATTACCGGATCGTCATTTATACCCAGCTGCGCAACGAGCAGACGGCCAACGGCTGGGCGTCCAACTACGTGGGCGGCCGTTCGATAGGCGAGGCAACCTTTGAGTTTACCGTCACAGAGGAGGGGGGAGTTACCCAGCCTAATCCAGTGGAATACGTCAGCTACAACAATATCACGCGCAACCAGTGGATTGGATCGTATGAGGAATTCCAGTCCTCCTACCAGAGCAAAAGCATAATCAGCGCCGATGAGCAGTCGCCTACCAGCGGTGTGATCTATGTCCAGCCCGCGCCGTGGAATACCACCGTGTCGCTCAAGATCATGCATCAAGATTTCCCCGATATCGCCACCGTGCACATTCCCATCGAGGTGGAGAGCGATTCCCTGTCGGTGGAACTCAATCCCTATAACGAAAATTACCATATTAAAGAGGACGGGACCCGCGAGCCGTTGCTTGTCACCCAAAGCATGGTCGATATGCGCGCCAACGTCCAGATGGGGCCCGACGCGCTGAGCACGGCGATCAACGATCTGCGCAATATGAAAGAGGCGGGCATCAACCTGCTGACCTCCACCATGGCCTTTGCCTATGACAACAACGCCAACGACTCCTTCAAATTTATGATGGACGCCGCGCGGGTGATGGGCTTTGAGATGGAAGGGTTCAGCAATTATCCCTACAACGCCACCTCCTCGACCACCAACGCCTATTACATTAACGGCGGGCAGATCAATGGGACCTACAACGGATGGGGTTCCAAGGATATGAACGAGGCCAATGGCATTCTCGCCAAGTATACCTTGCAGCGCTATGGCGATCTGTACTGGATGCGGGGCGACGGGGTGCTGCCCATCGCGGCCGAGGATACTTGGGGTTGGCTGACCATCGACCATGACTGGCGGTTCGGCCTTGCCAATACCCGCAGTATTCTGCAATACCGGGAGTGGCTGCAAACCATTTATCCCGACATTGCCAGCCTCAACGCCGCCTATGGGTCGAGTTACGCCTCCTTTGACGAGATCGACCCGCGCGAGGACGGCACTTATGAGGAGACCCATTACGGCGCGTACAACTTTACCAATTCGACCGGCGTGTACAAGGAGCGTTCCCGCGCGGTTGCCGAGCTGGACGTCTACCGTACCCTCGCCCGCATTAAGGACTATAAGACCATGTTTGAGACGGCCGATATCGACAATGCGCGGCTGTGGATCCGCTATGAGGGGTCGACCTGGCTGGCTGCCGGGATCTCCCCCACCACCACCAATCCGCATTACCGCCAGTTCTACTACGAGCAGCGCCGCAACGCTGTCATCCCGGAGATCCTCTCCGCCTCGGGCGTGATCTTCGGCGGCAGCAACTACGACGGCATCCCGCTGACCCCGACCGAAACTTACGAGATGACCAAGTACTCCACGCTGGCCGGCCTGACCATGTCCAAGCTGCCGATGATCGCCCATATGCGGGACACTCTGATCAATCCGTATTACGGCGATTCCAAGTATGTGGTGGATTATAACCTGGAGGACACGACCCTCAAAGGAGCCTGCATCGACACCACAACCGCTTTGTTCCCCTATCTCAAGGCCATGTACGAGGGGGGCGGCATTCCGGGCGTGATGTGGCAGGATTATTACTGCGATGGTTTCATCACCTCGACCCAGTATAAGGAACTGAAATTCTACACCCAGAAAATCCAGGAGATGCTCTCGACCGAGGAAGGCAAAGAATGGGCGACGAATTTCGAGGCGCCTGAGCGCACCTTTGAGGAAGATGTCAAGGAAATCTGGAGCTATCCCAAAGAGTACATCGAAAAGGTGGTTGCCGATACCCCGCGTGACTGCCATTTTGACCAGCCGTATGTAAAGTAACGAAAAATATCCCCCGGCAGGCGAACCGTCTGCCGGGGGAACCTTTTTTGTCGATTGGCCGAGCAAAATCACCAGCCTTGCTGGTGAAAGGCAATATCGGCTTTTGCGCCCGATTACGGGATGAACAACATTTACAATATAGAAAAAGTGGCCGATAGGGGGAGTACCCGTTACCGGGATGCTGATAAGACGGGGAAGTGGCGTCATTGTCTGTGCCTCCTTGAAGGCGTCGGTAGGATGTTCGGGCTTCCCCAGCTACCGGATTTACCATAGCTTGACCTGTAGAGAATAAAGCAAGCGGCTCACGCGGCTGGCTGAGAGTGCAGGCGTATTGTTGTCCTGTGGGGATATACGCCCCACATTGCCCCTTTGTGGCTCAAGCCACCCAATGTTGGTTGCGTTTTATTGGGCAAAGGGCTTGTCGGGTATGGCTATTTCCACAGGCGTTGGGGCCAAGTCTATCCCGCTGGTATTCACACAAACGGGGACCACTTATCCAGACTGATGAAGCAACGGTATCCGGCGTGTGTAATGTCGGATTGGATAGGCCGTCGATGAATTGGCCAGAATGAAATTGGAAGGCGAGCACATGATAACAAAAGCCGGAAGCGGTCGCTTCCGGCTTTTGCTGTGTCATAACCTATTTCTGAGCAAGAAACTCATTGATTTTGGCGACCAGCTCGTTGGGGTCGACCCCATGTACCTCGCAGGCCTGCTCGATGGTTTCGCCGCGGGCGGAAGGGCAGCCCAGGCAATGCATCCCCATCTCCAGGAAAAAGGGAGCGGTGTCGCGGTTGAAATCAAGGATATCGCCGATGTTGGTGTCTTTAGTAACAGTCATTTTGAAAACCTCCGTTTTTTATTTGATAGGAATCCATGGGCGCAAACCCATTCATATGCCATCCAGAAATGGTTCCCCGCATGGGGCCAGAGCCGCCAAAATCCCGAAATCATATGACAGGAATCAAAATGGAATTGGGCGCCATATTGGCGCTTCACATACCATCGCCTTATATCGTGCGTCCTGGCGGCCGCACTTCATCCCACTGGGCATTCTGGCCGGATGGTTGGCGGTACAAAACCCTTTCCGAAAAGGTGATATTTTCACCGCAAAGGGGACGCCGGCTCGCTCCACGATGGATCGGTCAGCCTTAGTTCCCTCGGTCAAAGGCCATCCAAGGTAAACCGGCAGGTCAGCTTTGCGCCCCTTGGGGCAGAGAGGGATTCTCCATAATGGCCTTGAACTCATCCGCATCGACCTTTTCGCGCTCAAACAGCACGCGCGCCACCTCGTGCAGCTTGTCAATGTGGGAGCGAAGGATGCTTTCGCAGCGCTGATAAGCCTCGTCAATGATGTGCTTGACCTCTTCGTCAATGCGGGCGGCAACCTCCTCCGAATACCGGGGCGTGGAGCTGAAGTCCCGTCCAAGGAAGACCTCGTCGTGATCGGTGCCGAATACAACCGGGCCAACCTCTTCGCTCATGCCGTATTTGGTAACCATCTTGTGGGCGATGTCGGTCGCGCGCTGAAGATCGTTGGACGCGCCGGTGCAGATATCCTCCTGCGTGATCTGCTCGGCCACCCGGCCGCCGAGCAGCGAGCAAAGCTGCTCCTTGAGCTCGGTACGGGTGATGTGGGTCTGGTTGTCGCTTGGACGGTACATGGTGAAGCCGGCTGCCCCGCCGCGCGGAATGATCGAAATCTGATGCACCTCGTCCTGCGTGGGGAGGTAGTAGGAAACCACCGCATGGCCCGCCTCGTGATAACTGGTAATCATCTTATCCTTTTCGGTGATGACGCGGGATTTTTTCTCCACGCCCATGACCACCTTGATGGTGGCCTCCTCAATGTCGGCCTCGACAATCGCCTTTTGTCCCTTGCGGGCGGCGAGGAGGGCGGCCTCGTTTAACAGGTTTTCCAGATCCGCGCCGGTAAAGCCGGCGGTGGTCTGGGCAATGACCTTCAGGCTGACGTCCGGCCCGAGGGGCTTGCCGCGGGAGTGGACCTTGAGAATCTCCTCACGGCCCTTGACGTCGGGCAAACCGACCATAATCTGGCGGTCAAACCGGCCGGGACGCAGCAGCGCCGGGTCGAGGATGTCGGCGCGGTTGGTCGCCGCAATCACGATAACCCCTTCGTTGGCGCCAAAACCGTCCATCTCGACAAGCAGCTGGTTGAGGGTCTGCTCCCGCTCGTCGTGACCGCCGCCGAGGCCGGTGCCCCGCTGGCGGCCGACCGCGTCGATCTCGTCGATGAAGACGATGGCGGGTGAATTCTTCTTGGCCTGCTCAAACAAATCACGCACGCGGGAAGCACCTACGCCCACGAACATTTCCACAAAATCGGAACCCGAAATGGAGAAGAACGGCACGCCCGCCTCCCCGGCCACCGCACGGGCGAGCAGGGTTTTACCGGTGCCCGGAGGGCCCACCAGCAGTACGCCCTTGGGGATACGCGCGCCCAGCTCGTTGAATTTCTTGGGGTTTTTGAGAAATTCGACGATCTCGGAGAGCTCCTCTTTTTCCTCGTCCGCGCCGGCCACATCGGAAAAGGTGGTCTTGCGCTTCTCGTCCGATACCTTTTTGATCTTGGCCTTGCCAAAACCGAGCGCTTTGTCGCCCCCGCCCATGGTCTGGTTCATGCGGCGCATCATGATAACCCAGAAGACCACGACCGCGATGAGCAAAATCGCGGTGGGCAACATGCTCAACAGCCAGGCGCCCTGGGTGACCTGATAGTCGTAGGAAAAGACAACGGTGTTGTCGTCGCGCTTTTCCAGCAGCCTCTCGTTGATGGAATCCTTTACGTCCTCGTAGAAGATGTCGACGTTGGGGACGTCGTAGGTCTTCGCGTCCCTGGGATCGGTGCTGCCCTCATAATAGATCAGCCGCCCGTTTGAGAGGTTGAGCTCAAACTGGGTGATCTCGTGGTTTTGGAATTTCTCGACGATATCGCTGTACTGCGGCTTTTCGATACCGGGATTGTTACCCACCAGCGCCATCACCCCGAAAATCATGATTAGGGGTATGCCGATAAATAACAATGCGTTACGTACGTTTTTATTCATAAAAATTGTCCATGCCTTTCCGTCGAAATGCGCCTGCGATGGGAACGCGGCGGCCTTTACTCCTCGCTATAGACCGAGGGCTTTAAAACGCCCACATAGGGAAGGTTTCGGTAGCGCTCGGCATAGTCGAGCCCATAGCCGACGATAAATTTGTCCGGCACCGACATCCCCACATAATCGGCGGTCATGTCCACCTTGCGGCGCTCAGGCTTGTCGAACAGGGTGCACAACCGGATGCTAGCGGGATTGCGTTTTAATAAAAGCTCAAGGATGTAGGAAAGGGTCATGCCCGAGTCGAGGATATCCTCGACTACCAGCACGTCGCAACCAGCGATCGGCTGATCCAGGTCCTTGATTATCTTAACCACGCCGGAGGTTTTTACTCCCGCGCCGTAGCTCGATACCGACATAAAATCAATGCGGCAGGGCAACCTGACGGCCCGCATAAGGTCGGCCATGAAAACCACCGACCCTTTGAGCACGCTGACGAGCACCAGCCGTTTGCCCTTGTAATCCTGGCTGATGCGCTCGCCGAGACCGGTCACGATTTGGTGCAAGCGTTCCTCGCTGACGAGAATTTCCTCAATGTCGTTATGCATGGGCATCCTCCTGTTTTTCAATGCACAGCAGGCGCTGGGTGTGACAGTCGGGCGCGCACCGCCGGTCGGGGCCAAAGCCCTCGACAAACAAAACACCGGCTTCATCCGCCAGGATCAGCCGCGATCCACGCTCGGAAAGAGGCAGCTTGGATTCATTAAAAAGCTTTTTCAGGCTTTTGTACGGCCGCCTGGGCAGCGCGATGCCGTCCCCCGGCCGCCGGGTGCGCACGGCTACCTTACCGGCTATTTTATCATAATCGATACATTGATTTAATAACAGATTGTAAATTTTCGTACCCTCTTGGGCCGGATCTTTTGACGCAACCGTAAACCGATAGCGCCCAATGGGCAAAGCCATTTCCCCCTCAGTCAGCCAAAGCTGCCAATCGGGCGGCGCGCTGGCCGGTGGAGATGGCTCGGGGAAAAGCCGCCCGTCCCGGCACACGACCCGCGCCCCATTGGGCAGGGTGTAGGCGCCGCCGCCCGAAAGCAGATCCTCCATCGCGTCGATATGGCGGGATTCCAGCCGCCCTGTGCAAACCGCTTGCGCAAAGGAGAGCAAAACCCGGCTGCGCAGGGCGCGGGGCAGAGCCAGCAGTGCGTCCGCGGGCAGGCTGAGGGATTCTCCCGCGGCGCCATGGGCGCGCCCCATTTCGTCCTGGGTTTGCCGCGATAAGGCGGACAGGCACTCTTCATCCTGCCGGAGGCGCTCCATCATGCGGCCGATGCGCCCGACCGCCCCCGGCTCCAGCGACTCGAGCACCGGGATCAGCCGGTGGCGGATGCGGTTGCGATAGCAGTCGTCAAGCAGATTGGTCGAGTCGGTGACATAGGTTAGCCCCGCCTGACGGCAATATTCCTCAATCTCCTGCCGGGTGCAGTCGAGCAAAGGGCGCACGATGCCGTCGCGTACCGGGGGGATGCCGCCGAGCCCGCGCAGGGCACTGCCGCGTAACATGTGCATCAGAAAGGTCTCGACGTTGTCGTTTTGGGTGTGCGCTGTGGCAATGCGGCCATCCCCCGCGCACCGGCGCAAAAATTCATACCGTACCCGGCGCGCGCACTCCTCCACGCCCTCGCCGGTCTGGCGGCAGAGGGAGGGGATATCGGCGTGCCCGACCGTTAGTTCAACGCCCCATTGCTGGCAGATGCGGCGCACAAAGGCCTCGTCGCGCTCGGCCTCGTCGCCGCGGATGCCATGGTTGAGGTGGGCGGCAGACAGGGTAAAACGCGGCCCGCCAGGGATGGGCGCGGTGCTCATCCGATGCAGGATGTGCAGCATGGCGATTGAATCGGCCCCGCCGGAGACGGCGGCGGTCACATGGCAGCCGTCGGGCAGCATGTGATAACGTTCGATGGCCGCGCCGGCCTTACCGGTCATCATAATCGGATTCCACTGCCGTATATTTGGTGTAACGGCCGTCCCAGTGGAGATCGATTGTGCCGGTCGCGCCGTGGCGGTTTTTGGCCACAATGCACTGGGCCGCCGTCTCGTCGACCTCCTGCCCGTCGTCCAGGTCGTTGGAGTAATAATCGGGCCGGTAAAGCATCATAACGATGTCGGCGTCCTGCTCAATCGAGCCCGATTCACGAAGGTCGCTCAGCTGCGGCACATGGGACTTGCCCCGCGCCTCGGTCGCGCGGGCGAGCTGGGAGCAGACGATAACCGGTATGTTGAGCTCTTTGGCCATAATTTTCAGCCCGCGCGTGATTTCGCTGACCTGCTGCACCCGGTTTTCCACCCGCTTGGCCGATTCCATGAGCTGAAGGTAGTCGATGACCACCAGATCGGGCCGGTTCCGCCGCAGCTTGGACTTCATCTGAGGCACGGTGATGGCGGCCGTGTCGTCGAGGTAGATCTCCGCTTGATAAAAGACATTGGTCGCGTAGGCGATGCGGTCCCATTCCTCGGTCGTCAGACCGCCCCATCGAAATTTGGTCACGTCGATGGCCGTCTCGCTCGACAGCAGGCGCTGGGCAAGCTGGTCCTTGGTCATCTCCAGCGAGAAAAAGGCCACCTTTTTTTTGCTGCCCACCGCGACGTTGCGGGCGATGTTGAGCGCAAAGCTGGTTTTTCCCATACCCGGGCGGGCGCCAATGATAATCAGGTCGGATTTATTCAGGCCCCCGAGAATCTTGTCGAGGGTGGACAGCCCGGTCGGAATCCCACGCATCTCCTTTTGGGTCTCCGGATCGCTCAAGCGGTTGAGCTTGTCGAGGGTCTCCTGCGCCAAAACGTCTTTGAGGGAGGTCAGCCCCGTGGTATCGCGGCCTTGACGGATTTCAAAAATGCGCTGCTCCGCCGCGTCGAGCAGCACCCCGGCCGGCTCGGCCGTTTCGGCCGCCTCGGAGGCCATCTGCCGCCCCGCTTTGATTAAGGCGCGGTAATAGTACTGCTCCAAAACCGTGTCGGCGTAGGCCTTGACGTTGGCCACGGAGGGAACGATTTCGGCCAGCCTGGCTAAGTATTCCTTGCCCCCCGCCTCCTCATAGGAACCCGAGCGCTTGAGCTCCTCGAGCACGGTGACCAGGTCGATCGGCTTGGACATGGCGAACAACCCGTGCATGACCCCGAAAATGATCTGATGCTGCGGCAGGTAGAAATGCTCGGGCCGCAGAAGCTCGACCCCCTCGGTGGCGATGCACTCGGGATCGAGCAGTATCGCCCCGAGCACCGACTGCTCCGAGTCGAGGCTGTGGGGCATGTTGGCGCCGTCGAAAACTACGTCGGCCAAAGTAAAAACTCCTTTCCATAAAGGCGCTGCGGGCAAAGGACACACTGGCGCGAAAATCGTCCGGCGAAAGGGTAGGGCGCGCCGTATCAATACGCCGCACAGCCAATGCGCTGTAACCATACGGCCGGAATAACGCCCTTGCCGCACGCCTTCCTGTCGCTTGGTGTCATGGGGCATGCCTACTCAAAAGCCGGCCGGGGATTCCCCCTCGGCCGGCTGCCGCTTATTGCTCGGTAACGCTGACCTTGACGGTAGCCGAGACGCCGGCGAGCAATTTTACCTCGGCTTGATAAACACCATAGTTTTTGATGTCGGCGTCGAGGACGATCTTGCGCTTGTCGACGTCGACGCCCAATGTGCGCCGGATTTCCTCCGCAATTTCCTTGGAGGTAACCGCGCCGAACAACCGCCCGCCGTTGCCCGCTTTGGCGGTGAGGTGGAGTGTGACGCCGTCCAGCTTGGCTGCGGCCGCCTCGGCCGCCTCCTTTTCCTGCTTCTTTTTGAATGCGTTGGATTCCTCGCGGTTTTTCAGCTCGTTCATTGCCTGGGCGTTGGCCTCGATGGCCAGCCCGCGGGGCAGCAGGAAGTTGCGCCCGTACCCGTCGGAAACCTCGCACAGCTGCCCGGCTTTGCCGGTGCCTTTGACGTCGGTTTTGAGAATGACTTTCATTTGTATCAATCCTTTCAGGATGGTTTTGTCATAGTTTTTCAGCCGCCTTGCGGCCATAAGGCCAGGAAAGCCGCCGCGCTTGCCGAATACCGTCCAGAGGGGTGGCAATACGCGCGGCGGCGCCTCGCCGGCAAACAGGGCGGCCGGCAGCCACCGAGCGACAGGAACTGTGCCCACGCGGTTCGATCCTCAATGGAAGCATCCCACCGGGGCTTAATCCGGGATCTGGCTGTCGTCGGCCGGCAGGGCCACCTGGGTCTTGCGATAGCGGTCGATTGCAGCCAACAGGGATTCTTTTGCCTGATCCACTGTGGTGTTGTCCATCTGGGAAGCCGCCATGGTGAAGTGGCCGCCCCCGCCGAGGGATTCCATAATCAACTGGACGTTGACCGCCCCCAACGAACGGGCCGAGATATTGACCGTGCTGCCGGTTATGAAGAGAACAAAGGATGCGTCTACCCCGTCGATGGAAAGCAGCTCGTCTGCCGCCTGGGCGGCCGCGATGCGGGATGCGTTTGGCCGCAGGTCGGCGGCAATGGCGCAGTTGCCGTAAAGCTCAGCCGCTGAGACAATAGCCGAGCGTTCCTTGTAAATGTCGATCGAGCCGGAGAACATCCGCTTGACTTCGACCGGGTCGGCGCCACGGCTTCTCAGATAGGCGGAAGCCTCAAAGGTACGCACGCCGGTGCGAAGCACAAAGTTGCGGGTGTCGAGCGCGATGCCCGCCATCAGCGCGTTGGCCTCCGACCGCCCGATCAGGCGTTCGCCGAAATACTGTAGCAGCTCGGCTACCATTTCGCAGGCCGACGAGGCATAGGGCTCGTGATAAAAGATAACCGCGTTGTCTATGTAATCGACCATCTTGCGGTGGTGGTCGATTACCACGATGGTTTCGCATTTCTTGAGCAGGGCCGGGCAGTCGACAAAATCCGGGCGGTGGGTATCCACCACGATCAGAAGGGTCTTGTGGGTGCACATCTCCAGCGCCTCGTCCTCGCCCACAATTTGGTCGTCGAGCCCCTGCTCCTGCATGGAGCGCAGCAAGGGAAGGGCCAGGGTCTGCTCCCGGTTCATCACGATGCGGCAGTTGCGGTCAAAGGAGTTGACGGCGCGCCAGAGCCCATACGACGCGCCCAGACAGTCGAGGTCGGAAAAGCGGTGGCCCATCACCAGCACATTGTCGCTGCCGTCGATGAGCTCCCGCAGGGCAGAAGCGATCACCCTGGTACGCACCTTGGTGCGCTTCTCCACGCCGGTCGCCTTGGTACCCCCGTAAAATTCAAATCCGGTCGCCGCTTTGACGGCGGCCTGGTCCCCACCCCGGCCGAGGGCCATATCGAGCGCCTGCCGGGCCATCTGCTCGCATTCCTGCAATGTGGCGCCGCCGCGGCCCGCGCCGATGGAAAGGGTCGCCCCGCCACGGTCGTGCAGGGTCAGGGAGCGGACTTTTTCCAGCACGTCGAAACGGTTGTGGATGATCGCCTCCAAACCGCGTTCCTCCACCACCAGGAGATAATCGGCGTTGCTCAATTTGCGGGTCAGCCCGCTGGTCCGGTTGGCCCAGGCCTCAATCTCCCTTTCAATTGCGCTGCGGATGGCCGCCTGCTCGCTTTCGGCCAGATTGGCCGAAAGCTCATCCAGGGAATCGATGCGGATGAGCATCACCGTCGGACGGGATTGGGCGTACTCGGACGCCGCGGTTTTCAGGTTGGTGTCGTCGACAAAATAGAGGGCGCGGCAGGTTTCCCCGCTCTCGGTCAGATAAGAGCTCTGGTAGACGGTATACTGCCGGTCGTCGATGGCGATGTCCGCCTTATTGGTGATATCCAGCGTGGAACGTACGGCGTCGGTCAAAAACTCCTCCGCATTGACGCCGAAAAGATCCTCTCCCTGGAGGATTTTGGTGCGGAAAATCTCGTTGTACCACAAGATGCTGCCGTCGTCCTTGAGAATGACCAGGGGAAGGACAAAGGAATTGAGCGCATCCGAACCGGGCGCACCCAGCTTGACCCCAACGTCTCGGAATGCCTGGCGCAAATCGTTCTGAGCGTGGACGAGATACCAGATGACCAGACAGAGCATGGCGAAAAAGAGGGCGGCCTGGGCGATGAAAACCGCCTTGGTTTCAAACCCCCACCAGGACGCGATGGTTTGCAGCCCCATCAGGGCCAGCAAAACAAAGAGAATTGGGGTGGATGAGCCGGATAAGTGCTTGTTCAATGCGCCTGTCACCTCCATAAAGCGGTTGTGCTGGCAATATGGCCGGAAGAATCCGGCCAAATCGGACGAAAGGCCGGGGCGCGCTCGCACCCGGCCCGACATGCATGGCTAGACCTGCATAATAATGGGTAAGATCATGGGGCTGCGGCGGGTGCGCTCGTACAGAAAAGAGGACAGCGCGTCGCGCACACGGGTTTTAATGGCGCTCCATTCCCGCACGCCTTCGGCCTGGCAGTGGGTCAGCGCCTGCTCGACCACCACTCGCGCGTCGTCCATCAGCTGCTCGCTCTCCCGCACGTAAACAAACCCGCGGGACACCAGGTCGGGCCCCGCAACCACATCCCCGCTGACCCCTTCCATGGTCATGGCGACGATAATCAGCCCGTCCTCGGCCAGATGCTTGCGGTCGCGCAGGACAATGCTGCCCACGTCGCCCACGCCCAGGCCGTCAACCAGTACGCGGCCGGCCGGCACGGCGCCGGCGATTTTCATTTCCCGCGCGGTCAGCTCGATGACGTTGCCAATGCTGGCGATGAGGATGTTGTTTTTGTCAATCCCAACCTGGCGCGCCAATTCAGCGTGCTTGCGCAAATGCTTCTGCTCGCCGTGCACCGGGATGAAAAATTTGGGGCGCACCAGCGAGAGCATCATTTTCAGCTCCTCCTGGCAGGCGTGGCCGGAGACGTGCACGTCGTACATCTTTTCATAAACCACCTCGGCGCCGAGCTTGAGCAGCTCGTTGACCACCGCGCTGACGGTTTTCTCATTGCCGGGAATGGGCGTAGCCGAAATGATGATGAGGTCGTTGGGCCCGACGCTGACCTGACGATGATCGCCGAAGGCCATGCGGCGCAGCGCCGACATCGGCTCGCCCTGGGAGCCGGTGGTCACAATGACCAGCTGGTGGTCGTCGTATTTGCGGATAGCGTCGATTTCAATGAGCACGCCGTCGGGAACATTGAGGTAACCCAGCTCCCGCGCGACGTTGACCACATTGATCATGCTGCGCCCCGACACGGCGACCTTACGGTTCCAGCGCACCGCCTCGTCGACAATCTGCTGTACGCGGTGGATGTTGGAGGAGAAGGTCGCGACGACAATACGCTTGTCCTGCGCATCCTTAAACAGATGGGAGAAGGAGCCGCCCACAATGCGCTCGCTGGGCGTATAGCCGGGGCGCTCGGCGTTGGTGGAGTCGGACAGCAGGGCGAGCACGCCCTTTTTGCCCAGTTGGGAAAAACGGGCGAGATCGATCATGTCCCCGTCGATGGGGGTGCTGTCGATTTTAAAATCCCCGGTCTGCACCACCACCCCGGCCGGCGTGGTGATCGCCAGGGCGAGGGCGTCGGGAATGGAATGGTTGACGTGGATCATTTCAATCTTAAAGCAGCCGAGCTGGATGGTCTCCCCCGGCTTGACCTCGTTGAGCGAGGCGGAATGCTGTAGATTATGCTCCTTGAGCTTGCCCGCCACCAGCCCCAGCGTCAGGCGGGTAGCGAAGATGGGTACGTTGATCTGCTTGAGCAGATAGGGGATGGCCCCGATATGGTCCTCGTGGCCGTGGGTGATGACCACGCCGCGGATACGCTCCCGGTTTTGCTGAAGATAGGTCATGTCGGGCAGCACGATATCGACGCCCGGCATCTCCGAGTCGGGAAAGGACATGCCGCAGTCGACCAAAAACATGTCGTTGCCGTACTCGTAAACGGTCAGATTCTTTCCAATTTCGTCCAGGCCGCCGAGCGGGATGATTTTCAGCGGCGTAGCCGGCCGCCCGCGGCGCCCGCGCCCGGTGGCCTGCGCGGCGTTTTTGGCGGCGGCAGCGGTCTGCGCCCTGGCGGTACCGGATGGCCTGCCCGCACGCGTAGTCTTTCGGGGGGGAGTTTCCTTTAAAGCGGATGTGGCGGTATCGGCAGCCTCGGCCCTGGCAGAGGAGCTTTTCACAGGAGAGCGGCGTTCGCTAAACCGCCCCCTCCTCTGGGAAGGGGACTTGGAATTTTTTTCGGTATTCTTGTTGGCTGTTTCGGGCATAGAAATTTTTACCTCCATGGATGGGAAACGAAAGACTTATCCCCAAAGAAGCGGCAACGAGCGGCCCTGCCGTGCGCACTTCCAGCGCAGCCGGCAGACGACGCTTTGCCGCGGCGGATGATACCATTCTTTGAAAATTTGACCTCATATCCACATAAAATAAGTAGTCCCCGGGTTCACACCGGAGGAGTTCTGGCCGATGGGGCCGGGTTTGCGGCAGCGCGCGGCGAGCCATGGAGCGCAACAAAGCGGCTTGTCATCTTGCCAAAGCCCGTTGCACGCTCGGTGTTCCCGAAGAATTGGGGCGCTGCCTTTTGGTATATTGATCAAAATAGTTTCGCAACGACGGCGCCACGCGCAGGGCCCCGGGCGGGGGCAGACGCACCGTCTGTCCGGCGGGCCCGGCCAAAGCCGGGGCAGCCGGAATGCATCAAACAATCCGAACACATATATCGAATCCATTTTACCTGCAAAAACAGATTATGTCAAGAGGCGGTGTGACGCTCAACCAAAAATGAGGTCTTGGTTTTGCTGTGCGGCCGGTGTGGACTGGAGCAACACAACCGGCCGCCATGGGGAAACCGTTGCGCTTTTAAAACTTCACGCAGCCGGTCATCCCAATTGATCCAGGAGGGAGGAAACCAGCTCGTCGGCAATCTCGGGCGTGGCCGCTTCGGCGATGATCCGCAGCATCTGCCCCTGCTTGGAGGGGCGCACCGTCAGGTGCCCCTGGTCGCGCAGAAGCACAATGCCGTCCTCCATTGCCTGCCCGTCCTCCCGCAGTGAGCTGAGCAGGACGCCGGGAGGGCATTCCAGCTCGACGGCGCGCTGTACGGTGGCAAAGCGGGGCACCTCGCTCATCAGCTCAGAAAGGGAGCGCCCGGTGCGCCGCAGCAGCACCAGAAGCCGGATACCGGTCATGATGCCGTCGCGCAGCCAAAGCTGGCTGCAGGATATCCGCCGGGCCTCCTCGTCCCGCTGGTCCGCCGGGCAGGCCAGGTAACGGTAAACCCTGCGGCCGTGCTTTTCGGCCAATGCGTCGATGGTCTGGGGGGCGTCGGAGGGAAGGGCGACGTCCCGCCCCTCCTTGAACTCATACAGCGCGCACAGGGCAAGAATCCGTTCGTAGGGGATATACTCCCCTTCTTCATCGGTGACCGACAGCTTGGTGCCGCATTCGGACAGGTGAAATAGCGGCCCGCGCGAGATGTTGCATCCCAGGCGGGACAGGGTATCCTCAAACAGCCGCTCCCCCTCGCGGTTGAGGCACTTGGCACGGGCGCTGACGCCGGCCAGCCCTTCGGGCGCGCACCGGTAAAGCTCCTGCTGATAGAGCAGCCGTACACCGGCCATATCGGCAATATCACGAAAAGAGGACCAGGCGCAGCGGATGAATTCACCCCGGCTCAAATGCCCCTGCAGCTCCCGTTCCAGAGGGCGCGAGGCGGGGAGCCCGCCCTCTCCAAGAATCTTGATGCAGCATTTGGGCCCGCCGGTGATATAAAACCCGATGTCGAGCGAGCAAAAGGAGACGCCAAAGGCCATTTGCGATTCGAGTACCCGGCCGAAATCCCACACCCGCGCGCCGGTCGACAGCACGCCGGCCGAAAAGGCCGCTTTGAAGGCCTTGGCGTCGCAGCCGTCCCCGCAGCCCACG
Source organism: uncultured Eubacteriales bacterium (assembly GCA_965145485.1). Lineage (GTDB taxonomy): Bacteria > Bacillota > Clostridia > Oscillospirales > Acutalibacteraceae > CABQCM01. Next base: position 4,687 of record CBCTCU010000009.1, on the reverse strand, counting down.
CCGACCCGGCTTCCGCAATGGAGAGAGCCGGCCGCCGCGCCCAGCCGCGCGCAGAATTCGGGGGTCATTTCCACCCCGGCCTCGCCGGTGATGCCCAGGTCGTCGAACAGCTCCTTCTTAGCGCCTCCATATTGCAGGTTATCGTTGACCCGCGCGCCGTCGACCACCTGTTTGCCCGGCCATATGCTCACGCCGGGAGCGATTTCCGCATGCTCCCCCACCACGGCCGCCGCGCCGATGGTCACGCCCTCAAACAGGGAGCCGCCCTTTTTGACCGAAGCGCCCGCGCAGACGATGGCGCCGGTCAGGCGGGCGTTGTCGCCGATGAGGACGTCGTCGAGGATGACCGAGGAGCGCACCCGCGCGCCCTCACCGATCGCAACCCCATCGCACAGCACCGCGTCAGGGCCGATCACGGCGCCCTGACCGATGCGCACCCGGCTGCCGAGATAGACGGGAGGAAAAATCTTGTAATCGCCCTCGGGCAGGGGATAGTCACTGTAAACATCCGGTTTTTGCTCTTTTGGCAGAGAAACCCCGGCCTTGCCCGACAGCATATCCCGCTGGCAGCTTAGGTAGGTAGACAAATCCCCGATATCGCACCAGTAGCCGTCGGTCTCATAAACCGCGATTTTGCGGCCCTGGGACAGCATGAGGGGAAAGAGGTTGGAGGCAAAGTCAAAGGGCCGGTCGGAGGGAATCAGGCGCAGCACCTCGGGGTTGAGAATATATATCCCCGTATTGGCCGCGTCGGTGGAGGCCTGTGTCCAGTCCGGCTTTTCCACAAAGCCGGTGACATACCCCTCGGCGTTGGACACGCAAAGGCCATATTCCCGCGGGTCGTTGACGCGGGTTACCACAATGGTCGCGTCGGCCTGGCGCTCGCGATGGATTCGCATGGCCTCGGTCAGGTCGACCGCGCACATGGCGTCCCCGCTGATGACCACGAAGGGGTCCGCAAACCGCCCGGCCGCCGCGTTGCGCACCCCGCCGGCCGTGCCCAGGGGGGTGTCCTCTTCGACAAAATGCAGCGTGATGTCCCGCATAGGATGCTCGTCAAAATAATCGGTCACTTTTTTGGGAAGATAACGCAGGGTGACCGCCGCTTCGTCTACCCCATGCTCTTTGAGAAGCTCTAAAATATACTCCAGTGCGGGGCGGCCGCAAAGCGGCGCCATCGGCTTTGGCAGATCACAGGTTAAGGGCCGCAGGCGGCTGCCCTCGCCGCCGGCCATGATGACTGCTTTCATTTCGTTTCGCTCCTGTCACACAAGTTTGGTATTCTATAGTATGCCTATGACAGGGGAAAAATAATCACGGACGCAGCCGCTTTGATTTACGGTTGGCGCTTTATACCGCCGCCTTGCCTCGGCTTGGGCCCGGGAACAAGGCGGCAAGCAGGCGGGCTGTCGCGGTTGTGCAACGACCCCCCGATAATCGGCAAGCCTGCGCCGCTGAAAGGAACCGCCCGGCCGATTGGCGCGCCCATACGAAAGATATTGCGCCGAGCTTTTCCGGCAGTCGGGCGCAAAGGAAAAAAGCACAGGCAAATCTTGCATTCTGATTGCAAACTGTGTATACTATTTTCGTATTGGACGGATAAAATCAGGGATTCTTCTTTGGAAGAAAGGATAGGATTGGATATGATCTGGCACAACGCAACGGCCGCCGAGGTGGAAATGGAGCTCAAGACCAACCGTGTGACTGGCCTGACCTCGGTCGAGGCGGCGCAGCGCAAGCAGCAGTACGGGGAAAACAGCCTGAAGAAGAAAAAGAAGGTTTCTCTGCTGCACCGCTTTTTTTCGCAGCTGAAGGACTTTATGGTTATCATTTTGATGGTGGCCGCGGTGGTCTCCTGTGCGGTGACGTTGCTCACCGGGGACAACCACTGGGTCGAGCCGATCGCCATCGTGGTGATTATCATCGTCAACGCCCTGCTGGGCGTCGTGCAGGAGAGCAAGGCCGAAAAGGCGCTCGAGGCCCTGCGCGGGATGATCGCGCCGTCGGCCAAGGTAGTGCGGGACGGGGAGGTACAGCTCATCCGTGCCTCCGATCTGGTGCCGGGGGACGTCATCCTGCTGGAAGCGGGGGATTTTATCCCGGCCGACGCCAGGCTGTGCGAGGCGGCCTCCCTGCGCTGCGAGGAGGCGTCCCTCACCGGCGAATCGGTGCCGAGCGAAAAGCTGGCCGACGCGGTCTTCGATGACATCGCCGGGATTGGCGACCGCGCCAACATGGTCTATTCGGGCTGCTCGGTCGCCTATGGGCGTGCCAGGGCCATTGTGACCGAAACGGGCATGCACACCGAGATGGGTAAGATCGCGGCCATTCTTGAGAACACGGGGGACACCGTCACCCCCCTGCAGGTCAAGCTCAACCACCTGGGCAAAACGCTCGGCATTCTCGCGCTGTCGATTTGCGCGTTCATCTTTGTTTTCGGCATGTTTTTTACCCAGCAGGAGCTTCCGCTCAACGAGCGGTTCCTCAATATGTTCATGACGGCGGTTTCGCTGGCCGTGGCCGCTGTTCCGGAGGGGCTGGCCGCCATTGTCACCGTCGTCCTCGCCATGGGCGTGCAGACCATGGTGCGCAAAAACGCCATCATCCGCCGTCTGCCCGCGGTAGAAACCCTCGGCAGCGCTTCGGTCATCTGCTCGGATAAAACCGGTACCCTGACTCAAAACCGCATGACCCTGGTCAAGGCCTTTGTGGGGGATCAAATGGTGACCTTAAGCGAGGAGGCGGGCCGCCGCGACGTCATGCAGATGCTGGAAATGGCGGTGATGTGCTGCGACGGAACCATTGAAATGCGCGACGGCGTTGCCGTTCCGGTGGGCGATCCCACCGAGGTGGGCATCGTGCGCGCGCTGCTGGACTATGCCGGCACCGACAAGGCTACGGTGGACAATATGTATCCCCGCATGGGGGAGATCCCCTTTGACTCGGACCGTAAGCTGATGACCACGATCAACATGATCGGAGGCCGGCCGGTGGCGGTGGTCAAGGGCGCGCCCGACGTGCTGCTGCCGCTGTGCATCCACGGCGCGGTAAAGGAGGCCGCACAGGCCAATCAGGCCATGGCGACCGAAGCGCTTCGGGTGCTGGCCGTGGCCTATAAGCCCCTCGAGCAGGAGCCGGCCAATCCCACCAGTGAGGAGCTGGAATGCGGCCTGACCCTGGCCGGGCTGGTGGGGATGATCGATCCTCCCCGCCCTGAGGCGAAGGAGGCCATCCGCACCTGTAAGCGGGCCGGAATCCGCACGGTCATGATCACGGGCGACCATGTGGTCACTGCCACTGCCATAGCCCGGCAGCTCGGTATGCTCGACAAGGATTCCCAGGCCGTTACGGGGGAGGAGCTTGCCCGCATGAGCGATGAGGAATTGGAAAGGCGCATCGAGCATATCGTCGTCTACGCCCGGGTGTCGCCGGCGGATAAAATCCGGATCGTGCAGTGCTGGCAGAAAAAGGGCCATGTGGTGGCCATGACGGGCGACGGGGTCAACGACGCCCCCGCCCTCAAGGCGGCGGATATCGGCTGCGCTATGGGCATCACCGGCACCGACGTAGCCAAGGGCGCCGCCGATATGACCCTGACCGACGACAATTTCGCCACCATCGTCACGGCGGTGGAGCACGGGCGGGGGATTTACGACAACATCCGCAAGGCGGTGCAGTATCTGCTCAGCTGTAACCTTGGGGAAGTGATGACCGTCTTTTTTGCCATGCTGCTGTGGGGGGAGACCCCGATTGTGGCGGTGCAGCTGCTTTGGATCAACCTGGTGACCGACGGGCTTCCCGCCCTCTCGCTTGGATTTGAGCGGCCGGAGCCCGATGTCATGGACCGCGCCCCCCGCCGGAAGGATGAGAGCATTTTTGCCCATGGGCTTGGCATCCATGCGATATGGCAGGGCGCCATGTTCTGCGTGCTTACCCTGGTCGCCTACTTTATCGGCAGCCGTGGCTTTGGCTCGGTCAACCTGGCGCTGGGCGAAACCATGGCCTTTGCCACGCTGGCGATGGCGCAGCTGGTGCATTCGTTTAACATGCGTTCCCAGCATTCCCTTTTCCGCATCGGGCTGCATACCAACTGGATGCATCTGGGCGCTTTTGGGCTGTCGCTCGGGTTGATGGTGTTGGTGCTTGCGGTCGCGCCGTTACGCGGAATTTTTGGCACGGTGGGCATGACCGGGACTCAGTGGGGGATCGTCGCAGCCCTCTCCATAGCGCCGCTCATCCTTGGGGAGCTGGTCAAGCTGGGCACCTTCCTGGTGGGACGGCTGACCAGAGCACGCCGCTCCTCGGCGGAATAATCCATCGATAAAGCCCGGGGCAGCATACGGCTGCCCCGGGCTTTTTGTATGAAAAAATCCCCTGCCGCACCAAACCAAGCAAGGTGTGCTGTATCTGTCCATGATCCGTGACCTCTACGACAACAGCATCGTAGCTTACAAGACTGGAACCCAGCAGACGGTGAATCTGGTGCTGGACACTATCCGCCTGGCCATGAAGAAAGAGAAAAAGAGGGTCGCTGCGGAGTTGCAGCTCCACAGCGACCAGGGGTTTCAGTACACATCCCAAGCATACTTCAACCTGACTCAAGCAGATATAAGAAATATCGGTTACCCATTGGCTGTTGGGTGTGCCTGCGTGAAACTCCCTGTTGAGTAAATTCTGATATTTATGA
>CBCTCU010000008.1:0-80943 GCA_965145485.1 uncultured Eubacteriales bacterium | reverse complement strand
GAGGTGGGAGCTGTTGGTATAATAAGGGGTGCCGTTCTGGTTTGCCGTGATAATATCCGGATAGCGGGCCACATCGTGCTTGGCCAGGCGGTAGGTGGTCGACTCGGCCGGCGTAGCCTCGAGGTTATAAAGATCGCCGTATTCCTCCTGGTAATCGGACAGGCGCTCGCGCATGTGATTTAAGACCTCTTTGGCAAACACCTGCGTTTTCTCGTGGGTCAGATCGGCGCGCAGCCACTTGGCGTTGAGGCCAACCTCGTTCATCCCAATCAGGCCGATGGTCGAAAAGTGGTTGTCAAAGGTGCCCAGATACCGCTTGGTGTAGGGATACAGCCCCTCCTCCAGCAGCTTGGTGATGACCGTGCGCTTGGTTTTGAGCGAGCGGGCGGCGATGTCCATCATTTTGTCCAAACGGCGGTAAAAATCCTTTTCATCCTCCGCAAGGTAAGCGATGCGCGGCAAATTGATGGTGACGACCCCGACCGAGCCGGTGCTCTCGCCGCTGCCGAAAAATCCGCCCGATTTTTTGCGCAGCTCCCTCAGGTCAAGACGCAGGCGGCAGCACATGCTGCGTACGTCGCTCGGCTCCATATCGCTGTTGATGTAGTTGGAGAAATAAGGCGTGCCGTATTTGGAGGTCATCTCAAACAGCAGCCGGTTGTTCTCGGTATCCGACCAGTCGAAATCCCGTGTGATGGAGTAAGTGGGGATGGGATACTGAAAGCCGCGGCCATTGGCGTCGCCCTCGATCATGATCTCGATGAAGGCCTTGTTGACCATGTCCATCTCTTTTTGGCAGTCTTTGTATTTAAAGTCCCTCTCCCGGCCGCCGACAATCGCGTACTGCTCGGCCAGATCGCCTGGTACCACCCAGTCAAGGGTGATGTTGGAAAAGGGGGCCTGGGTCCCCCAGCGGCTGGGGGTATTGACCCCATAAATAAAGGACTCGATGCACTTTTTGGTCTGGTCATAGGTCAGATTGTCCACCTTGACAAAGGGGGCCAGATAGGTGTCAAAGGAAGAGAAGGCCTGCGCGCCGGCCCATTCGTTCTGCATGATGCCGAGGAAATTGACCATCTGATTGCACAAGGTAGCCAGATGGCTGGCCGGAGCGGAAGTGATTTTGCCCGGGATGCCGCCCAGCCCCTCCTGAATGAGCTGCCGCAGCGACCATCCGGCGCAGTACCCGGTCAGCATGGACAAATCGTGCAAATGCAAATCGGCATTGCGGTGGGCGTTGGCAATCTCCTCATCGTAGATTTCGGACAGCCAGTAATTGGCCGTGATCGCCCCGCTGTTTGATAGAATCAGGCCGCCGACCGAATAGGTAACGGTGGAATTTTCCTTCACCCGCCAATCGGTAACCTTGACGTAGGAATCCACCAGTTCCTTATAATCGAGGATGGTTGATTTCATATTGCGTATTTTTTCCCGCTGCTTGCGGTACAAAATATACGCCTTGGCCACATCGGCGTAGCCCGATTCGCTCAAAACCTCCTCCACGCTGTCCTGAATCCCCTCGACGGCAATCTTGCCGTGCTCAATCTTGGGTTCAAAATCCGCGGTGACCTTGAGGGCGAGCAAATCGATCACGCTGGGATGATACTGCTTGTCGAGCGCTTCAAACGCTTTGGTAATCGCATTTTTAATCTTGTTAATGTCAAATTCCGCCGTTGCGCCATCCCGTTTCGTCACCTGATACATCTGCAAAACCCTCTCATTTCTCGTTTTCACTGGATGCTTTTCTCAGCGTTATTCAGTATAGCACGGGTACAACGCCGTGTCAATATATAGTATGCACAAATTCATATGTTCGGTTTTGTGACACAAGATATTGTTAGTCCATACCGCGGATCTCGGCCGGGATACCGGCGCGGACAAGAATATCGCGGTACGATTCCATACTTTTGCGGTCGCAGCCGTGAAGCCCGCCGCAAATCACCCGGTCGGAATCGACAAAGGCCTGCAGATAGTAACGCTTGGCCCCCTTTAGCCACGAACCGATGGCCTCAAAATCCACGGCCCGATGAAATTCCTGCACCACCGTCGTGCGAAATTCATAATCCACCGCTCCCGACAGCAAAAACGCCGCGCTCTCCTCAATAAGGGCCAGATTCATCTCGGGCAGACCGGCCGTCTGAGCGTACCGCTGCTTCGAGTTTTTGATATCCATCGCCACATAATCGACCAGCCCGGCGCCGACCAGCTCCTTGAGCCTGGCCGGCAGGCTGCCGTTGGTGTCCAGCTTGACCCGGTAGCCGAGCTGCTTGATCTGCCCCAGCAGTTGGGTAAGGCCGTCGCTGAGCAGCGGCTCGCCCCCCGATATGCAAACGCCGTCGAGCAGCCCGGCGCGCTTGCGCAGAAATGCCAGAAGAGCATCGGTCGTAACGGCGGCCTCCGGCTGTCTGGAGAGGACCAGGTCGCCGTTTTGACAGAACGGGCAGCGAAAATTGCACCCCTCCAGAAAGACCGTACAGGCCGTCTGCCCGGGATAATCGAGCAAGGTGAGCTTTTGCAGCCCTTGTATGCGCACGGGGAATCACGTTCCTTCCACATTGAGATTCTACCTTAGTCTACCCTCAACCGGTTCGGATGTCAACGGCGGATTTATCATTCGTCCGCCGCCTTCTCCGTCCAAGACACAGGAGCTGTACGGCCGTTTCCGGTGCTTGCGTGACGCGGCCGCACGGGTGATACCGGCTTGGGGCGCCACTGGGCCAAAAGGGCGCCACAGGCCGCCGGACAAGCCCGCTTCCACCGAAGGTGACTCTCTGAACACGCTTTCTCCCGGCCCATCCCGCAGATTGCAAAAAACGCCAGCAACCTTACGGTTGCTGACGTTAGCCGCCGCGCGCCCCGGTGGACGCGGCGAAATTTCATTTCTCCTTTAAAAGACGGCCAAACTGCTCGTAGAGCTCCTCCTCCCGCATGGTGCGAAGGACAAGCTCCCCGCCCCGCTCGCAGTGGCAAATCGACAGGCAGTATTGGTCGAGCACCATGCTTTCGAAGCAATAGGCCCTCCCCGGTTTACCTCCCTCCAGCCGAATGACCGGCTTGAGTTGAAAGCCAAAGGAGGAAAAAGGAATGAGCAGTCCTTTGCCCTGAGCCTTGGTATAACACTCCTTCAAGGTCCAGAGCATGGTAAAGGCCCGTTCGCGCTCACTGTCGGGCAAGGAACGCAGGTAACGCCCTTCCGCAGGAGAAAAAAAGCGATCGGCCAGAGCATGGTCGCACCGGCCGATGCGCTCGATATCCACGCCGACCGTCCGGCGGCTGACCGCGATGACGACATAGTCCCCCGAATGGGACACATTAAATTTAAAATGACGGACGTTGGCCAGATAGGGGCGTCCGTAGGGGTTGTGATCAAAAGACAGCCGGTCGGGCCGCAGGGATAGCCAGAGGGCAGCCGCACGTCGCATCAGCAGCTCGGCGGCCAGGCTGCGCCTTGAATCCTTTTGATGTTGATACCGGGCGATCTTTGCCCGGCGCTCGCGCGAAATCCAGTTCATCGCCTCAGCGGGAGGCGTAAAGTCGTCCGACAGCCGTACCAGCTGCACCTCGATCATAGCAATCTACCCTCGATAATCATAGGATTACGGTATGGAAACCGCAATGACCGCCCTGCATCACAGGCCAAAGCTTCCCCCGCGTTTGGATTTTATCCCACCATTCTGGGGATTCATACACATCCTGCGGCATGGGATGCGCGCCGTCCCGTTTGCCGGGGATATGCCACAATCCGCCGGGAGAATGCACATAAGGACAGAAAGCCCCGACCATCTCGTGCAACCGAAGCCAACGATACATTCCATTCCTCCGCAAGGGGAAGGTCACCCCTCCCATGCGGCAAGGGGCGGTGCGCCGCTTCATCGCTTCATCAGGCGGCAGGCCCTGAGGCGTCCTTCGCACAGCCTCTCCCGATGCGTTTTGGTTCGATCCTCCAAAATGGGTTGCCGCAAAAACCGACATTCGGCCTCTTGGGATGCCCTTCACCCTTTTCAGAATATTCAACGTCTCGCCCATCCATGCCTGCGCGCTCGTCAGAATTTCCGGGCTTCCCCGCACCCCGTATACGGACACAGCCGCCGGTCAGGGTGCCGCGGACGGCCGCCCTTTTCCTTTTCCGTGAGCGCGGCCGCGCCTGCTGAAACTTTTGCCCCTATTCTTCAAACTGCAAGGGGGTGCCGGATACGGCCTCAACGTCTGTCTCATGAAAATGGCCGCCGTCCGCAAGTTGCTCAATACGTAACCGTGCAAGCCGGCCGCGGGATATGCGCTGCCCCATGCTTACCCCTCCCCTGGCCGGAAGGCCAGGCAGGCGTTGTGCCCTCCGAACCCCAGCGACTGCGACAGGGCGAGGCAGACCTCGCCCTCTCTCGCCTGGGTGGGTAGATAATCAAGGTCGCATTCCGGATCGGGTTCCACCAATCCCACCGTGGGCGGCATAACGCCATGATAAAGCGAGAGCACCGAAGCGATCGCCTCGGCCGCACCGGCTGCCCCCATCATATGTCCGGTCATGGATTTTGTGGAGCTGATGTGAATGCGATAGGCCCCCTGGCCGAACACCCGCTTGAGCGCAAGGGTTTCCACCCGGTCGTTGATGGGGGTGCCGGTACCGTGAGCGTTGAAGTAGATTTGGTCATAGGCGACCATTCCGCCCTCCTCCATGGCCATCATGATAGCGCGGGCGCTTTCCTCCGCGCCGGGCAGCGGCGCAGTCATGTGATAGGCGTCGCAGGTGTTGCCGTAGCCGGTCATCTCAGCATAGATGCGCGCTCCCCGCGCACGGGCGTGATCCCATTCCTCGAGCACCAGCGCGCCCGCGCCCTCCCCCATGACAAAGCCGTCCCGCCGCCGGTCAAAGGGCAGGCTGGCGCGAGCCGGATTGCTCTGGATGGAAAGGGCGTTGCAGTTGATAAACCCGGCCATGATCAGGGGGCTGATCCCTGCCTCAGAGCCGCCCGCGAGGATGGCGTCGGCATAGCCATGCCGGATGGCCCGATAGGCCTCCCCAATGGCGTGGGAGGAGGTGGCGCAGGCCGTCACAACCGGAAGGCAGGGGCCTTTGGCGCCGTAGCGTATGGCGATGGCCCCGGCCGCCATATTGGCGATGACCAGAGGGATAAAATAGGGAGAAACCCTCTCCGCCCCCCGCTCGAGCAGGGTTTTCGCCCCCTGCAGGGTGGACGACGCTCCGCCGATTCCCGAGCCGAAATAAACCCCCAGCCGTTGCGGTGCTACCCGCCCCGAAAGCTTGGAATCCTTCATCGCCTGATCGGCGGCGGCCAACCCATATTGCACAAAAAGGTCGGTCCGCCGCAGCTCCCCCACGTCAAAATAAAGGGTGGGATCAAACCCTTTGACCTCGGCGGCGAGGGAAACCGCACTGCCGCTTGCGTCATACCGGGTGATCGGCCCGACGCCGCAGCGCCCGCCGAGCAGACTGCTCCAAAACGCATCCACCGTATTTCCCACTGGGGAGACAACCCCCAGCCCGGTCACCGCTACCCGATGCATTGCTATGCCGCCTCACTTTCCATGGATTTCCATAGGCCGGCCTGTTTTGCCGAACGGGGGATTCGCATATCGCGTCAAGAAGCCGCACAAAGGGGCCCATTCCCGGGCCGATGGTCGGCAACAGGGCGGGTAAGGGCGCATTTGGCATCCAACACCGCCCATTCGATGCTCCGGCCGTCCTACGGTTGTCCGGCCAGCGCTCCACCCTGCCTCAGGCAGAGAAGGGCCTGCCCAACCACCTCGCGAACGATCTCAGCGGCCGGCATCCGCCGCCGGACAAGGCCGGCCGCCTGCCCGGCCAGGAACCAGCCCTCCTCCTCGTCCCCCTCGTCGACGGCGCGGCGCAGCCCGCCGGCCGGATAGATACTTTCACCCTGCGATTCGCTTTGCAGCAGGCGGTCGGCCAGCGGTGATTTCAAACACCGGACCGGCCGCCCCTGGGGGCGTCCGGTGACCACCGTACCCGTATCCCTGGCTTGCAGTACCCGCTGCGCGTACGCGGGATGAATCCCGCATTCCTCGGCAGAAAGAAAACGGGTTCCCATCTGCACGCCCTGCGCGCCCAGCAGCATCGCGGCGGCCATCCCCCGCCCGTCGGCAATCCCTCCGGCCGCAATGACCGGGAGGCTGACCGCGTCGCACACCTGCGGTACAAGGCACATGGTGGTGCTCTCCCCGATGTGCCCTCCCGCCTCGCAGCCTTCCGCGATCACGGCGCAGGCCCCTTCCCGTTGCATCCAGCGGGCGAAAGCGACCGAGGCGACCACCGGGATGACAAGGATACCGGCGTCTTGCCAGTCGTCCATATACTGCGCCGGGCTTCCCGCGCCGGTCGTCACCACCGGCACCCGCTCCTCGCAGAGGATATGGGCGGCTTGGGCAGCGAAAGGGCTGTGCAGCATGAGGTTGACCCCAAAGGGGCGGTTGGTTCGAGCGCGCACCCGCCGGATTTCGTCGCGCAGCTGCTCGGGGCTGTCGGCCACCGCGCTGAGGACGCCCAGCCCCCCGGCGTTGGAGACCGCCGCCACGAGCGGGGCGCGGGAAATCCAGGCCATGCCCCCCTGCAAAACCGGGTGCTCGATGCCCAGCAGGGCGGTCAGCCTATTTTGCATTGGCGACCGCCTGCTCTACCGCGTCGACAACCTCCGCCACCGTGGCGAGCCGCCGGCGCAGATTGAGTTTGATGGAAAATTCATCCTCCAGTGCCATGAGGATGTCGACCGCGTCGAGGGAATCGACGCGCAGTTCTTCCAGCCGGCTGTCCATGGTCACGGCCGACGGGGAAATTCCTTTTTGCGCCGCGATCACGCGGGCAATGGTCTCAAACATAGCTTGTCTCCTTATGCTCCAATGTCTTCACGCACAATTGCAGGGTGGCCTGCGCGCAGAGCCTGCCGTCGTCCCACGCCTCGCACTCGGCCGTCAGGAAGGGGTCGAGCCGCCGGGTCATCCGGCAGCGGAGGGTGAGGTCCCCGCCAGGGTGCACGGGATGGCGGAACACGGCCTTTTCCACCCGCACCAGAAAGGGCAGGCCCCCGCCCAAATCCATCAGCCCGCAGCAGGCCTGCGCCATGCATTCGCACAAAATCACACCGGGAACCATGGGATTGCCGGGGAAATGCCCCTGCAAAAACCATTCATCCCCCCGCACCCGGTAACGGGCGGTCGCCGTTGCGTCCCCGCCGGGGATGAGCTCGTCCAACAGCAGCATGCTTCCCCGATGGGGTAGGATACGCTCTATTTCCGCTCGATTCATCCTGCTTCCTCCTCACGGCATGGTGTGCGTGCCGATGCACATCTTCTTTTTCAAGGGCGATACCCCGCGAAATACCGACTCCATAAATTCCACACTGGCGTTTCCCTGAAAAAAGAGCCCCTCCTCGCTCAGGCGCAATTCCTCTGGGGTTTCGTACAGCAGCCCCCGCCGGATCAGGCGGCCGACGGAGTGGGCAAATGCTTGGGTCAGTTCGGCGGCGAACGCCTGCCGGAACCGCTCTTTGGAAACTTTTCCCCTGCGCAGCCCCATGACCACGGCCCGCTCGCGAAGCTGTTCGGGCGTAATCTTCCTACTCATCCGCTCAACCGGAAGCTCGCCGCGTGCGACCGCGCGAATATAATCCTCGACCCGGCTCTCATTTTGATAGCAATAACCGCTCAAATACCCGAAGCTCGACACCCCCAAAGCCAGATTGGGCCCATAGCCGTCGTAGGTATCCTCCCAAAAACGGACGGTACGCCCCCGCTTTGCATATTCCTGCCCGCTGACCAGCTCATATCCGCTTTCCAGCAGGGTGCGGTGGGCCCCGACGAACAGCTTGAGGCATTCTTCCTCATCGGGCAGCGACTGCCCGCTGCGGGCCAGGTCGCGGTACATTTTGGTATAGGCGAACAACGTCAGGCGATAAAGCGAGATGTGCCCCGGTTCCAGGGATACGGCGCGTTGGAGGTCGGACTGGACCGCTTGTGCGCCGTCGCCGGGGAAGCCATACATCAGGTCGAGGGACACATCGTCAAATCCCAGTTCTTTGGCCCGGGCGATCCATGCGGCTGCCTCCTCCCCGCTTTTTGCGATATGCAGCCGGCGGCGGGTGGGATCGAAAAAGGTCTGCACCCCGATGCTGACGCGGGTTACGCCGTTTTCGCGAAGTACCCTCAGCTTCTCCACCGGCGCATTGAGAGGATTGCACTCGACGGTGATCTCACACTCCCTCAGCCCAAAGCAACGGCGGATGCACTGCAGCAGACGCTCGAGTTGGGAAGCGGAGAGCACGGTAGGGGTTCCCCCGCCGATAAAGACCGAATCGATCGGATGCCCCTGCACGGCCGGCGCGTCGGCGTACCACGCGATCTCGCGCAACAGGGCGTTGAGATATTCCTCCACCCCCTCCCCGCGTCCCGCCGTTCCCACGCGGTTGTACACACAGAAATCGCACAGGCTGTCGCAAAAGGGGATATGGATATACACCGGCGTCCTCGCCGCCGGCAGGTGGGGGTGCTCAAAAAAAGGAGCGCCATCGAGGAGCAGGGCGCGTGGGTCCTGTTGCGTTCGCCCCGGTTCAAACAGGGGATAATTCATGACGGCGACTTCGTAGTGCATGGCTGGCTCCTCCGATCAAACGTGGGGTTTCTCGGGCGGCAAAGCGCTTTCGAGCATATCGCGCAATTGGGCGAGGCCGGTCGCCGTCGGGCCGTCGGCCGGCTGGCCATGGCGGTTGAGAAACAGGGCCGGGATGCCGCAGCGGCGGGCGGCCAGTATGTCCTCGCTCAGGGAATCGCCTATCATCAGCAGCCGGTCGGGCGGCAGGCCGAGCTGCCCGAGGGCCCGCCGGAAAATATCCGGGGCCGGTTTGCAGCAGCGCGCATCCTCCGAGGTGACGACAAAATCAAAGGCAAAGCCCTGGCGGCGAATCGATTGCCTGAGGATCCCGTTGTCCGCGTTGGTAATCAGCCCCACCCGGCATCTGGCACGCAGCCATTCCACCAGTTCTTTCGCCCCGTCGTAGGCTCTGGGGCGGGCAAAGAGATCGCAAATCAACAGGTTGAAGCCACAGCGGTCGGCAAGCAGGTGATAACGCTGACAGGCGGCCGCGTAGCTCTCGGCCAGAATTTCATAGCCGGGCAGGAAGGCTGGCGCGCAGGCCAATCTGGCCCGCTCGCGCGAGAAGCGCATAAAAAAAGCGTCCGAAAGCGCAGGGGTATATCGTCCGCTGCTTTGCAGGAACCGGTCGAACCATTCTCGAATCCGCTCAAACGGCTTCTGGATATCGACCAGGGTCCCATAATAATCAAAGGCCACGGCCTCTAGACGGTCGAAACGTATCATGGAAAGCTCCTTTCGGGCGTTATCTTTGGGACGGCGGAAGGGGGATTTCTTCCCCTTTGCCGGATTCGCTGGCTTCATGCGCCGCCGATAGGCGGATCGTTGCTTAAAATGGCGTCGAGCCGGCGGCCAAAAGCCATGCACCTCTCCCGGTCGCGCGCATCCTTCCAGACGATAGCTTCCGAATGAAAATCGGCGGACAGCGCGTCGACACGGCGGAGCAGGCGCCGCATTGTCCTTCGGTCGCCCGGGGTGATCTCCTCCATAACCAGCCTCCCCGGGAGCGAGGCCTCGGCGATGGGCGAGCAAGGCGCAAGGTAAAACCGCAGCAGGGAGAGAAAATCGGCGCAGCTTGCGCGGTAGGGGGTCGACTCGGCCCAAGAGGTAATAAATACGGCGACCGGCCGTCCAGCCAAAAGAGAGCGGGAGGATTGTAAAAAATCCAGCATATCCCCATGGGGCTTTCCCACAAAGATGGGGCAGCCCAAGATGAAAAAGTCCGCCTCCTCCACCCAACCCTTGACCGGATGAATCTCGGCCTCGTGGCGGGTCATTCCCTGCCGAATCCATTGGCAGACCGTTTTGGTTGATCCGTACCGCGTGGCGTAGAGAATCACACCCCGCATTGTCATTCCTCCTGTCTGCGGCGAAGCCGGTATCCGGACAAGGCCCCGGCTCCCGGCATTGGCCTTGCCGGTGAGGACACATCGGCCGGCCATACACTGCGTGACCTATGGCCACATCTCCCTTTGAAACCGGGGTATATCATTCGATCGTAGGGAACCCCGCCCCTTACCGTTGCCTCACCGGACATTGAACGGGCAAATTTAGTTTTGTTCTCGAATTTCTACTGTTGTGTAATGAATCCAGCGGCCGTGTGACGGGGCCCGTACCAGTGCTTTTGTCATCGAGCCAGACATTCCTAAGCGGCTTCTGCACGGATATCCGCTGTCTTTGGGGAGGACAGTACCCGGCACGGTATATCCTGTATGGAGATGCAACCCTATTCCCGTCCCATACGGCCGAGTTCGACAATGGTATACCATGGCCGATGCGCGGGCCATCGCTCTGCTCATGTGCCGCGGGTATCTTCAGTGCCTGCGCCCTATAATGCCGACGCTGAAAGAGGCAAGCGGCGCTCCATCGGCCTCACTGCCCGGTCCGCATAAAATACCGCACAACGCGCTCGAGCCGCTCGGCGGAATTGACGCGCTCAATCAGCCGGGTATAGCAGCGCTCAAAGGCCGCGCGATCGAGATGGGGCAGGTCGTACAGCAGCGTAAACCCATCGTAACGGCTCCAGTCGCCGCTGAGGGGTACTCCCTGCGCGATCAGGTCGGCATACATCCTTGTGCCGGGAAAGGGGGTCGACACCGTGATGTTGGTGCCGTACAGGCAGGTGGAGTAGATAAACCGGTAAAGCCGTTCAAAGGTTTCCTCGGTATCGCCGGGCAGACCGACCACAAAGCTTCCCACCACCCCGATGCGCCGGCTTTGAATCCGCTCGACCGCCTGCTCGTACGCCACGCGCTTTCTGCGCTTAAAGCCGGAAGCGTTGAGCTGCTGGAGGCTGTCGGGATCGAGGCTCTCCAGCCCGATGAGAAGCTTACGGCACCCGGCGGAATAAAGCCGGTCGAGCAGCCAGTCTTTCTCGGCAATCGAAACGTCGGTGAAGGCGTACCAGTCGACCGGGTGTTGCTCCAAAATGGACACAAGGGCGCGGCTGAAGGCGTCGTTGATAAACAGGTTATCGTCGGTAAAGAAGAGGAAGGGCCTTGCCCAGAGCGAACGGATGACCTCCAGCTCAGCGCGGATCTGGTCGGGGCTCTTGCGGCGAATCCGCCTTCCATAAATGGTGGACGACAGGCAAAAGCGGCACTGGTGCGGGCATCCGCGAGAGAGCTGCACCGGCACGCTGCGGTAGGGGTAACGGGCGGCCAGCTCATAGCGGGGGATGGGCGTGAGCTCCAGGGAGGGGGGCGATAAGCAGCGGTAAAGGCCGCCGGCCCCGCCCGAGGCTTCGTCGCGCAAAAATTCCCGTACCGTCTCCTCCCCCTCCCCGGCAAAAACCACGTCGGCGTGAGCGAGCGCTTCCCGCGGCAGCATGGTGACATGCGGGCCGCCGAGGATCACCTTCGTACGGGGCGAGCGCACCGCGTCGGCAATCTCATACGCCTGCACCGCCTGCGCGGTGGAGGGGGACATCAAGATGTAGTCGTAATCGTAATTCGCCGGCGGCTCAAAAGAGAGGTCGACATAATCCACCCGCCAGTCTCCCGGCAGCATGGCCCCCACCGTCAGAAGCCCCAGATGGGGCGTGCTCCACAGCCGCTCCCTAGATCGGAATTCGGCCAGCCGCCGGTCGCACAGCGCCGCACGGCCTCGAAAGGGCAAGGCCAGCAGCAACGCCTTTTTCATCTCGCCCACCTCCCCATATCGTCCTATTCTGGATTGCCTTAACAAAAAACGGCCAAGGTCCTATACAAACAACGGATAGAATCCGGCGTTGTCTCCCATTGGCACTTGGGTGAAATGCCGGTTGACAGGGGCGCTGATGCTTGTGCGGGGCGTCGTAGGATACCCCGACCATCCTCCCCTTTGTGTACGGAGGGAGTGTCCTTGCCCAAAAGATGGGCCTCCGCCGGAGACCGGCGGCGTTGCCGGAGCCATACGTCAGCGGGCAAAGGTCAGCTCGGTCAGGGTATGGCGGATGGTATCCGACACCACGACCCGGCCCGGCCGGGCGGCAATGGCGCCAAGGTGGCAGAGCTTGCCCAGCCCCATCGCACGCCAGCTGGACGGGTCGGCTACCTTCTCAAGGTCGCCCTGTTGCAGGGAAAAGCGCCACAGGGTACGTCCGGTGCTGATATACAGCCAGCCATCGTCCGCCGCCCCCAGCGCAATGGGATTCCACCCTTCCCCCCGATCGATCAGGACGGTGCATTCTTTCTGGGAGATGGCGTAGCGCAAAATCCGCCCGCGCGCGGTGTCGGTCAGGTACACCACACCATCGAACTGGCAGAGCCCATAGGGCTTTTTACAGTCAACGTCCTCCACTACTCCGCATTCGCCGCCGGGATAACGGCAGCAAAGGCGGTTGGTGAGAAAGTCGGTAAAATAGAGGTTTCCCTCCTCCGACAGCGCAAGCCCGCCGGGAAAGGTGAGGGGTGGCGAAAGAGAGCCGGGTGACACCACCCTTTCCCATTTCTCCGCCCGCCACCGCCATATCGTCTTTTTCACCGCGTCCGCCACCCATACGCAGGCAGCATCCGCCGCCAGGGCCAGGGGCTTTTCCATAGCCGGCGGCTCGCCGCCAAGCAGCGCGACCTCCCCGCCCGGCGTCAGGCGGACGACGCGGCGGTTGTCCATGTCGGCGACAAGGATATCCTCCTGCCAAAAGCAAAGGCCGGCGGGGGCCGAAAGCCCGGCCTCCCGCCCTGCCAGCAGGCGGGCCTTAAGACCTTCCATTCTCGCCGCAATACCCCCGCACCAGTTCGGCAAAGGAGGCGATATCCTTGATTTTGTCCATATTCAAATCGCTGTCGTCGATTTCGATCTCATACGCCTCCTCAATCTCAACCAGGATGGACAGCGCCAGGATGGAATCGATGCCAAGCGACAGCAGGGGCGTATGCAGGTCGAGGGAGTCGATTTTGGACTGATCCTTCAGACGGGATGCAATAATTTGCTTAATTTTTTGTTCGATCGTGATGTTTTCCATCGGTATTCCTCCTTCGTTGGTGCGGCGGCCGGTACAACCGGCAAACGCGGTTGTTGGCCCCGTCGAGCAGATAAATGGAATGCGAAACGGCCAGGGAGTTGGGGTTGCACAGGGCGAAGCCGGCCAGTGGCCCATCCCGCCCCGCCCCGGGGCCAAGCCCGCCGGCCAGGGTAAAGATGAGGCCATCCGCCGTGACGATGCGCACCGCGCTGTTACCGGCATCGGCGATGAGCACATTGCCCGTCGCATCCCCGCACACCGCCACTGGGCGGCACAGCCCCGCCCGGAGCGCCTCGCCTCCATCCCCGCTGTACTCCGCCCGGCCTGTCCCGGCTATGGTGGACACCATACCGCTGGCAAGGTCGATTTGGCGGACGCGGTGGTTGCCGTAATCGGCCAGATAGAGCCTCTCCCCCCGCCAGTCGGTGCCAATGCCATAGATTTCGTTGAACAGCGCCTGACGCGCCGGGCCGCCGTCACCGTCCGGGCCAAATTCCCCCGTGCCGGCAAAGTGCTCGATAACGCCGTCCGGGAGGAGGCGGCGGACGACGTTGTTGGCGATGTCGTCGATATAGACGTTGCCCCAGCGGTCGACCGCCAGGCCGCCCGGTTTGTTCAGCCGGGCCAGTGCTGCCGGGCCGCCGTCGCCGGTATGCCCGGCTTGCCCGCAGCCAGCCAGGGTGAGAATGACCCCCGTGCGAAGGTCAACCTCCCGCACGGCGTCGTTGCCGGTATCGGCAATCAGGAGCTTCTGGCCGTGGACGCACAGGGCGGTCGGCTTATTCAGCCGGGCCCGCGTTGCCGGACCGCCGTCGCCGGTGTAACCAAACTCTCCGCACCCGGCCACCGGAAAGACCTGCCCGCCCTCCAGGCAGAGGGCCTGGTGGTTGTCGGTATCGGCCACAAACAGGCGGCCAATCCCGTCGGCTGCGATGGCCTGCGGCTCGTAAAGCAGCCCCTGCGTGGCGTTGACCGAAGCGCTGACGCGTCCCACGCGCCCCCATCTTCCCAGCACCGTCTGCACCGACAGCCGACCGTCCCACAGCCGGCGTCCCTGCGCCGGATTCGTTGATGCATCCAAGACGGCGACCTGGTTTCGCCGCCCGGCTTTGGCCAGGAACAAAGCGCTTACCGCCAGCCTGGACAGCCGGTCGGCATCGGCGCCGTCCTGCGGGCGGGCGACCACCCCCGCGCTGAAGCTCATGCGCAGCGGGGCGTATCCGGCTAAGGAGGGAGGTAGAAAATTCTGTCGGCGAAAGGCCCGACGCACCCGGTCGGCCCGCTCTGCCGCCTCCTCCCTGCTCGCACTGGGAAGCAGCACGGCCATCTCGTCCCCGGATGAAAAGCGGCAGATGGCCCCTTCCCCAAAGGCCGACGCGACGAAACGACGCATTTCCTCCCAGATATGGCCACAGTCGAGCTCGGAAAACCTGACGCGGTAACGCAGGAAAAAGTCGACGTCAATCAGCACCAGGCCAAAGGAGGGCCCGCTGAATTCTTTTATCAGGTCTCTGCACAGCTTGTCGATGGGGAACCACCTCCTTCAAAGCCCCGGAAAAACGCCTCTTCCTCCCCCGACAGCTCTTTGGTGCCAAAAAAGGCGAGATAGCGGGAAATTTTACGCGACAGCGCCGGTGTGATCCAGGGGGTATTGGCCTTGTCGTAGGTAAAGCCGGCCCACCCTTCGAGAGAGGCGGGGAATACCATGCCGTAGTCCTTGGCCACCTCGTAAAGGGGCGTGCCCAGATAGGGGGAAAATAGGAAGAGAAGGATTTCCATCCTGGGCTCAATGCGCTTGATCTGCTCAATGAGCGAAATGGTGCGCCTCACATCCCCCGCAGGATCCCACGGGAACCCCACCATGAACGACAAAGAGGGCAGCAGGCCATATTCCCGGCAGATGCGCACCGACTCGAGCATCTGCTCGTTGGTGTGCTGCTTGTGGATACGCCGGAGCACCTCCTCGTCCCCCGACTCCCCGCCCAAAATGACCCGGAAGAGCCCGCTCTCACGCAAGCGGTCGAGCTCGGTGGGGGAAAAGCGCACAAACTGCTGGGCCACCACGGTGCCGTCCCAGGCGATATCGAGCCCGCGCTCGATAAACTGCCGCGCGATATCCGCCGCCCGCCGGCGGTCTATAAAGAAGTTGTTGTCAAAAAAATGCACCGCGTCAATATCATAATGTTCCTTCAGCCAGGCGATATCCCCTGCGACCCGCGCGGCCTCCAGCCCGTACCACCGGCGCTCAAACACCGCGCTGATCGAGCAGAAGGCGCAGGCAAAGGGACAGCCCCGGCTGGACTCATACCCGATGACCCGCCGGTGCCCCCATTGAGGATGCACATACGGGGTCAGGTCGAGGTGGCGGTATCCCTCGATGAGATTGCGGGGCATCTGAAAGTCGGGATATTCCCGCCGGGGATTTCGCACCACCCGCCCGCCTTGCTTCCACCACAGGTTGGGGACAGAGCCTAGGCCGTCCCCCCGCGCCAGGCAGCGCGCGAGCAGGGGCAGGATCTGCTCTCCCTGCCCTACCACCACCATATCGACCAGCGGATGGGCGATGGTCTCTTGGGGCATCAGGCTGGGATGCCAACCTCCCCAGACGATGGGGACCGCCTTGTCGCCGTCGCGCACGGCGCGGGCAATGCGCAGGCCGTTGACGATCTGGTAGCTGGTGATCGCGCTGATGCCAACGAACAGCGCGCCCGTACTCTTTCGGGCAATCTCGTCCGGCATACAAGGCCCAAGGCGCTCGTCGACGATCTCGACCTCAAATTCCGCCGGGTCGAACTGGGCGGCCAGCGTGACGACCGACAAGGGCAGGTCGACGTAAAGGGTGGGCGCGTCCCCGCTGTTGGTCAAAGCGGGATAAAAGAGCACGATTCTTTTCATGTCTCCTCCAGCAGGACGCGCTGCGCCAAGTTGTCGAGCAGGCGTCCCATCTGCGAAAATTCGATTGGGTTGCCCAGCATCCTCTGCAAATGCAGCATATCGCTGAGCAGGGTGACCAGATGGGCAAAGGCTTCGCGGGTGGGCCCGTCGCCGGTTCCCCCGGCCTCGGCCACCGCATCGGCAAACTGTTCGGCATAAAAACGATAGAGCCTGCCCAGCCGGGTGCGAATTTCCTCGTTGCCCTCTCTGGCCTGCATCCACAAATCGAGATAACCGTCGAGGGAGGCGGGGAAGTCCCGGCTCCCCAGCGCATAGGCCCGGCACACAAGGGCGATCTTTTCCCGCGGCGTCCCCAAGGCGCGCATCCTCGCACGGATCTCATCCACCCAGGCCACACCGGCATGCTCGACCGCATCCATGCGCAATTGCCAGTCCCCGCCGGGGAAATAGGAGCCCACCAGGTCGGGGCGCAGGCCCATGCGTTTGGCGAGAGAGGGCACGCTCAGCGCGCCCAGGCCGTGGCGCATCAGCTCCTCCACCGCAACCCGCAGCAGCGGTCGTTTGCTCATGAGAGTTTCCCATCCTTTCCCCCGCCGGGCAAATCCTCCTCGCGCAGAAGGCAGCGGCGTATCGCGTTGTTGCCGTAATCGGCGACGATCATCTCGCCATGCCGCGCCGCCATACCGGCCGGAATGCGCAGCCGCATGCGGGCGGGGTCGTCCGAGTCGACATAGCCCGGCTCCCCGTTTCCGCAGACGGTCTCAATGACGCCGGTCGACAGGTTCATCGCCCGGATGCAATGGTTGCCCGCGTCGGCAATGAGCAGAATATCCCGCCGGTAGAGCGAGACCCAGTAGGGGGAGTTGAGACGGGCCTCGGCGCCCGGGCCGCCGTCCCCCGCATAGCCGGGAGAGCCTGTGCCGCACAAGGTGCTAATCCGGCCGGCCGAGAGTTCCACCATTCGGATGCAGTGGTTGCCGTAGTCGGCGATAAAGAGCAGCTCGCCATCGGGGGTGACGCACAATCCGTAGGGACGGTCAAGACAGGCGTCCGCCGCCTTTCCATGATCCCCCCGGTAACCGTACTCCCCACACCCTGCCACGGTGGAAACCATCCCCCGCGGGTCAATGCGCCGGATGCGGTTGTTGCCGTAATCGTTGGTGTAGACATTGCCCCGGCTGTCGGCCGCCACGCCGCCCGGACGATTGAGTTGCGCCTTTGCGCCGGGGCCGCCGTCGCCCGAAAAGCCGCTTTGCCCCGTGCCGCAAAGGGTGGTGATAACGCCGCGCTCGATCATCCGAATCCGGTGATTGCCGGTGTCAGCGATGTAAATCCTGCCGCTCTCCGGCGCGAAGGCCACGCCGCTGGGTTTGCACAGCCGGGCCTGTCCGGCCGGGCCGCCGTCGCCCGAGAAACCGCTTTGCCCCGTACCGCAAAGAGTGGTAACCATCCCCCGGCGCACCTGCTTGATCCGATGATTGGAGCGGTCGGCATAAATCAGTCGATCTTCCCCTGCGAACTCCACCCCATAGGGTTCGGCGAGAGAAGCCTCGTAAGCAGGCGTTCCCTCGGCACAGTCGCCTCGCAGCGCGTGCCCCACCAGGGTGTGCAGCCGGCCCTGCGCCCTACATTGTAATCCCTCCGCATCCAGTACCTCAACCCGATATCGCCCCATCTTTTTGGCGCTTTGCAGGGCAATTTCGGCCGTCTTGATCACGACAAAGGAGTCCATCGGCCCCCTCGCCCGGGCCACGCCGATGCTCACGCGAACCGGAACCTTTTCATAGGGCGGCAGGGTGACAAGGCCGGCGCGGGCGACCCGCCGGCGGAGCGATTGGAAAAATTCGGTCGGGGCCGCCCGATCGTTTCCCGTAGCGAGCAGTAGGAATTCGTCCCCGCCGACCCGGTAGGCCTGCCCGCCCGCCGCCTCCCGCAGCAGGGCCGCCAGGCGGCGCAAAATACCGTCGCCCTCTTTTCGGCCGACCCGTGCGCAGATATTATAAAAAAAGTCCACATCAAGAAGCCCGACCCACAGGGTCATCCCCTGTGCCAGGAGCCCTTCTATCTCCCGCGCGGCCTCCTCGCGGCCGGGAAGGCCGGTCAGGGGATCCGACCCGTCGTGCAAAGCGCTCACAGACCCATCCCCCCGTCGAGGGCGATCACCTGGCCGGTAAGATAGGCGGGCGACAAGCCGTCGTCGAGCAAAAAGGAGGTCAGCTTGGCCACCTCGTCGGGGGTACAAAGACGGCGCATGGGCACCCCCTGCAACAGACGCTGCACCTGTTTTTCGTCCATCCCATCGAGCATGCCGGTATCGACCGGGCCGGGCGCGACCACATTGGCGGCAATGCCAAACATCGCCGTTTCTTTGGCCAGAGCCTTGGTAAAGCCGATGATTCCGGCCTTGGCGGCTGAGTAATTGGCCTGTCCTGCCAGGCCGCTGATTCCGCTGACCGAGCCGATGCTGACGATTCTGCCCTTGCGGCGGGCAAACATGGCCGGCAGCACCGCCCGGGTGAGATAAAATATCCCCGTGAGATCGGTGGCGATAACGGCCTCCCACTCCTCCTCGCTCATGTTCAGCAGGGTTCGATCCATGCGGACGCCGGCGTTGTTGACCAGGCCGTCCAGCCCCCGGCGCCCGAGATCGAGCAGCTGCACCAGCCGTTCGACCTCATCGCGCCGCCGCACATCCAGCTCGTAGCCGGTTGCGTTGCCACCCCGCTGCTGGGCGATCTTCTCGACCTTCTTTGCGCTGTCCGCTCCGGTATGGTAAGTAAAGGCCACGTTGGCTCCCCGCTCGGCCAGATCAAGCACAATGCTGCGCCCGATGCCGCGGCTGCCGCCGGTGACCAGAATGGTTTTGTTCTGCAAGCTCATGGTCTATCTCCTCCATCCACTCGATCCATCAGGCTTTCCCGAAAGGCCTCCATCCTCAGCCGCGCCTGTTCGCGCGGCATACCGCGCGGGTCGATACAGTCGCCGGGCAGCTCCAAAAAAGGCAGGCGCAGCTGCCGGCTGAGCCGCCGCAGCTCCCAGGCGGCGCCGGGGATGGCGCGACATCCCGAATGGGCGAGCAGCACCAACGCGTCGATATGGAACTCGCGGATGACGCGGCGATACAGCTCCATGCGTTCCCGGCTTTCGCCCAAATAGAAATGGGACGCCGCTTTGCGGGCAAAGGAGCGTACCGGCTCATCCTCGTCCAGCCGGGGCCAATAAACCCAGCCGGTGATATCAAAGGCAATCTGGCAGCCCTCCGCTTCAAACCAGCGCATGAGCTCCCCCGCGTGCAGCGGGGCGAAGTGAACCCACAGCACCCGCTTGCCTGTCCCGCCGGGCATCGGGCTTTTCTCCCCCTGCGAGAGGGCGGTGAGCTGGGAGAGATGCTCCCGCGCGATCTTGCAGCCCACCTCGCTGCCGCTGAGGAAGGAGACGCCAAAAAGGTTGCGCAAAGCGAGGTGCCCGGGGAACAGGACCTTGGTTTTGCGCAGATTGTTCGCCCGTAACCAGTCGCGGCGCTGCTCGTTGGAACAGCGTGCGGCCCGCTGCAAGGCCTGCCGGTCCACCCCGCGGCCGGTATCCGCGGCCAGGGCGTGGATCGCCTCCTCCATCTGGGCGCTCACATAGTCGAGCGCGCCCAACGCCTCGCGATGATAGGGTACGCTGATCAGATGGGTCTTGGTCCCGAAGCGGCGGCGGAAGTATTGCAGCATGCCGTTGCCCCCGTCGCAGATATGGCTGGTACAGACCGCGTAGCGGGGCGGCGGGAGCTCCTCCAGCTCCATCGCGCCGATGAGGGCCTTGTGGTAAGAGCACAAAGAGACGGGCACGCCCGCCTCCTCGGCCGCGCGGATACACCTGCCCGCCAGCCCCAGTGTGGACAGCCATCCGGCGGTCAGCTCCATATGGACCGGGGTCAGGCCAAGGGCATAGATCGCCTCGGTCGGCATGGCCATATTGGTCCACACCGCGTGTTCCCCGTGATTCGAGAGAAGGCCGGCGTACATCCCGGCCTGATACCGCACGAGGGAACGCGCGGCTGCAAGCTCCATCCCCCCGGCCGCGCCCGCCGCAAGGCGTATGCGCTGGAGGAAGGAGCCGGTCATATCCTCTCCTCCCCGCCGGATGGGCACGCCGGCGCGCTCCACACCGAGCCCACCCCCGCGATGTTTTCGTAGAAAGCCTCCAGCCTAATCCGACTTCGCTCGAGGGTGTCGGGCGAGAATTCCTCCTCAAGCAGCAGCACGGGAACGCCCGCGCGCTCGCACACGCTGCGGATGGAGGGCAGGGCAAACAGGCCGAAATCGCACTTTTGCGCCGCCATGCCGACCACCCCGCCAATCTCCCCCATCCGGCCATGCAGGGCGCGCTCGAACCATGGGATAAAGTCGCTCATTCTCGGGCAGGGCTCCACCTGACCGGCGCTGCCGGCGATGGCCGCGACGAGCTCATCCCCCCGTTGCCTGGAAAAGCAGCTGCTGACCCAAAGGCGCATACCGTGGAAAATAGCCTCCAGGCTATCTAGCCAGCTGGGATGGATACCGCTGCCGATCAGCCAGACCGCTTTGTTCTCCATTTTTGTACCGGGATGGCGGCCGAGCGCCGAACACGCCGGGGGATCTGCTTCCAACCGATGGTCTCCATCCTCGAAACCGAGTGGGAACCCAGCCGACAATATGTCCGATGCCGCGTCCTCCAGACGGCCGGGCACGGGCAGCCCAAAACGGTTGTGCAGCGTCACCAGCAGCCGCTCCAGGCGCGTGCGCATCCAGCGCAGGGTTGGCGGGCTGATCTCGGCCGGGGTCTCAAGCAAAGCGACAAACAGCTCGGGATGACGGCATCGCAGGGCGTCATACAGCCGCTCGGCGCTTGCGCAGCAGTTGGAAAGGATGACGCCGTCAAACCGGCTCCAATCCACCCTGCCCAGGGCCCGCATACAGCTGCAAATCGCCGGCGAGACAAGCTCTCCCATTGGCGGCGCGGCGCCAACGAGCGCGTCGGCCAGCGAAACCGTTTCAAACCCGAGGGATTGGAGCAGGCGGACGGGAACAAACGAGCAGTGGCAAAGCAGTCTGGGCTTCATGACGCATCTCCCCTCTCCTCCGGCGAAGCCTCCTGCCGGAGCTTGTGAACAATCGGCTGAAAATAGGCGATCACATCCCGCTCTCTTTCGGGGCTGTGAATGCGGTAAAGCAGCTTTTGATAATGCGCGCGAATCTCTTCCATACTCAGGTACAGCCCCGGCATGACCGGCTGAAAAATGGTGTAGTCGTTCCAGTCATAGGAGGCAATGCGCCCCTCCCGGTCCATCTGGCGGTAGAGCTCGGTGCCCGGATAGGGCGTGCTCACGGTGACGCTCGCGGCAAACAGGTGGGTCGACTCGATAAACTCGGCAAGCTGTGCGAAGGTATCGGGAGTGTCGTGCAGGCCCCCGACGATAAAGCTGCCGGTCACGCCGATGCCGTTGGATTGGATCCGCTGAATGTAGTCCCGGTAGCGTTTCAGGTGCCGCAGCTTGAAATCGGTGCGGTCGACCCCCCGAAGGCCCGCCTCGGTCACCCCCTCCAGCCCGATGAGCACCTGCCGCAGCCCGCTTTGATAGGCCAGGCGGATGAGCGCCTCATCCTGACCAAAGGAAATATCGGCGTTGGCGTACCAGTGGCGCGCGCTGTTTTGAAGAAGCGCGCACAGCTGCCTGAAATGATCGGTGCTCCCCATCAGGTTGTCGTTTGTGATGTAGAGCTGCCCTCTTACCGGCAGGGCGCAGACAGCCTCAAGCTCCCGCTCGAGCTGGGCCTGCGTCTTGACCCGAAAGCCCTCCCCATACAAGGCGCGCACATTGCAAAACCGGCAGCCGCGCGGGCAACCGCGGGAGGTCTGCATGGGGATCAACCGCTGCTCCTGCCGTCGCAGCGCGCCATACAGCGGGGTTGGCGATTGGGTTAAATCGACCGGCCGGCGCTGCTCATAACGCGCACGCGGCCGTCCAAGCTCCAAATCCTTTAAAAAGGCCGGAAAGATCTCTTCCCCCTCCCCGAGCAGGAGGGTGTCGGCAAACCGCGCGCTTTCGCTCGGCCGCATCGCGGCATGAACGCCGCCGAGGGTCACCCAGGCCCCCTTTCGCCGGAAGCGCTCAGCGTAACGGTAGGCCCGGCGGGCGTTGGGGGTGACGGTGTACATGCATACCAGATCATAGCAAGCCGTCCAGTCAACCTGGGCAAAATCCTCGTCGATCACGGTGGGAGTCCACCCCGCCCGGTCGGCCATGGCGGCCAGAAGCAGCAGCGACGGGGTCACCACCCGCCACCCGTTTCGCGCCGCACGCCGCTCGAGCTCGGGCGGCCATCCATTCTCACCCGCCGGGCCATCCATTCCGGGCGTGAGAAACAAAACCCTTTTTTCCATCGACATCCCCCCAGCGGCGTCAATCCACCCGGCGGTGGCGCAACAATTGTTTGAAGTATTCCATCCTCTCCCTCGACGCTTCGGGGGAGTAGATCCGCCGGAGGGTATCGGCAAATCCCTGCTCAAGCTCCTCCACGCTCATGCGCTTGGGCCGCACCACCACGTTCCACAAGGTGTAATCTCCCCAATACCGGGACAGAATCCGCCCCTCCCGCTCCAGACGGTCGTACAGCTGGGATCCGGGGAAGGGAGTGGGCACCGATATCATCGCGCCGTAGAGGTGGTTTTGGAGGGTAAACTCCACCACACGGTCGAATACCGAGCGGTCGTCGCTGTCGAGCCCGACGATAAAGGTGCCCCACACCCCGACGCCATAGGATTGAATGGTGCGGATGGCGTCGGCATACCCCTCCAGGCGGTCGTATTTCCATTGTTCCAGCCCCTTGAGGGACTCGGGCACGATGCTCTCAAAGCCGACGACAATCTTGCGGCAGCCCGACGGATAGAGCCGGCGCAGAATCTCCGGCCGGTTGGCCACCCCAATGTCCGAATGGGTCATCCACCGGATGCCCGCCCCACGCAGGGCGTCAAGCAAACGGGTGGAAAAAGCGGGATGAACCAGCATGTTGTCGTCGGTAAAGTAGATGTGCGGATGCTTTTTGTACCTCTGGATTTCGGCGATCTCCCCCAGCACCTTGTCGACGCTTTTGTGCCGGTAGGCCGGGCCGTACACCTTGGTCGAAGCGCAGAACTCGCAGTTGTGGGGGCAGCCGCGCGAGATCTGCACCGGGATGGTGCGGTAGGCGTCGTACCGGATGAGGTCGTACCGGGGCATGGGGACGGTATCCATATCAATGCGGCGGGTATTGCGGTAGAGCCGCTCTGGACGGCCGAGGCGGAAGTCCTCCATAAACCTTCCCCAGGTATCCTCTCCCTCCCCGAGAAAGACGGTGTCAAAATGCTCGAGGGTCTGTTCGGGAAGGTTGGTCGGATGCATCCCGCCGCAAACCGTGTAAACCCCGAGGGAGCGAAACCGGTCGGCCAGCTCGTAGGCCCGCGAGGCCTGCTGGGTCATAAAGGACATGCCGACCATAACATAACCTTTCGAAAAATCAATCGACTCGAATTCCTCATCAATGTACTCCACCCTCTCAAAATAGGGGGTGGCGAGGGCGGCGATGGTCAGCAGGGGGGAATTGGGGCAGGACATCAGCTCGCGCAGGGAGTCAATGCCGTCCAGGTCGGTATAGATGCGGGCGGTTTTATCCATCTGGGATTTACGCCCCATGCCCACTCCTTTGGGCGATATCAGCGCAATGTTCATAGGAATCCTTTCTACGGCCGGAGGCTTAGCGGCGCTCGTCCGGGCAAGCTGCGCAGCGGCGGGGCTGGCCGGACGGCATAAGGGCAGTGCGGCCACGGCGGCGGTTCACCTGAGGCGAGTCCCTGTGCTCTCAAGCCCGTTGGCTGTCTCGCAGCGACCGGCGGCGGGCGCGCGTCTCCAGCAGCATCTGCCGAAGACGCCGGTCGGCCTGCCCGGCCGTGGAGATGGTTTGGTATACCGAATACAGCCCCTCCTCCAGCCGTTCGACCGTCATAGCGGCGGGCTTTGCGACGACGTCCCATAGTGTGTAGTCCTCCCAGCCACGCTCAAGTACGCGGCCCTCGGCCAGAAGCCTTTCGCGCAGCTCAGTGCCGGGCAGAGGGGTGGGGACGGTGATGTTGGCGCCGTACAGCCGATTTTCCAAAATAAAACGGGATGTATCGTCAAAAACACGTTCGGAGTCGGCGTCCAGCCCGACGATAAAGGTGCCGTAGACGCCAATGCCGTACGAGCGGATCGTCGCAATGCTCTCTCGATAGCGCGCGAGGTTGCTCTGCTTGAAGGAGCCTTTTTCGATGGTTCTGAGGCTGCGCTCGGACACGCTTTCAAAGCCGATGACGATCCATTGGCAGCCTGCGTCGGCCATCAGAGAAAGAAGCTGCGCATCCCGCGCGATGGAAATGTCAGTCTGGGCAATCCAGCGCAGGCGCAAGGGGATCATCTCCCGCAGCAGCGCCTTGCTCTGTTCGCGCAGCACAAAGGCGTTGTCGTCGGCAAACAGCAGCAGGCGGCCGGGATAGAGCCGGTCAATCCAAGCCATTTCCCGAAGAATCTGGTCGTTGGTCTTTCGGCGGTAGCGCATGCCAAAGACGTTGGACGCACAGCAAAAGGTGCACCTTCTCGGGCAGCCGCGGGTCGTGTAAAGATTGACGATGGGATAGTCGTAGCCCTCGATCAGGTCGTAGCGCGGGGTGCGGCAGAGCGCGAGGTCAAAGCCGCCCGACTGCTCCTCCCGGTAGAGGGGGCGCAGGCGGCCGTGGGCGAGGTCCTCGAGCAGCATCGGAACGAGAACCTCCCCCTCGCCGGCGAGCACCGCGTCGGCGTGCTCGAGCGCTTCCATCGGCAGCACGGTAGCGTGGATGCCCCCCATGACTACCCGAATCCCTCTCGCGCGAAAGGCGTCGGCAATCTCGTAAGCGCGCTTGGCCTGTACGGTCATCGCGCTGAGGAACACCAGGTCGTAATCCGCGCTAAAATCAACCGGCTTTTGAATCTCGTCGATGTAGCGAAGCTCCCACTCCTGCGGGCAGTAGGCCGCGACGGTCAGCAGGCCCAGGCAGGGGGCCGACCAAAAATGGCGAAAGCTGCCCATGGTGACCGACTGCTCCAAAAAGGCGGCCAGCCGCTCATTGCGGCTGAATATGGTGCCCTTGGGATTGATCAGGGCTACCTTCATGCTCCTCACCTCCGGGAAATTGGTTGATCCATACGCTCGCGCGCGGCTTATCCGCATCCTGCAGGAAAAAGCAGAGCACCGCCTCGCACTGACCCAGCGCCAATTGGACGCGCGCGTAGCGCTCGGCCTCGGCCCCATCCCGCTCCAGAAATACGCAGCAGGGTCCGCGCGCCCCAAGCCGCCGGGTCAGATAAGACAGGGCGGTGCTGAGCATCACGTGGGGGAATTGGCCGGGGTTTCCCTCTCCCCTGCGCAGCATGGCGGCGAACCGGGTCATCGATTCTCTCGCCCCCTCGCGCACCGACAGCACAACCCCCACATCGTACCGCCCTTCCCAGGCTCCGCTCTCCTCCAACAGCCGCTCGGCCAGGGCGAGAGCGCGCATGCACAGCTGGTCTGTCCAGCGGCTCACATCCCCTTTGTCAGACAATGCGTCGCCGCCGGCGGACAACGTGACGCTTTTGCACTCCACCGGGCGCCGCCCAACGTCGGCTTTCTCTGCGGCAAGCCGGCCCAAACAAACCATCGGCCGGTACCGCGCCTCCTGGTCGCCGGCGCAAACCATGGCGACGTTGCTCCCGCCAAAGGCAAAGCAGTTGACCAGCAGCCTTCTAAGGGAGGCGCTGCGCGTCTGGAAGACCGGGCGGATGGGCAGGCTTTCGTCCGGATGGCTCAGCCCGCCGATTGCGGGCAGCATCTGATGCCGCAGACAGCCCAGCGCCGCGGCCAACTGGAAGGGGCCGCTTGCGCCGCCCGTATGGCCCAGCGCGCCCTTGGGCGCGGTAACCGGCGTATCTCTCATCAGGCCGTGAATTGCCGCCGCCTCGACCGCGTCGTTGGCCCTCGTTCCGGTGCCATGAGCGATGACGGCGTCGACCTGCGCCGGCAAAAGCAGAGAGCGCTGCAAAGCCAGCGACATAGCCTGGCGAACAGCCGCACCGTGTGGCTCGGGGCTGACAAGGTGGAACGCATCCGACGTCATGGCGCAGCCGAGCAGGCACCCCAGCGGCGTACGGGGTCTTTTGGCGCTCAGCAGGAAAAAAGCGGCCCCCTCCCCTACGCCGATGCCCCTCCGGTCGCGGTCGAAGGGCCTGCATCCGTCCGGGTCGATGGAGTGAAGCCGCTCAAACCCCGCATAGGTCAAATAGGAAAAGCTCTCTGCCCCGCCGGCGATGACAAAATCGCATTCGCCCGACCGGATGAGATCGCAGCCATAGACAATCGCCTGCGCGCCGGCACAGCAGGCATTGGCCAGCCATTTTGCCGGCAGCCGCCCGGGCAGGCCGTCGCAGACGCGGCGGAGGATTTCCTCCTCCCAATGCGCCGGCGCCGGCTGATCCGACAGATATCGGTCGGACGCCCCCATGCCGCTTCCCAGCAGAAGGCAGCCCCTTCCTTCCAGCTTTTCCGGGCACCCGGCCAGCAGGCTTTCTATAGCCCGCCGGCACAGCCGGACAAAGTATCCGGCAGGGTCGGCCTCATACTCGGCCGGCGCGGACAGGCGCGCCTTGACGCTTCGCGGGCGGCCGCCGGCAAGGATGGTGCATTCCTTCCAGCCGGGCGGGGACAGCAGGGCCTGCCAGACCGATTCGAGGCCCTCTCCAAAGGGGGAGGCAATCCCGGCGGCGGCGATATAAACCGGCTTAAGTCGCATCGTCGCCCATCGCTTCCCGCGTCAGGCGCA
The DNA here is from genome assembly GCA_965145485.1 of uncultured Eubacteriales bacterium. Classification (GTDB taxonomy): domain Bacteria; phylum Bacillota; class Clostridia; order Oscillospirales; family Acutalibacteraceae; genus CABQCM01. The sequence continues at coordinate 54,112 of CBCTCU010000008.1, read as the reverse complement.
CGACCTCGTCGACGCAGGTCATCTTCATCAGATTTTCGGGGTCGAGGGTGATATGATATTTGTTTTCCACCTCGGCCAGGATTTCCAGCGCGCGCAGGGAATCCATGCCGTAATCCTCATAGAACCGCCCCTGGGGATCGATCTGATCCGCCGGGATTTGCAGTACCGTTGCGACGATGTCCAAAATCTCTTGTTGAAGATCCATTTGCGTTTGATATCCTCCTCGCTACTTGGTTAACAATACGCTGCTGGTCTGCCCGCCAAAGGCAAACGAGTTGGACAGCAGCGCGCAAAGGCGCGCTTCCCGCGGCCGGTTGGGCACAACGTCCAGCGTGCACCCCTCGTCGAGCTGTTCGACGTTCATCGTCGGCAGCAGCACCGAATGCCGCAGCATCAGGCAACAGGCGACAAGCTCCAAAATGCTCGCCGCGCCCATGGAATGCCCCAGCATCGACTTGATGGAGCTCACCGGCGGCACCTTTCCCCCCGCGAACAGCCGGGCGATTGCCATCGCTTCCACCCGGTCGTTGGCCCTGGTGCCGGTGCCGTGGGCGCTGATGTAATCCACGTCCTCATATGACAACCCGGCGCTGTCCACCGCCCGGCGCATGGCCCGCATCTCCCCCTCCCCCTCCGGGTGAGGGGCGGTCATATGGGAAGCGTTGGAGGCCAGCCCAGCCCCCAGCACGGCGGCATAGCGTTTCATACCGGCGCGGGCGCCCTCTTTTTCCAGCACGACCATACCGCATCCCTCCCCCACGACCAGTCCACGGCGGTTGCGGTCAAAGGGCCGGCAGAGGTCGGGCGTCAGGGACAGCAGCCGCTGAAATCCGGCAAAGGCCACGCGGGAAAAGACGTCCACCCCGCCGGCCAGCGCGATATCGGCCAAGCCTGCCTCGAGCAGATTTTTTGCCAAAGAGACCGCGTAGTTTCCAGCGGCACAGGCCGCGGGAACGGTGTAAAAGAGGGGGGTGCCTCCCGCCGCCTCGGCCGCCGCCTGGGCGATGTGCCACGTCCCGACCTGACGGCGAAAAAGGGAATCGTCGGCTTCCTGCTGCTCACAACACCGCCGGGTAAAGTCCTCCTCCACCCCAATTTCCCCCATGGTGGACCCCACCACCACCGCCACACGGCGGCTGCGGCAGTCCTCCGCCGTCAGGCCGGCGTCCCACAGCGCATACCGCGACGCGGCCATGGCATACTGCGACGCTTTGCCGTACTGGGCGCGTTCCCCCGCGGACAAAGCGCTCGCCCAGCCGTCGTGCCGGATACGGGCCCCGATTTTGACCCGGTAGCCCTGGTCGGCTTCCAGCTCCTCCAGCCTCCCATACACCGGGCGGCCCGAGAGCAGCCGGTCAAAATATGTTTCGGGTGTGAACCCGGCGGGGGAGATTACCCCCATGCCCGTGATAAGAACCCTGTCCATCTTTTATTGGACCGGGCGGTGGCAAAAGCTGGTCATAAAGCCGCGGATCTCGTCCGCCTTGTCGGTGCGTTCCCAGCCGACATCGAGCTTTTCCCTTCCAAAATGCCCGTAGGCAGACAGCGGGGTGTAAATCGGGCGGCGCATGCCAAACTGCTCGATCAGGCGGGCCGGACGCAGATCAAACAGGCTGCGCACCATATCCACCAGCGTCAGATCGGATACCTTGCCCGTGCCAAAGGTATCGATGTGGATCGAAACGGGGTGAGCGACGCCGATGGCATAAGCCAGCTCGACCTCGCAGCGGGAGGCCATGCCCGCGGCAACGATGTTTTTGGCGACATAGCGGGCGGCGTACGCGCCGGTACGGTCGACTTTGGTGGCGTCCTTGCCCGAAAAGGCCCCGCCGCCGTGCCGCCCCATTCCCCCGTAGGTATCGACCACGATCTTCCTTCCGGTCAGGCCGGTATCGGCGCAGGGGCCCCCTTTGACAAAGCGCCCGGTGGGGTTGACCAGGATTTCGGTCTGCCCCAGCAACGGCTCGGGGATGACCGGCCGCACGACATGTTCGATCAGATCGCGGCGGATGGTCTCCTGTTCGGCCTGCGGCCTGTGCTGGGAGGAAAGCACGATGGTGCGCACCCCAACGGGACGGCCGTCGTGGTACTCCACCGTGACCATGGATTTTCCGTCCGGCCCCAGATAGGGGATTATTCCCTGCTTGCGCACCTCGCTCATCCTTTGGCAGAGCAGGTGGGCGTAATGGATGGGGGCGGGCAAAAAAACATCGGTTTCATCGCATGCATAGCCAAACATCATGCCCTGGTCCCCTGCGCCGACCATCTCGTATGCGTCGAGATTGCCGGCCTTGGCATCCCCGCACTGCTTACGCTCGAGCGAACAGCTCACACCGGCGTCAATGTCCTCCGACTGCTTGTCCAGCATGACCGACACGGCGCAGGTATCGGCGTCAAAGCCAAAATCCCCGCCGGTATAGCCCACCTCGCGCAGCGTGCGGCGGACGACCTCAGAAACATCGATGCTACCTCGTGAGGAGATTTCACCCATGACGTGCACCACGCCGGTTGTCGCCGTCGTCTCACAGGCCACGCGGGAAAGGGGATCCTCCCGCAGATAGGCGTCGAGCACCGCGTCGGAGATGCGGTCGCACAGCTTGTCGGGATGCCCTTCGGTCACCGACTCGGAAGTAAACAGATAGTCTTGCAGCATACGATATCTCCTTATTCATTCGATTTGTCTTTGATAGCTATCTTATCCCGCACCGCTACAAAAGAAAACCAGCGCAAGGTATATCCTCCGCGGTACAGTGCGCCTTGCCGCAAACAAAACAAATGGCGATATCGGAAGAATGCAAAAAAGGGGCCGGTCCGCCGCCCCCCTTTTTTCCACGCATTGCCGAACCGATTCCCTATAGACGGCCCTATTCCAGGATGGCCAGAACATCCTGCTGACGGATCAGCAGGCACTCCCGGCCGTCGATGATCAGCCGATGTCCGCTCCCGGGCGGCAAAATCACCTTGTCTCCTTTCATAAAAACCTCCTGGTCGTCGCGTAGATAGTCGGGCGTATGCAGCACGCGCATCGCGCGCAGGCCCTCCTCGGCTAGAAAAGTCAGAGCATTATCCTCCGGCAGTTTTTCAATCGACTCCACCAGCAAACAGTCGTTGACCGGTCTTAGTTGCATGTGTCACCCTCCCTGTGAAAGATTGACGGGCGCTGCGGAGGGTCAATTGACCGACAGCTCATAAATGAGCTTGAGCAGCTTGGACAGGGTGTGAAGCTGATGTTCGTCGAACATCTTCAAATCGTCCAGCACCGCCTCATATGCCGTCCCGGTCTGCTTGCCTGACAATATGTACTCGCAGGATACCGACAGGCTCTTGGCAATGCGGTAAAGGGTGTCGGCCGAAAAACCCTTTTGGCCGGTCTCGATCTCATACAAAAACTTGGGGGAAATGTCGGCGAGCTCGGCAAATTTTTCGCGGGTATAGCGGTTTGCCTCTCGCAATTGTCGGATTCTGGCGCCTGTGTTGTCATAAAAACTGTTCATTACGGATCAACTCCTCTCTGCATATATTCTAAAATATTCCATCAAAGAGTGAAATCCGCTCACGTTCTTATTTTTATTACCAATAGCGTTATTTTTTTGATTTTTATGGAACCCATTTTTCAAAAAATTCCAAAATATATTGGTCATATTGCTTTCCTGATACGACACGATTGGTCATATGGTGCCCTCGCTCGACCTCAATCAGCCGCGAGCGGCTGGAACGGCACAGCGAAAGGGCGCGGTAAGCGTTTCGGATAGGAATGGTCGAATCCCGCCTGCCGTGGATCAAGAGGACCGGCTTTCCGCGAAGCCGGGTTAGACGGCGGGCCATCTGCCTGTCCCGCTTGAGAAAGCCCATAATAAACAAATAACTCGCCAGAAAAACGGCCCGTATGATATGGTCACGCTGCCCCTTATGATCCAGCAGGTGGACAAAATAGTCGCGCGAATAAAGCAACGGGCCGCTGTCCGCCACGACCGCCCGGACCTGTGGGTAGACATCGGCGGCGGTCAGCGCCAGAGAGGCCCCCATGGAAAAACCGATGGCGCCGTACGGCCCCTCTATCCCGCGCATGCGCAGCTGCGCCATAAAATTTTTGAGGTCGGCGTCAAAGGTATACCGGCTGGACCGGCGGCTGTCACTCTCCCCATGATTGACATAATCAAAGGAAGCCACCCGATAGCCGTGATCGATCAGATTCTTCACGTAAGGGTAGATGGAGGTTTTGCTCCCGCCCAGATAATGAAAGGCAAGTATCGTGCCCCTGGGCGCTCCCTGCGGCTGGTAGACCATGGCGCTTAGCCTGGTCGAGCGAGCCGAGGAAAAGAAAAATTTTTGTGTTTCACAGTCCAATACATCGTCCAACGAGGCGGCGCGCCTGGGATGGCTTAGCTCGCCAACCATTCTCCACCCGGCCCGAACGCGGCCGGCCGTTGCGGCAAACAGGACGGCCACCCCAGCGGCGACGCAGACGGCAATCCATATCATGGTTTTCCCTCCTGTGCCGGGGGAGAATCCCGCCGGCAAGCTTGGCCTGTCCCATCGGGCGGCGGAGCCCCTCGCAGGCCATGCGCTCCCTCGCCGGTGCGCAGCATCCCCTTGGTGCGGCGGAGCATATCGGCCGACGTCGCCGCGCGCAGCAGCGCCCCCAGCGGCGGCCTGCGGCGTATTCCACGGTTGAGCAGCCGCTTGGTTCTCCGCAGGGCGTCGGGCGAGAGCCGCTCGAGCCGAACAGCCAATCCATCGACTGCATCGTCAAGCCGACCGGCCGGCTCGATGGCGTGGATCATCCTGCATTCCAGCGCGCGATCAGCGCCTAAACGCTCGCACAGCAGGCCAAGCGACTGCGACGCCGTCCATCCGCAGCGCGCGCGGAGGATATCCAGCCCGCCGTCGGCCAACAGCCCGCCATAGATTGGGTCGGGGAGCCAGAACCAGGCCGATTCATCGGCATAAACAAAATCACATGCCAACGCCAGCGAGACGGCCGAGCCGATCACGCCCCCGCGAAGGACGGCGGCATATACCTTGGAGGAACGCATAATCAAGCGATTGATTCGGCGCGACAGGCATACCGCCGATATCACCGCCCCTGCGCTGCGAAGCCGCCCATCCCGAAGCAGCGCACGCAAACAAAGGCCGGAGGAAAAAACCGAGGGGTTGCTGCTTTTTAAGAGGACGACGCGCACCCTGGGGCACTGTTCCAAAGCGTGCAGGCGATGGTAGAGCCGGCGAAGTTCCTCCGGCCCGAGGGCGTTGCCGGGCCCCTGATCTAATAAAACGGTTGTGACTGCGTTCATCGCTCCTCCTGACGCGGGGACTCTCCCGCTTTGCATTCGCGCAGGGCGTCGAATAAACGCCAGCCGTCAAAGCCCTGTCGGCGCACGACGTCGCCCCCCGCGCCAATCCACAAAATCCCCATCTCCTCCAGCCTGCTGCGAAGCTTTGGAATCGCCGGCGGCAGGAAGGAACAGCGGCGTTGTGAAAAATGCACCACCGCGTCCACCTCAAGCCGTTGCGCCTGTTGTATGAGGCGCCGGGCGCGCACGTCGGGGGCGTAAAACAGCGACCGCCTCACCCGCTCGGCCATACCGGTGAAAAAATCCTCGGTATGGCAGTCGGGACGCTCAAACATCCACATCTCCTCCCATGCCACCCAAAAGCCCGTCTGGGCGCGCAGCCGGTCGACGAGGCCAAGATCGTAGAGGGGTATGAGCCCCAGCCACAGCAGCCGCCTGCCGCCGGGGGGACGCCAGCTTTTCACACGCCGGGCCAGGTCGAGATACAGCATCTGCAGAATACGAACCGCCCTTCGGCTGCCAAAGTCATTCTCCAGGGTGAACAGCTTGAAAAAATCCGCGCTGTCCGCGATCCCCGGGTAGGCAAGCCGCAGACGGTCCACACCGGCTTTCCACGCGTTGGCCTGCTGGTAGTGCCGCGCTATCGCTTCCACCCTCTGTGAGCGATGGTACCGCCGGTCAAGCTCCTGTACGACCTGCATCAGATCGTTTTGCATATTCGCTCGGGAAACCCGCAGCAAAGCAGTGCCAAAGCGGGTGTGAACAGCCTGCATCAGCCTGCCTGCGTCGGCGCAGGGATACTCCATCCAAATCAGCAGCTCGGGCGGCGGCAATATCCCGGCTTGCAGCAGATCAAAAAAGGCCTGCTGATACGAGCAAACAGGGCCGAGCTCCTCCCCCGCGCCGGGCAGCAACCCCGCGGAAGCCGCCAGCCCCACCGTACGGTCGATATAGAGGAATTCGGCGTCGTACAAACAGGTTAGCTCGGACGGGACGTAAAAGGTGCACAGCACATACGGCCTGCCGCCGATGATGCGGCGCAGCCGCCCGGCCTGAGAGGCGACATAGGCTCGAAGGTAAGGCTTTGCGCCGTGCTGCATCAGGCGTGTCAAGCGATCCAGCCGCTCCAGAGCGGAGCCCTTATCCATGGTCATGACGCCACCCCAGCAGGGCCGCTCCCAGCGCCCCGGTGATCTGCGGTTCCTCGGGGATGCGCAGGTCGGCAAACCAGCCCCGCAGCCTATGGGCGATGCCCTCGCTTTTGGCCACGCCGCCGGTGAGCACAACCCGGCGCGACGCGCCGGCCGAGCGCGCCATGCCCCCGATGCGCCGTACGATGGCCTCGTGAATCCCCGCGACCAGATCCTCCCTGGCCACGCCCCGCGCAATGCCCGACACCACCTCCGACTCCGCGAAGACGGTGCAGGTGCTGCTGATCGGAAAGGGCCTTTTGGCGTACAGTCCGCAGCGGGAAAAGGATGCGATATCCATCCCCATCGTCCCGGCCATCACCTCGAGAAACCGCCCGGTGCCGGCGGCGCACTTATCGTTCATGATAAAATCCTCCACCTTGCCCTGCGGGGACAGGCGGATCACCTTGCTGTCCTGTCCGCCGATGTCGATGACGGTTTGCACGTCGGGAAACAGCGCCCGCGTGCCCACCGCGTGGCAGGTAATCTCGGTGTAGGTTTCCTGTGCAAGCTGAATGCTGCGCCGCCCATAGCCGGTGCCAACCACACGCAGGATTTCTTCCGGCCGGATGGCCGCTTTATGGCACAGCCGGTCTACCACAAGGTGGGCCGACGCCTTGTGGTCGTATCCGCTGCGGTCGATCTCCCAAGCGGCCAACTGCCCCTGCGAATCGACCAGAACGGCGTTGATGGAGATCGAACCAATGTCGATGCCAAGATACATACCGCGCACCTCCCCGCCTTTACTGAGCCTGCGCCGCACGGCGCAGGATACGCACCCGCCCGGTCAGCCCGTTGAGTTCCACCTCGTCCCCCGGCTCGAGCACATCCATGGCCTCGCCATTGAAAACGACCACCGGCACGCCGTATTCACGCGCCACCACCGCGCCGTGGGACAACAGATTGCCGTAATTCATAATCAGCCCCGAGACCACCCGCAAAACGGGGGTCCAACTTGGATGAAAGGAACGAACCACGCCGATCTCGCCGGGAGCTACCCGGCTGAGATCTTCCACGCTCCAAATCGGGCGGATTTTCCCTCTCGCCGTGCCCGGGCTGATCCCCATCGCCTTGTAGCTGCTCGCGCCGGCCCCCTTTTGCACCTCGACCTCAACCGAATCCTTGACGACATAAGGCGGGGTGCTCGTACTTTCCATCTCAAACAGCCGGCGGCGCTCGGCCAACAGCTCCTTGGGGATGGGCTGCCGCGGATATTCGGCACACAGCCGAACCTCGCGGATGGTCAGGTGAAAGATGTCCTCCGGCCGGGAAAGGCGCCCCTCTTTCGTGAAGGCGTCGCCGATGCCCAGCAGGATTTTGCGAAGCAACACCCAGCTTTTGTCAAAATAATACCGCTGATTCTCTCTCAGGCGTATGTATTCCCCCGTCAGGGTCAGCAGCCGCCCGGCCTGCCGCTTGGTGAGCCCCTCTTGCTTTAGCGCTCTTGCAAGCGCGGCGCGTTCCCGGCTCATGGGCGCACGGGATTCCCCCGCCGCGGTATCCCCCCGGATCAGTTGAGCGAGCAGGGCGATCACCCGCTCGGGGGCCTCGGCCCAATGCGGCTGCGACAGGTCGTCGCAGGAAACCGACCGGTGGCCGTGCCGTCGCAGGAAATCACGGAGCATCCCCGCCATGGCGGGCGCCTCGCCCGCCTGCATCTGCCGGGCAACCTCCTGAGGCGGCGCGTTCATTACCAGATCAAGCAAGGGCGGGATTTTTTTGATTCTCCCCGCCAGCTTCAGCAGTTCCCGGTTGGCCTGCAGGGTCTCGTTGCGGGATGAATATCTGCCAACCCACCGGTCGGCCCGCTCCCAAAGGCCGGTGGGCGCGCAGGCCTTTTGCAGCTGACGGTAGAGCACCTGGGCAATGCCCAAAAAAAGGTAGTGATCGCCCCCGAAAAAGTCGCAGAAGTTGACCGTTGCCTCATGGAGCAGACCGAGCAACCCCTCCCTGCCCGGATTCTGCAAAAGCTGTTTTTCCCCGCGCCGAACCTGCGCTTCATAACGGGGGATACGGCGGTACCAGCGGCGGTATCCCCGGCGGATCAGGCGGTCGAGCCGCTCTTTCTGCGCCCGGTCGGCCACTGGTGCGTCGTATTGCTCGCGCTGATAGCGAACATTCCAGTAAACCCGATTGTGCATAAAGCAAAGGGGCTTTTCCTCCCCTTTCTCGGAGCAAAGATGCAGCTTAACCCGATTTTGCCATTCCTCGAGCATGGACAGATAACACGCACAGGCCGGCTGGGCGTACCGGTCGAGCAGGATGCAGTCGATTCCCTTTTCGCTGCGGTGGTAGGCGTCGGCCTCATCGAGCAGGCGCAGCGGCCGCACCTGAAACAGCTTCACCCGCCCCTGCCGCATCCCCCATTCCAGGTCGCAGGGGAAGCCAAAGGAGGCCTCCACCTTTTTAGCCAGCAAATACAGGGAGGTGATCTCTCCCTGGCCGAGCATCGGCCTCGAGCCCTCCTCTTCCCGGTGGATTTGCCCGCTATCTCTCTCCACCCAATACCGCTGACAGTCTCCGGCTCCGGAGGTGACCCCTTCCTCTGCGGCGGACGCTTCGATCAGCATGCGCCGCTCATCCCGCAGCGGGTCGCGGGTAAAGAGCACCCCCGACCGCTCGCAGCGCATCATGACCTGTATGACCACGCCCATCGCTGCATTCGCTTCCTTCCGATCTGCGGCGTAGTCCGTGGCAGACGGGCCACGGGACGAAGCCCAGACCCGCTTGACCGCCTGCAAAAGCTGCTGCACATCTCCGACATGGGCGACGCTCTCGTACACACCGGCATAGGAGCGATCAAAGGCGTCCTCATCCCCCGCCGAGGAGCGTACGATCAGCTCTTCCCCGTCCGGCGACAGGGTCTCCCATGCCGAGCGAAGCGCCCGGGCCATCCCGTCGGGAAAATCGCCGGCCATGATGGCGTCCGGGTCGCGCCGCCCGGCTGGCAGGGAGTTGTACTGGCAAAAGTCGTCCAACCAACCGGCCGGCAAAGCCACGCCGGCACAAATCGGATATCCCCATTCGGCCAGCAGGGCCAGCCTGTGCGCCTTTTGGCCAAACTCCCCGGCCGGCAAGTGGTCGAGGGGATAAAGCGAGTAGGATTTCATAGATTTTCCACATCCTTGAGAGAGTTGATCCACTGACACTGCACCCCATCGTCGGCAATGCGGGTGTTGGCGCTGACCGTACAGCCCGGGCCAATCTCTACAAGCCGGGTAACCCCGTCCCGCCGGAGATTGCGAACCAGGGTGCGCCACTGCAGGGGATGGTCCACCTGCATGGACAGCTTGTGGCGCACCATCCCGCCTTTGCCGCTGCGCTGCCCGTCATAGCAGCTGTACACCAAAGCGCCGTCGCGCACCGGGAAGCGCTCGAACAGCGGCCTCGCGGTATCCCCGGCCCCGGCGCACAGCGGGCTGTGGAAGGCCCGGCCGGTTGGAATGGGCAGGGCCCACTGCGCCCCCTGCTGCTTGGCCAGGCCGGCCGCCTCCTGCAAAAAGGGCTGCCGGCCGGACAACATGGTCTGATCGGACGACAGTATCGCGCTGATAAAGACCCGATTCCCCTGCGGGTCGGCTTTTCGGCAACAGGAGCGCAGCCTTTCCCGATCCAGCCCAATAATCCGCGCCATCCCCTCGTCCGGACGGCTGCCCTCCAGCAGGATGGTTTCCAGTTGGAAGATCAGCCCCAATACCTCGGGAAAGGGGAAAATCCCCGCCGCGGCGCAGGCGGTAAACTCCCCCTGGCTATAGCCCGTAAAGGCGTGCGGCTGCTCCAGCCTCGGCGCGACAGCGCGATAGAGTGCATAGCAGTGGGCGGCGAGACAGACGCTTTTCCAGCGCTCCTCCACATTTTTCTCTCGGTAGCACATGGCCGCGACGTCTTTCCCCAGATAATCTGACGCCAGGGCCATCGCCTCGCGCGAGGACGGATTGCCGCGGCAGGCGCTGTCATCGAGCCCCTTATCAAACGCCTCACGACCTGGGAAGGCAACGACCAGCGACGGCTCGCTCATGCCGGTTCCTCCAATTCTGAGGGTGCAAGTCGAATACGACAGCCGTAACCACCCTGCCGCGCAACCAGGGTTATCTCCCGGGCAAAGCCGCGTTTCAAGGCGTCCGCGAGTCGCAGCAGCGGCTCGACGCAACCAGCCGCCGGGGCGTCGCCGCCCATGGCCTTGACCCGCTCCCGGCGGTAGCCGTACAGCCGAAACCGCGCTTTGCTCGCGCTCAGGAAGAGGGCGGCACCACCCGTTACCGACAGGGAGGCATCCACCCGCCGGGCGACCGGCGACGCCTCCTCTACGGCGCAGACAATCGCTTCGTCGGCCTGGCCGGCGGCAATCTGGGTCATGGCCAAGCCGATGGCGTCGAGCGCGGACAGCCGACCATTGGACAGATTGTAAATCGGCCCGGTCAAATGATGCTGAATGCTCGCCCGACAGGCGGGGGCGTTGAGCACCGTGTCGGGAAAACGGCTGGGATTGACCCGCAGCGGGCCCTCCGCTACGCTGACCCGGTCAAATTCATGCAGGCTGGACAGCACCCCAAAGCCCGAGCCAAAAAAGACCGGGCAATCGGCGGCGGGAGCGCGGGCAAGCCTTTGCAGCAGCTTACCGATGCTCTCGCTGCACAGCCTGCTGGCCAAATCGCCCGAGTGGGTCTGTGCTGGCTGCGGCAAAGCCGTCTGTACGACACAATCATGCAAAAAAACCTCTCGATCCATATCGCGCCCTCACTTGTGCCTATAGATTCCAAATGCTGTTATCATCTTACCTCCTGGTCATACGTACGGCAACCGGCCAAGGTGGGAATTTCCTCCCCTCCAAGTGCCGGTCATACGATTCACGGCCCGCTCTGGCTGAGGTCCGAAAACGGCAGCATCCGGGACGCCCTTACAGGACGAACCCAGAGGATCGTGGTCATGCCCCGGACAGGCCGGGGACGGAAGTTCCTTGAAGAGGCTTTACGCCGGTCAACCTTTGCAAAGGAAATATACTGTCCCTGGCGCTGCTTGCCCTATCGCCTGTTCATGGGGTATCCCGTAAAACCAGCAAAGCGACATGGCATCCCAGTTCGGCTTTCGCTCGATACTACCGGATGAACCATTTCTTTCAACAAGCGGGGGCCAGACGATGTATCCCAAAGGAAACCGCTCGTGCACTGGTGATCCGCCCAGCTCCCGGAATGGCCCAATAGGCAGGGAAGCCCCGCAATGGGCATAGAGCGGTTCGACGCCGCATTACCATCACGGATCGCCGCCCTAGATGCTGTCTTTGTGGCACAGAAAAACCGGCGCAGCATCCGCCGCACCGGTTTCTGTTTTCGGATTCATTTAATGTTTGGGACATCGCAGGCCACAGTCTTTGGCGACCTTAAACAACCGATTGCATAGCCCATTCGTACCCTGTATCCCGCAGAGCCTAACCGGCCCATTATTTCACCACGGACGAGCTTTGATTGTTTATCATTTCGTGAATCGAGTTGAGAATATCCACGATTTGGCACAGGTTATTTGCGTCAAACCGCTTTAGATTATCCATCATTTCCTCCGTCGGGCTTTCTTCCGTCTCACCCGTAAGAATGTATTCGCACGACACCGACAATCCTTTGGCGATACGATATAAGGTATCCGCCGAAAATCCTTTCTGTCCTGTCTCAATCTCATATAGGAACTTGGAGGAGATATCTGCAATCTCGGCAAACTGTTCACGGGTGTAACGACGCTGCTTGCGTAACTGACGAATGCGTTCCCCGGCTTGATCGTAAAAGCTGTTCATAGGTATTATCATCCCCCACTTCATATATTTTTCGCCCATAAAGCCGCCAAAGCCTTTGGATGCTCCGAGCATCGGTACACAAAGCGGGATAACGCTGTACGAATTGGAATATTAACTGAGTCATGTACCATCCTTTCGTGGACATCGGCACAAGGGGATCATCGGCAATCCGGTGATCCCAGGCCCCATCCATCGTTGCACCACCGCAATATTCCATGCTGGGATAACGGCAAGCTGCTCTGGGATACGTATCGTCTAGCGCGCAACATCATCCGATCATTTGCAGGAAACGATAGCTTCGCTTGACAAACTGTTCCTTTTCCTCCTCATTCAAGCCCTCCAATTCCATCAGACCGAGATCAAACAACTGACGGCAAATCATCGTTGCCTCCTCCTTCTTGGCCTGAACACCAGCCCAGAGTAGAAGCTTGGATATCAATGGGTGGGAACGGTTGATGGTCATCACATACTCTTTTTCGACCTCGGGGGCTTTTTCCCCGTACAGGCGCTGCATCTGCTCCAGCCGGCGCGCATATTCCGGGATGGACAGCACCAGGGGAACGCACCCCTCGCCAAGGTTCTCCACTTGAATTTGCAGCTTACGATCGGGCAGGGCCGTGACGAACAAATCGCTCAGCGCCTTCACCTCCCCCGCCTCCACCGGCTGGCCGGTTTTCAGGCTTTCGGGCGGCTGGGAGGTCACACTGATAAAGCGTACCGACGAGTCCTCCATTTCCATGGCCTGCGCAAACGCAAGGTCGATGGGATAGCCAAACTCCGCCACCGGGATTTCCTGCGCTTCATACAACCCGATAGCGGTAGTCTGCTGCGCGCGGTTATCGGTGTAATACACCTTTTTTTCTTTATCCTGCTGAGAATCGCCAATCCATTCCTTGAAGGTGCGGTATTGGCCCTGTGTCGTGCGAAACAGCACGATATCCTTCATGCGGTCATAAAATTTCCGGTCGCGCAGGCAGCCGTATTCGATGAGCACACGGATATCGTCCCAATACCGTTCAAACTCCTCACGGCTTGCCTCAAAGATGGAGTGCAGCTTGTCCGACACCTTTTTCGAGATAAAGGAGGCGATTTTGGACACCGTGCCGTCGTTTTGCAAAAAGCTGCGCGAGACATTGATCGGGATGTCGGGGCAGTCGATGACTCCCTTGAGGACCATGAGAAATTCGGGCAGAATTTCCTTGATATTGTCGGCTACAAACACCCGGTTATAATACAACTTGATCTCGCCAATATCCATCAGATTGCGCTCGTCCCTCAGACGTGGAAAATAGATAATCGATTTGAGTTGAAAGGGGGAGTCGACATTGAGGTGAATCCAGAAAAGCGGGTCATCCGCCTGATGAAAGACATCGCGGTAGAACTGCTTGTACTCTTCGTCGGTGCACTCGCGCGCCGGTTTCATCCAAAGAGGCATGGTGTTATTCAGCGGCTTCTCATCCTCGGATGAGGGCACGGCACTGTCGGTAAAGTAGATTTCATAGGGGAGAAAGGCGCAATACTTGCGGATGGTCGCTTTGACCAGCGGCGCATCCAAAAACTCCTCTCCATCCGTTCCAATGTGCAGCGTCAGGGTGGTTCCGCGGCCCGTGCGTGTTCCCTCGCCAATCTCGTACTCCGAGCTGCCGTCGCTGCGCCAAAGCACCGGCTTTGCGCCGGGGCGGTAGGACAAGGTGTCGACCTCGACCGAATCGGCGGCCATGAACACCGAATAAAAGCCCAATCCAAAATGGCCGATGATGCCGCCGTCCTTGCCCTCTTTGTATTTTTCCATAAAGTCAACCGCACCCGAAAAGGCGACCTGGGCGATGTATTCCACCACCTCCTGCTCGGTCATGCCCAGGCCGTTGTCCCGAATGGTCAGGGTTTTGTTCTCTTTATCAAGCAGCACATCGATGCGAAAAGCCTCCTGCTCGATGGGGTCGGCCTCCCCCATGGCAATGAGACGTTCGAGCTTATATATGGCGTCGCTGGCATTGGAGATAGCTTCCCTTAAAAAGATATCTTTTTCGGAATACAGCCATTTTTTTATGATTGGCAGCATATTTTCCGCCTTGACAGCAATCGTTCCCTTTTTCATATGGATTCTCCTTATTGCATTTTTATACAAACCTGTACAACAGGTTATTTTACATTAATAACCATGATCGATAATTTTTCTGATCATATTAAAGGAAATACGGTGAAATATACATTTCTTTTTTGTTGATAATGGATATAGAAATCATACCATAAATTGCCCCCTCTGTATACAGTTACATAAAACAAATTATTGTCCACTCGTATGTGAATTTTCTTCACATTTCGACAAAATTCGACTTTTTATCGACTCATTTAAAACGACGCATTGAATAGGGAACCATCATTATAGCACATTTTCAAAATCGATATCCAGTCTCTATAACCCCTAAAATATCAAGCACCAGCAGGTTTTTTCGGCCTATTCGCTTTAGAAAACGGCCGGTCAAACAACACATTTTATCCGTGATGTTGGATGGTTAGCCGTTGCCCGTATGGGAGGCGGCAAAAGGCCGGCCGGAGACAAGGTAACCGGGCGACCGCATTGGGCCCACGCCTTCTGTTTGCAGTCGTCTCCCAAAATAAAGATGAAAGCAACGCAACAAACCAAGGGATGACCAACACCATGCGAGCAGCCATGGGGCCGGAGGAAGCGAGGATTTGGAACGAGGATGGCCTAAAACCCCTTAAAGTGGATGGAGGAAAAGGGACGGCATGGAAAACCATACGATTCTTTGGCCTCCTCTTTTTTGCGGTTGGAAGGCCCTTTGGGGGAATTGCCGTATTTCACGCAGCGATGAACGATATGTGTACAGGGCCGTGAGGCGATACCACCGCGAGGTGATGAAAGCTATCGTCATAACCTACCAGCAAAGCCGGAGGCTTGCGTCAGCCCAATCAGGGTCAATAACCGGCAAATTCTCTACACTCACTAATATTTTCTGGCACCACCGATTCCCCGGTTCATGAACCGGCGACCTCTGTTCTAACCGCAGCTGTATATGTTTGATCTCGTTTTGTTAGCAACTCGCTTTACTTGGCATGTATAGCAACGCTTTCGTTCACGGCTCCTCCGCGATTTTCGCCGGTCGTTTCCCTACCTTAAAAATTGCCCTGAAACGGGAGGGCACCCGCCGTCAGGGCAAAGGTTTGGAGCTTGCGCCAACGGTCATGCGCGCGATATATAAGGCCCAAGCTGGGCGCAAAGCTGCCGGTCAATCGTGCAATCCAGTCGTAGCCCCTCGGCGCTGTATTCTTCGCCATGCACGGTCCCCTCCCTGCGCACCCGGGCGGCAAGCGAGCCCTGGTCATAAGGCAGAAGCAGCGAAACCCGCACGCGGGTCGGGGGCAACATCTCAGCCACCGCCTCGAGCAGGCGGTCAATCCCATCCCCGCGCAAGGCCGACAAATAAACTGCCTTTTGCGCACAACGGGGAAGCTCGGACGGGTCGACAAGGTCGCATTTATTGAACACCGGCAACACCGGACGTTTCCCTCCCCCCAGCTCGGCGAGCAATGCGTCGGTCACCTTGAGATGCTCCTGCGCTTCCTCGCTCGAGGCGTCGCAGACATTGAGGATGAGGTCGGCCTCAGCCGCCTCCACCAGCGTGGAGCGGAAAGCGCGCACCAGATGATGGGGCAGCTTGCGGATGAGCCCGACGGTGTCAATGAGCATGACGGTGCGCCCATCCGGAAGCTTGAGAGAGCGCGCGGTGGGGTCAAGGGTAGCGAACAGCTTATCCTCCGCCAGCACCCCCGCTTCGGTCAGGCGGTTCATCAGGGTGGACTTGCCTGCATTGGTGTAGCCCACCAGTGCGACGCTCAAAAAGCCGCTTTTCCTTCGGCGTTGACGGGTACGCTCCCTGCGCTCCTCCACCAAAGCGAGCTGCTCCTCCAGCGCGTGGATGCGCCGGCGGATATGACGCCGGTCGGTTTCCAGCTGCGTCTCCCCCGCGCCGCGCCGCGCGCCGATGCCGCCCTGGCCGCCTTGCCGGGAGAGAGCCAGCCCCTTTCCCGTCAGCCGGGGAAGCAGATACCGGTACCGTGCCAATTCGACCTGCAGCCGCCCTTCCATCGAATGGGCACGGGAGGAAAAAATGTCCAAAATGAGCATCGTGCGGTCGATGACACGAACCCCCGTCTCCTTTTCCAGATTACGCTGCTGGGTGGGCGTCAATTCCCCATCCGCGATGATGAGGTCCACCGTGTTTCCACTGCAAAACTCCTGAATCTCCTTCAGGCGGCCCGCCCCAACATACGTCGCCGTATTGGGCGCATCCCGTTTCTGGGTCACACTGGCCACGACCTCAACGCCTGCCGTTTTGGCCAGCTCGGCCAGCTCGTCAAGCAGAGGGGCGCTGTCCTCCCCCTCCAACTCCAGCGCAAGGAGCAATGCACGCTCCGGCCCTTGTTTGTTCTCGTAATACATATCGTATCCTTTCATCGGATTCCCTCACATCCCTTGTCCATAGCCGCCATTGCCCCTCGTTTTCAGCGGCGTAACAACGCAGGGGAAAACGCGCCATCGTATGCCGGCAACGCAGGGCATCGGCCGCCATGCCGCGCGGCCAAATGGCCGGTATCGGGAAAAGGGCCATTGCCGCTATGGCAAACCACCCCCATCTACCGGCCGCCGCCCGGTATGCCAGCCCTCCAGCGAGCGATGGATATATAGGCGCCGCCCCTCCCTATACGCGATAGGCCGGAGCTGCTAGCAGTGACGCCGCCTTTCCCGGCCCGGTTGAGCCCATACGGCGAGCGGCTGGATGCGGGGAGGGAGATCACCCCCGGTATCCGTCCCGGATAAAGGGCTCTCTCACTACCTCCTCTACCAGCGCCCCGTATTTTTTCGGATGGCGAAAGGCGTTGCCATGCACCTCTTCCCTACGGTATGCCCGAAGCAAATCCATATCAAACACGGCCATGTAAATACCTTCTTTTCCGTCGGCCTCCAGGATGCAGGTATCTCTGGATTCGGACGATCCGGGCAGATAGGCCATGCCGTCAAACGCTGTGGAATGCCCGTTGCAGTCGGGCACCCCCTCGGGATAGTTGCAGGTGGCGATGCCCACCATGTTTTCAAAAGCCCTCGCACGCAGTTGGGTCAGGCGGTTGATCTCCATGGGGCAGGCGTTTGGCACCAGCACGATTTCCGCCCCCTGGAGCATCAGGATGCGCGCGCTCTCGGGGAACTCCCTGTCAAAGCAGATCATGGCGCCAACTTTCACATTCCCGATGGCTGTGTCCAGATCGGCCACATAAAAAGCATCCCCTGGGGTAAGCGCGCGCTCGACGTCAAAATCGCAGGTGTGAACCTTGGAGTAGGTCATCGCCCGCTCCCCGTGCCGGTCAAACAGTACCAGGGTATTTTTTGGCCCGCCGTCCCATTGCTCCAGCAGCGTAACGCCGATCGCCATCTCCAACCGCCCGGCAAGCTGGGCAAACGCCCCCACAAAATCACCCTCGAGGGGAATGGCCTCGGCCATCCATTCCCGGTTGGGCCGGTCGTAAATCCGGTAGCCGTTGCTCCACATTTCGGGGAACAGGGCGATATCCGCCCCCATGTCCTTTGCCCTTATGCAAGCATCCATCCCCTTTTCCCGGTTCTCCTCCAGATTGTTCCCGGGTGCAATTTGCAGCAGGGCAATCTTTAATGCATTCATAGGATCTCCTTTCAAATGGCCGCGATACGCCATTGGTTGATTTCCAATATCTTTGTCATAAGGCAAGGGATCGGCTTTGCCCTTCCTTTTTGCCGCCATGGGCAGCCGGGCCCCCTGCATATCTGCATAACCGCCGCTAAGCCAACGGGGCGACAGGCCCTGATCGAACGTGCGGCCGACAGGGCGCACGCGCCTGTGCGGTCGTGGGAAGCCCCAAACAGAGCAAATTCGTCCAAACCGGCGACCCTTTGGGAGAAGGCGGCGCTTATGCTCCACATGCAGCCAACAGAGGCAAGGGGATGTCAATCCTATCCATCGTTGAATTGACGGCGCACAGGCCATGGGAGGAGCCGACAAACTTCCAATGATGAATTGTGTTTCCTTTTCGCAAACAACAAAAGGCGGCAAAGGCCGGATACCCCCAGCCCTGCCGCCGATCAAGATTTACATCATACGCGAACGCCCGCAGCGACGGATAGCCGCCCTGCCGGATCCGCTACCACTATTTCCGAGAGGCCGAAAAGCCCATTCAGCTCCTGCGGCGGCCGCGGTCGCCCCGATCACGGCCGTAGTCCCTGCGCGGCGCGCTGCGGCGCGGGGTATCGGAGACCTCGTTCTCCGGCACGGCGCCCTCCACCTCAATCAGGGCGTTGCGGCGCGAAAGGTTCAGCCGGCCCTGATCGTCGATCTCCAGCACCTTGACGATGACCTCGTCGCCTACCTGGACGACATCCTCCACCTTTTCGGTGCGCTTGACGTCGAGATGGCTGATGTGCACCAGCCCCTCCTTGCCCGGAGCGATCTCAACGAAAGCCCCAAAGTTCATCAGGCGGGTGACCTTGCCCTTATAAATGGCGCCAATTTCAGGATCCTTGGCAATGGTTTCGACAATCTGGAGCGCCCGGCGGCAGTCGTCGATGTCGATCGCCGAAATGTACACATTGCCGTCCTCTTCCACGTCGATCTTGCAGTTGCAGTCGGCGCAGATCTTTTGAATGACCTTGCCGCCCGAGCCAATCACCTCGCGGATCTTGTCCACATCGATCTTGGTGCTCAGCATCTTGGGCGCGTACTTGGAAAGCTCCTCGCGCGGCGCGCTGATCGCCTTGAGCATAACCTCGTCGAGAATGTAGTTTCTCGCCGTGTGGGTCTTCTGCAGCGCCTCCTTGATGATGGCGGGGGTCAGGCCGTCGATCTTGAGATCCATCTGGATGGCCGTGATGCCTTCCTTGGTGCCGGCCACCTTAAAGTCCATATCGCCGAAGAAATCCTCCAGCCCCTGGATGTCGACCATGGTCATGAAGCGGTCGCCCTCGGTCACCAAACCGCAGGAAATACCGGCCACCGGCGCCTTAATGGGGACGCCCGCGTCCATCAGCGCAAGGGTGGAACCACACACCGACCCCTGTGAGGTCGAACCATTGGAGGACAACACCTCCGAAACCAGGCGAAGGGAATAAGGGAACTCCTCGACCGACGGAATCACCGGCAGCAGGGCCCGCTCGGCCAGCGCGCCGTGACCGATCTCACGCCGACCGGGCCCACGGCTTGGACGGGTCTCGCCCACCGAATAGGAGGGGAAGTTGTAGTGGTGCATATACCGCTTGGTTTCCTCCGGGTCAATGCCGTCCAGCAGCTGGGAGTCGCGCACCTGGCCCAGGGTCACGGTGGTCAGCACCTGGGTCTGCCCGCGGGTAAAGAGCCCCGAGCCGTGTACGCGGGGCAACAGCCCAACCTCGGCGGCCAGGGGACGGATTTCATCGATAGCGCGGCCGTCGACGCGCTTGTTGTCATCGAGCAGCCAGCGGCGCACGACGTATTTTTGCAGCTTGTAAAGGCAGTCGTCGAGCTTGGCCGTCTCCTCCGGGTACTTCTCATCCAGCGTCTCGTGCACTTTTTCATAAATCGGCTTGAGCCGCTCGTCACGCACCCGCTTGTCGTCGGTATCCAACGCGACGCGAACCTCGTCGATGGCGAAAGCCTTGACCTCTTCATACATTTCGGGCGAGGGGTCGTTAGAGGGGAAGTCCATCTTGGGCTTGCCCACTTCTTTTTGGATATCCTTGATAAACTGGACAATCTTTTGGTTGGCCTCGTGGCCGAACATGATCGCGTCAAACATCTCCTGATCGGTCACCTGATCGGCCCCGGCCTCGATCATCGCAACGAGGGAATCGGTCGAGGCAACCGTTACGGCCATACGGCTTTGATGCTGCTGCTCGGTCGTGGGATTGATGATATATTCGCCGTCGATCATGCCGACGCTGACGCCGCTGATCGGCCCCTTCCAGGGGATCTGGGAGATCGAGACGCTGATGGACGCGCCGATCATAGCGATGGTCTCGGGCGGGCAGTCGGGATCCACCGACATGACGGTGCATACGATGGACACATCGTTGCGCATATCCTTGGGGAACAGGGGGCGCATGGGGCGGTCGATCATGCGGGAGGCGAGGATCGCCTTCTCGGTCGGGCGGCCCTCACGGCGCATGAAGGAGCCGGGGATACGGCCGACGGCATAAAGCTTTTCCTCAAAATCGACCGACAGCGGGAAAAAGTCAACCCCCTCGCGCGGCTTGTCCGCGATGGTGGCGGTGCACATAATGGCCGTCTCGCCATACCGGATCATGCACGAGCCCGAAGCGAGCTGCGCGAGCTTGCCGGTTTCCACCACGAGCGGACGCCCGGCCAGCTCGGTGGTAAAGACCCTTGCGTTTTCAAACATGTTGGTACCTCCAGAATCTATGATACTATTTCGGAGGCGGCTGGTTTAGCAATAAATCCCACGTCCGGCCCCGGGCGCGCGATTCACTGCTAAAACCCTGCTGCCGCCGAAATGCAGACAAAAGGATAAGCATCCCCCGCAAAAGCAGGTAAGGGCAAGCCGTGTGCCGGCTTGCCCCCATAGAATCGTTACTTGCGGATGCCCAGCTTCGCAATAATGGCGCGGTAGCGTTCAATGTCCTTCTTTTGCAGATAAGCCAGAAGGTTGCGGCGGTGGCCGACCATCTTGAGCAGGCCGCGGCGGGAATGATGATCCTTTTTATGGACCTTCAAATGCTCGGTCAGCTCGTTGATGCGGGTGGTCAGGATAGCGATCTGGACCTCGGGGGATCCGGTGTCGCCCTCGTGCAGGGCATGGGCGGCGATGACCGCCTGTTTGGTCTCGTTGGTCATGATATTTCACCTCATTAAAAATTTACCCAAAACCAAGCAAGGGGCAGGTGAGTTTCCTCGAAGAAGGCGCAACCCCCAAGCTGAGAAACGGGTATGAACGAATGTATTGTACCACAAACATGGAATATTGTAAAGATATTTTTCCAATATCTACCCGCATTATTCGGTGCCGGGCTTTCCATGCGTCCATTCTAGGAAAGGAGAACGTTTTTAGCGTTGACGATAAAGTAAATCGTGTCGCCGTTTCGCTCCAGCAAGGCGTGAATTTGATAGCCCGAATCCACCAGATAAATCTCATCATTAAGCCACCAGGATCCGGCTAAAGGCCGTTCCCGCAAAAGCACCTCGCCATTCTCAAAAACGAGCTTGGTAACGTCGGTAAAGCCGCCGGACGAATCCAGCTGCAAAACCACGTCTTTCCCCCTTTTGCGGCAGGAAAGCACCCTGCAGTCATGCAAACAAAACCGTTGCGCAAAGGCGGGAGGCGCGTCCCCGAAGGTTTGTTGATATTCCTTCTGATATGCTTGAAAAACCGCTTTCACCTTTTTCTCATTTTCATCGGACAAGGCGGCAAGGGCTTTTTTCACCTCTTTTGACGCATAACCCAGCGCCAGCACCCGCACATCGGCCACCTTGCTGAGGATTTCATCGGGTAAAATGCGGTTGTAATACCGAATATACTCTTGCGTCATGGCGCGAAACCACCGCTTTACCATCTTCTCGTCAAACGGCATATCTTCCTGCGCAAGCTTCCGTTCGATTTCCGCTGCTTTTCTTTTCACGCGAATCCATTGCTGTTCTCTTTTATAATACGCCTTTTGATAGTAGGATTCCGAAAAGGCTTCCGCCTCTTTGCTGATCTTAATCAGACAATCCAAATTGGTTTGCTGCATGGTTTCATACCATTCCTTGGTCATGTATTTCATATAAATCACCTCTGCAAACAAAGATTGATCGACCAAAGCAAACTATTTTCCGGCGTTTATGCAATCATACGAGCCAGTGAGATGAGCACCGGCATGGTGACAATCGACAGCAGGGTACACTGGGTGACCATGCGGGATGACATCTCGGCATCGGCCTCAAACATGACGGCAAACAGCGTGGTATTGGAGGCGCTGGGGGCGCAAAGAGGGACCATGCAGGCGACCAGCGGCAGCCCCCGCACCCCAAGCAGGTATAAAAGGCCAAAGGAAATCCCCGGCACAACGAGCAGGCGCAGCGTCATCACAATCCACAGCAGGCCGTCCCCCCTGCGAGGGCGCAAATCGGCACTGGCCAGATAAAATCCGGTGACGATCATAGCGAGCGGGGTGTTGATGTTATTGAGCCCCTCCACCGCCGAGGAGAGGATCGTCGGCATGGGCAGCGAAAAGAGGAAAAAAGGAAGCCCGATCACCACGCCGATCACGCCGGGATTGAGCAAAGCTTTGGCAACCGACAGCTTCTCCCCCTCCCGCCGGTAAAGGATGACGCCGTAGGTCCACACCAGGATTTGAAACACGGCGATAAAAATAGAGACAAGGAAGACCCCCTGCGCACCCAGCAACGCATCCACCAGCGGCAGTCCCATAAACCCACAATTGGAAAAGGAGGCGCCAAATTGCAGCACCGAGCGCTGGGCGTCGGCACGGCGGCGGAAAAGAGGAAGCGCAAAGGCCGCCCCGATGCCCACCGACAACAGTGAAGCGAGGGCGGCAATGCCCATTTCCCCCAGCTTGCCCGGGGTGTTTTCCACAGCGAGAAAGGAGTGCACAATGACGCAGACCGACACAAAGGTAAGAAGCAGTTTGGTGATCTCCTTCGCCCCAACCTCGGTCAGCCATTTGAGCTTGGCCAGCACGGCGCCAGCGAGCATGAGCAAGAACAAAATGACCACCTGTTGAGCGACGTCGGCCGCGCTCGACCAAAATGACATAGGATCGATTTCCTCCCTCTTCTCCGCGTTTGACGGCGGTCTTTTTTCTAGTATGCGATCGAACAAGCCGATCATACCGCCCGGCGTACAAAAGGCCGGGCAAACGGAAGCGGCCGCCAACCATACCGGTCGAGGCCGGCCACAGGGCGCAAAACCAGCCCGAGTGCAAAACGGCGGCTCGCCCATATCCAGGCTGCCGGCACAAACGGGCGCATACCGCCCGCCTGCACCGGCAACAGCGCTTTACCGGGTACGGCGGCGCAGCCCCCCGTTACAAAGCCCGCCAAGCAGCCCCTGTACCTGCATCGTACGCACCGAATCCGTTAGCCGCGAACCGCCTTATGAAAGACCTTTTTTCCCTTTTTGAGGACAACGTAGCCCTTGTCAAAAGCCTCTGCCGGGACGATGGCGGCCGGATCGGCCACCTTTTCCCCATCGACCGACACGCCGCCCTGCTGGATCAGCCGCCGCCCCTCCCCCTTGGAAGGGATCAGGCCGCACCGGAGCATCAGCTCCAGCACCGGCATCCCCTGCGCAAGCTCCTCTACCTTAAACTCGGTCGAGGGCATATTCTCGCTCGAGCCGGCGCCGGCAAACACGGCGCGCGCCGCGTCGCGGGCCTTTTCGGCCTCTTCACGCCCGTGGATCAGATTGGTGACCTCATAGGCCAGGCGCTCCTTCGCGGTATTGAGCTCGCTCCCCTGAAGGGATTCGTACTGCCGGATTTCATCCAGCGGCACAAAGGTCAGCATCTTCATACACTTGATCACGTCGGCGTCGTCCACATTGCGCCAATACTGATAGAAATCGTAGGGGGAGGTCTTGTTCGCATCCAGCCAGACGGCATTGCCGGCCGTTTTGCCCATCTTGTTGCCCTGGCTGTCGGTCAGCAGGGTGATGGTCATGGCATAGGCGTCCTTGCCCAGCTTGCGGCGGATGAGCTCGGTGCCGCCGAGCATGTTGCTCCACTGGTCGTCCCCGCCGAACTGCATGTTGCAGCCGTAGTGCTGGAACATGTAATAAAAATCATAGCTTTGCATGATCATGTAGTTGAACTCCAGGAACGAAAGCCCTTTTTCCATACGCTGCTTGTAGCATTCGGCCCGCAGCATGTTGTTGACGCTGAAGCAGGAGCCAACCTCGCGCAGCAGCTCGATATAATTGAGCTTAAGCAGCCAGTCGGCGTTGTTGACCATCATGGCCTTGCCCTCGCCAAAATCAATAAAATTCTCCATCTGGCGTTTGAAACAGGCGGCGTTATGGTCGATATCCTCTTTGGTCAGCATCTTGCGCATATCGGTGCGGCCGGAGGGGTCGCCGATCATGGTAGTACCACCGCCGATGAGGGCAATGGGCTTGTTCCCCGCCAGTTGCAGGCGCTTCATCAGGGTCAGGGCCATGAAGTGCCCCGCGGTCAGGCTGTCGGCCGTGCAGTCAAAGCCGATATAAAAGGTGGCTTTGCCGTCGTTGATGATGTCGATGATCTCCTCATCGGTGATTTGGGCCACCAGGCCACGGGCTACCAATTCTTCATACAGGGTCATTTTTTCATCCTCCTAGAATTTGCGGCAGAGCACACAAAAAGCCCTCTGCCATAACTTGGCAGAGGGCGAATGACTCGCGGTACCACCTCTGTTCACCCCCCGCTCGCGCGGCAGGGCCTTAGCGGGTGACCAACATCACCCCGCGCGTTAACGTGCGCTCACGGCGAACCCTACTAAACCGCAACGATCGTTTGGGCCCGCAGCTCCAAGCTGTATTTCGCCTCTGCGCGGCGCCGCCTTACACCATCCGGCGGCTCTCTGCGCCCGCTGACAGGGGCTACTTCTGCTCTTCTCAGCTTTTGTGCCATCATAACATATGGGGCCGTCCCTTGTCAAGCTTTTCCTCAACCGGGCGCCACACAACAAATAACGGTGAACGAACCATCGATTTATTTCAACTGTTCCACCGTTATCTCCGCACCGACTTCCTTTAAAAAGGATTCGTATGTCCTATGAACCAGTGCGGGTAAAACAGACCCGAATTCGAAATCGCCGTCATGCGGCATACCGTCTATCAGCGCCACGGCATCCCAATATCCGACGGGGTAAGGCACCAGGTTCCCATCGCCCAAGATGGTATCCCTGGTTTGCACATAGCCTTTTTCCTGATCGGTGTGAAAATCGGTGGTATGATAAACACCATAGCCAATTTGTTCCGATATTACGTCAAAATAGTCGGCGTTCTCTGGAACCGATGTCCCTTCCTTATAGAAATATCCCAACATAAGACGATTATCCGCACCAAGCTCGTGATGCCGGCTGTGACATAACATGCAAAGATAAGGAATGCTGCATCCGTATTCTGTTTTCAACTGGTCCAACTGTGATCTCAATGGCTCCAGCCGCTGGAAAAGCCTTTGCTCAACCTCATCGGTATCCCCCGCAGCTTGGGGGGCTTTGGTTTCTACACCAATAAACCGCATGCGGCCTGTAGTACGGTATTCAAAAGACAATGTATCCATTTACAACGCCTCCATTCATTTCTATCTTTTCAAAACTTCCTAACTAAAATACATCTTTTCAAAGCATGCTACTGCTGTGTGTTTTTTTCGCCGGCAACCGATTCTTTCCGACGGCGGTCGCTACGTAAATCCAGCAGGAATCCAATGGCGCCGCCAAGCAAAATTCCGCCCACAATCCAGATGGGCATCTGATGAAGCAGGAAACCAATCAAAATACCGGCTACCATGCCAATCGCCATTCCCAGCACCAGGCCGTCGGTCGATTTGGGGGCGTCGTGAGGTTGCCCGTCCTCACGGTTGTCCGTTGCGGGGGCCGCCTCTTTATGCAGGCTGTCCTGCGCGGCGTCCCCCTCCAAAGAAGAGGTCGCGCCCCCGCCGGCTTCATCCTCTGGCAGCGCGTGCGGCGCAACGGACTCCCCGCTTGTTTCGGTCTGCTCTGTGGCTGGCCGCATCAACGGCCCGTCCGTCCCGTTTGCAGGGGCGCCGCCCACCGCATCCGCCTGTTCGGGCTGTGCCTGCGTGTGTTCCAAATCCGTCATCCCGTACGCCCCTTTTCCGATCGTCGTTTACCGGCGCGGCGGCCATGCGGGCCGGCCGCGCCAGTCGTTATCGTTACTATTATATCCCACGGCCTCAAAAAATCAAGCCTGCGATTCGGGTTATTCCACGTTGCCGTTGGCCTTCGACTCCTCCATGACCTTTTGCGCGACCTGGGGCGGGGCGTCCTCATAGCGCTCAAAGGCCATGGTAAAGCTCCCCCTGCCCTGGGTGATGGAACGCAGCACGGTGGCAAAATCGCCCATTTCGGCCATGGGCACCTCCGCTTCAATCTCCTGCCCGTCCTCGGCCGGGTTCATGCCCAGTACGCGGCCGCGCCGCTTGTTGATATCGCCGATGATATCCCCCATGTTATCGTCCGGCACCACCGCCTTGAGATGGCCGATGGGCTCAAGCAGGACGGGAGACGCGGTCGGGAACCCGGCCTTGAAGGCCAGAGAAGCCGCCGTTTTAAAGGACATTTCGGAGGAATCGACCGGGTGATAGGAGCCGTCGACGAGCGTCGCCTTGACCCCCACGACCGGATAACCGGCCAGAAGCCCTTTTGCCATGGAGTCGCGCAGCCCCTTTTCGACGGCGGGGAAAAAGTTCTTTGGCACCGAGCCGCCAAACACCTTTTCCTCAAATACCAGCTCGTCGCTGTCGCAGGGCTCGAATTCAATCCACACGTCGCCAAACTGCCCATGCCCGCCCGACTGCTTCTTATGGCGGCCCTGCACCTTGACCTTTTTGCGGATGGTCTCCCGATAAGCCACTTTGGGCACCGACAGCACAACGTCGACCCCAAATTTGTTTTTCAGCTTGGAGGCCACCACATCCAGGTGCTGCTCGCCAAGCCCCGACAGGATGAGCTCGTGGGTTTCGTGATTCTGCTCATAGCGGATGGTTGGATCCTCCTCCGCCAGGCGGCCCAGCCCGGCGACGATCTTGTCCTCGTCCCCCTTGTTTTTGGGGCTGACCGCCATGGACAGGCAGGCGGCCGGGAAGGCAATCGGCTCTAAGGTCAGCGGCCTGGATTGCGAAGTCAGGGTATCCCCCGTGACCGCGCCGGCCAGCTTACCGACCGCGCCGATATCCCCCGCGCCGATGTAAGGCGCATCCTCCTGCTTGCCGCCGCGCACCACCAGCACCTTGCCGATGCGCTCGGCCGAGCCCGTGCGGGCGTTGACCACCTGGGAGTCGGACGTCAGCTTGCCCGAAACCACCTTAAAATAAGACAGCTTGCCGATGAAGGGGTCGGCGATGGTTTTAAAGACAATGGCGGCCAGGGGGCCGTCGTCGGACACCGAAAGCTCGACCGTCTCCCCCTTCGCGTCGGTCGCCCGCTCGGCCCCGATCTCAGCTGCCGGAGGGAGATATTCCTGCAAGCCGTCGAGCAACAGGTCGATGCCCTGCACCGACCCGCCGGCGCCGCAGAAGACCGGCATCAGCTCGCCCGAACGCAGCCCGTCTTTCAGCCCACGGGCCCGTTCTTCCGGCGTGAGGGAGCCCGCGTCGAAAAACTTCTCCATCAGCTCCTCGTCCATCCCCGCGACCGCCTCGTCAAGCTGGGCGATCCGGTCCTCAAACAGGGAGAGGTCGGGGGTTGTCTCAGCCGGTTTGCCGTTTTGGTATGTAAACGCTTTCCCCGACACCAGGTTGACGTAATACTCGACCTTATGGTTCACCACATGGGGGGTAACGACCGGGCAAACCCCCGCGCCAAAGGTGGAGATCAGCTCGTCGAGCACCTTGTTGTAATCGGCGTGCTCCGAATCGAGCTTCCCGATAAAAAACAGGCGGGGCAATCCCCGTGCACCCGCCGCCTTAAACGCCTTATGGGCGCCGACCGTAACCCCCGATTTGCCCGAAAGCACAATCAGGGCGGCATCGGCCGCACGCATCCCCTCGTAAAGCCCGCCGGCAAAATCAAACAGACCCGGCGTGTCGATCAGGTTGATCTTGTCCCCATTCCACTCGAGGGGCGCAACGGCCGTCGAAACCGAAACCTTGCGCTTTTTTTCCTCGCTGTCAAAGTCGAGCACGGTATTGCCGTCGGCAACCTTTCCCAGACGGTCGGACGCTTTGGACAGATAAAGCATTGCTTCGGCAAGAGAGGTCTTTCCGGACCCGCCGTGGCCGGCCAGCGCGATGTTTTTCAAGTTTTTAGCGGAATACTGTTTCAAGATATACACCCTTTCGTAACATGCCGTGTCAGCGGCAGTGATAATCGTCACACGACGCACCGACCGTCCTCCCAACCGGCATCCCGAAAGGGTTTTGTTCCCAAAGCGACCTCTATCGTCCCGCTTGAGAACCGACCAGAGCAACCGCGTTTGAGCTATTATATCATAATATTTTTCCAAGATCAAGCAATTTCATTGACATTATGGCCAATCAGTCCGGCAATGTTTCTATTTTTCCAACATGATATTTCTCTTTTTTATGAAAAGCACCCGCTCGGTCATGCAAAACGGGTTTCCTTTGGATGGAAAATATGGTATATTGTTCACACGTCGGCGGTCAACGGAGCAGACATCCCGTCCCCCCTAAGCGACGCTCCTTTCTCCAAAAGGCCGGACGATCGCGTCGAACTATCGCCCCCCCGCTGGCGGTAATCCCTTGCCTGTCTGCGTTATTCGATAGCCTTCGGCTGTAGTCGTCAATCACTCTCCTGATTGCTCGGTTGCTGGCGGCCAGCCCTGCGATACGGATATGGTTCCTGCTGCGCTGGCCTTAGAACAAAAACGCCTGCCGATCATAGCGAAAACCCTTTCTCCGGCTCCCCCCGGGTCAGCAGCAGCACGGCGCAGGCGGCCAGCAGAGGGTAGCCCTCGAGGAGGGATGAGAGGGAAACGGGGATTTCCTGCGCTTCAATGACCCCGCCCATGCAATCGACGATCTGGCGCTGGACGCTCACCGCAGCCGACGGCTCCTGCAGCCCCGACAGGGTCACCGTATCGCGCGAGGACATGCCGCACACCACCGCCGGGCAGGCGGCGTGCTTGAGCAGGGCGAGGGACGACGGGCTGCCGCTATGGGCCACGGCCGTAAACCCCGCCGGAAGCTCCACCGGCGCGGTGCAGGAGACCTTGTGTTTGAACACGAACAAGCCCCGCTCCACACGCAGCCGGGGCGGGGTGTCGTATTCGGCTATCAGGTATTCGGGCGCGGGGTCGATGGTTCCCTCCGCACGGCCGGCGCTCAGGCGCACTGCCCCGCCATATTTTTGGAGGGCACACGCCAGCGCCTTGCCCAAAAAAAGGTCGTCACGATCGCCGTACAGCACAACGAAATGCACATTACCGCCGCCTTTCGGTAGCAGTATACGCAGTCTAAGCGGGTTTATACCCTATAGCGAGGCCGCAAAGCCGCCCAAAGAGCACGCGCCTGGATGCGACGGCGCAACATGGGCGCAAAAACGCCGTTCCCGGCCAAAGGCGGCGCACGGTCTCTCGTATTTTAGACGCTGGATGCAGGAGAAGCGGCCCAGCCACGGTACACGCCGCTGCCCAAACGAAACAGCGAGGACGTCGCACTGTCTTTCGCGGCCAAACAGAGATCGGGTCCATATGGCAGCCGGGGGATTTTATGCGTGGGCGATTGCACTGCAAGACGGCCTGGGCCCGCCGCATCGCCCGTCTCCAAGGCGGGGTTCTTCCTCCGGCGGCGTGGAACCTTCCTCCACTCCGGCCGCGCCTGTAGCGTGCGTTACATACTGTCCGCTTTGCAGCGCTTTCACCATCTTTTTGGCCGCCTTGTAGATATCGCCGCAGCCCAGCGTGAGGATCAGGTCGCCCTCGCCGGCGCAGGCCAACGCCGTCGCCGCGATTTGATCAAAATCGTCGCACAGCAACGCGCCGGGAATACAGTCGCAAAGCTGCTTGGCAGTCACACCAAAGGTGTTGATCTCGCGCGAGCCCATGATCTGGGCCAGCACGACCTGGTCGGCCAGGGAAAGCACCCGGGCAAAATCCTTCATCAGCAAAAAGGTGCGCGAAAAGGTAAAGGGCTGAAAGACGGCGATAATCCGCCGGAACCCCATCTGCCGGGCGGCGGCGAGCACCGCCTCGAGCTCGGTGGGATGATGGGCGTAATCATCGGCCACCGTGATGCCGTCCTTACGGCACAGCACCTCAAAGCGGCGGCATACTCCCGTAAACCCGGAGAGCTCCCGCGCGATCTCATCCGGCTGCAGCCCCTGCTGCCAGGCCACCACGGCGGCGGCCAGCGCGTTCAGGATATTATGCCTCCCCGCAACCGAGAGGGCAATGCGGGCCATCTTTTTCCCGCGCAGCATCCAGTCAAAGGAATAGCATCCGCCCGAACATTCCACCCGGTCGGTGTAATGGTCGTTTTCCCGCGTAAAGCCAAAGGTGGTCACCTCGGCGTCGATCCCGGCGACCGCCCGCAGCACGCGCGCGTCCTCGCCGTAGGCCACAACGCGCTTGGCCTCGCGCGCAAAGCGGTGAAACGATTCGACCAGCCGGTCGCTCGTGCCAAAGTACTCCAAATGATCGTCGTCGATGTTGAGCAGCACCGCCGTATCCCGCGACAGATGCAAAAAAGTATCGGCAAATTCGCAGGCCTCGCAGACAAGCAGATTTCCCCCTCCGAGATGGCCGTTCCCCTCAAGGAAGGGAAGATACCCGCCCACAATCGCCGAGGGGTCCAGGCCGGCGCCGGCCAACAGTTGCGTGATCATGCCGGTCGTCGTGGTCTTCCCATGGGTGCCCGACACGGCGACAACCTCTTTGAACAAGCGGCTGACAGCGCCGAAAAGCTCGGCGCGGCTGGCCTGCGGGATCGCAAGCCGGCCGGCCTCTAGCCTCTCGGGATTATCGGCCGCGATCGCTGCGGAATAGACCACCAGATCTGCCCCCTGCACCAAAGCGGGGTCGTGCCCAAGGTGAACCGGAACCCCCTGCGCGAGAAGCCGACTTAAATTGTCGCTTTCGTTGCAGTCCGACCCGCCGACCGAATATCCCATCTGCCGGAGCACCTGCGCGAGAGCGCACATGCCCGCCCCGCCGATGCCAATCATATGTATTTTCTTCACCGAGTCCAAACAACTCACAGTTATCACCCCGTTTTATACTATTACAAACGGGGAAAAAGGTTCCAGCACAGGGGATTGCAGCGGAGGAATCCGGCAAAAAAGCAAGGAAAATCCCGGCTACAGGCTCTGCCTCCACTCGCGGGGGGACATGCGGTAGTATTCGCGGAATTTGCGGTTGAAGGAGGAGGCCGTTCGAAAGCCGGTCTTCTCGATAATCTCCGAGACCGGCGCGCCGGAGGAGCGCAGCAGCACCGCCGCCATCTTCAGCCGCACCTGGCACAGGTAGGCTATGGGGGACAGCCGGGTGCACCGCTTGAAGAGCCGGCGGAAATAGGTGGTGCTCAGAAAGCACATTTCAGCGAGCTGGTCGACGGTGATATCCTCCATATAATGTTGGGAGATATAGGAGAGCGCAGGCAGAATCGCCTCGGCGCTGCGGTCGTCGACCGGCTCCTTGTCGGCGCTTTCGTTGTCCCGCCGCAGCCAGATGCACAGCGCCTGAAGCAAAACGGCGGCAAGCTCCCGGGTGTCCTCCCGGCGGTTCTCCAGCTCGGCGCAAAGCATTCTCATCAAATAAGTTACACCGCGGGCCGACAGCACCGGCCTTGCCAGATACTCCGGGAATACAAGCTCAAACGCCTGCGGGTCGATGGTGAGAAAGTACCATTCGCTGGGGTTTTGATCGGGGCTCTGGGCAATGTGCCGCTCCCCCGGCAGGACGACCGAAACATCCCCCTTGCCGAATGGGAAGAGGCGGTCCTCCACAAAAAAGACGCCCTCTCCTTTAAGGCAGAGGCCAATTTCCAGCCCATTGTGGTAGTGCATATTGCGTTTGGTCTTATAGCGCTGGGTATACCGAAAAAAGTAGAGCGGATCCTCTGTGAGCGGGATTTCAATATATTGGCCAAAAAAAGGTTGTTTTTGCACAATAATCCCCCATTTTTCGCTAGTATTGCGCTGTTTATGATGCTATTATACCGACAGACAACCTGGTTGTCAATCAACATGGACGGCCCCGCTCCCCGGCGGCCTACCGGCGCGACAAGACGCTGCAACCCGCCTGTGGGCGTATGCCTTCCGGCTCGGAAAGGGCAGGATCGAGCCGTCCCATCCAAGAAAGAAAGGTGATTCATTATGCTCGAGAAACAAGATTGGATAACCTATGCCCCCCACATCCTGACCGAATGGGAAACCTGCCTTGCCGAGGGGAGGGACGTCGAGCAATACAAGCAGCTGGCTATCGATATTCATCAGCTGCAGGGCCAAAAAGAGGAGCTGGCCATCGAGGCCGGCAAGCTGATGACCGGGGCCCCCATCCGGTCGGACTTTCCCTACATTGAGCCCTCCACGCTCGAGGAAATTCGCGCCGCCCGCCCAAAGCATCAGCCCGCACTGGAAAACCACCTGAGTGAAGAGACATGGCGCGACAAGCTGCAGGGAGCATGGATCGGGCGGATTTCCGGCTGCCTGCTGGGCAAGCCGCTGGAGGGAATCCGCTATGAGAACCTCAAGGACCTGCTCAAAACCACCGGGAATTATCCCATGAGCCGGTACGTCACCTCCGACCAGTTCACCGATGAGCTTTGCGCGCGTTCCGCCTGGCCTTTGCGCGAGCGCGGATGCTGGGCCAACGAGCTCAACGGGATAGAGCCCATTGACGACGATACCAACTATCCCGTGCTGGCTCTGCGCATTATGCAGAACTATGGCTGGGATTTCCGCCCGGCCGACGTCCTCGAGGCCTGGATGACCTACGACCCCTATCTGCAGGTCTGCACGGCCGAGCGCATATGCTACCGCAACGCCGCCATGGGCCTGCTGCCGCCCGAAACGGCTACCTACCGCAATCCCTTCCGTGAAATGGTGGGCGCGCGCATCCGAGGGGACTTCTTCGGCTACGTCACCCCCGGCGAGATCGAGCTTGCCGCCGAGCTGGGCTGGCGGGACGCGAGCATCTCCCACGTCAAAAACGGCATCTATGGCGAAATGTACGTCTGCGCCATGATCGCGGCCGCCGCCGTGTGCGACGATATGGAAACCATCATCGAGGCCGGGCTTTCCCAGATTCCGGAGCAGAGCCGCCACTGTGAAAGCATGCGGCAGGTCATGGCCTGGCATAAAGAAGGGCTGACCGCCGAGCAGGCGATCGAGAGAATTCATCAGCTGCACCATGAGGATCTGTTCAGCGGCTGGTGCGGCACCATCCCCAACGATATGATTGTCACCATGGCCCTGCTCTATGGGGAGGGAGATTTCGGCCGCTCGATCGGTCTGGCTGTGCAGGCCGCCTTTGACACCGACTGCAACGGCGCGACGGTCGGCTCGATCATCGGCATCCGAAACGGCAAGAGCAACATCGACCCCTATTGGATCGAGCCTTATCAGGAGAAGCTTTGCACCGCCATTTTGGATTACAGCGAGGTGACGGTGGAAGAGCTGGTGGACAAGACGCTGGAGATTATGGCCAAGCGCGATAAAAAATGACCTGCGCCCGGCAAAAAAGCTCCCCGCAAAGCCGGGCACGGAGGCGGGCTGGGAAGCGTTTTGTAAACCGGCCTCTCAACCAGCGCGCATCGTGCGGGCGACTGTGCCTCCTGCCCTGATGACGCCCAGCCCGATGGGACGATAGAAGGGCAAGCATTCCCAATGAAACAATGCGTCTGTTCTCGACTTCCACTGCGCCTGCTTTGCGGCCGAACCCTTTTTTCTTCCCCCTTCTTGTCCAAAACGCCATGACCCTCAAGTACATAAACGCGATAACGCCGCCGGACGCAGGCAAGGGTTGCGTCCGGCGGCGGCACCTTATCCACAGCGCAAAACGCCGCGCAGGCCCTCAAGCCCATCTTGGTATTCTTACCGGCACAATCCGGCGGCTTCCCTCGCCTTGCCGGGTGGATGGGCGCGACAGGCCGGCAAAAGGGCGGTCTGTCATCCGTGCGGCCGGCTGCGGTGGTTGCGGGCGATGAAATTCCAATCCCATTCGCCCCTGGCTGCGCGAGCCTTGGCACAGGATTTTCGCCATCCTGAAAAACCTGTATACAACAGGGCACAGGGCGTTATCCACATCGCCGCCGCTACGGTTTGGGAAGTGTAAGATGGCCGCCACGCGTTCCATCAACGCCAGCATACCCGCCCGCAGTAGGCGCGCGTCTGCCATGGCGTCCGTGCCGCTGGCCGCGCAGGCACGCCCGCCGTATTCACTGGGGCATTGCATCCCCCACCACAAGGAAGGAGAAGGCTTCTATGAATCATATCCTCGTCATCGGCAGTATCAATATGGACCTGACCATCCATACCCCCCGCCTGCCCCATCTGGGGGAAACCATCACCGGCTCGGATTTCGCCACCACGCCGGGCGGCAAGGGGGCCAACCAGGCGGTTGCCGCCGCACGGCTGGGGGGTGAGGTGCGTATGATCGGCGGTGTGGGGCAGGACGTCTATGCCGCGCGGCTGGAGGAAAACCTGCGCCGTGCCGGCGTGGGAACCGACGGGATCGTCTCTTTCGACACCACCAGCGGAATTGCGGTCATCACGGTCTGCGGCGGGGACAATCACATCATCCTGGACCGCGGCGCCAACCAGCGGATCACCCCGGCGGTGATCGACCGCAACATCCGCCTGCTCGAATGGGCCGACCTGGTTTTGTTCCAACTGGAAATTCCGCTGGAAACCATAGTATACGCCGCCGCGCTGGCAAGGCGCATGGGGGCAAAGGTGCTGCTCAACCCCGCTCCAATGCAGTCTCTACCCGACGAGCTGCTGCAATGCACCGATATCCTGATCCCCAACCAGCACGAGGCGGGGCAACTGCTCGGCCGGGAAATCGCGACGGCCGACGAGGCCGCGACAGCGGCGCTCGAGCTGGCTGCGCAGGGAATCGGGCAGGTCATCATTACCTTAGGCGAGCAGGGCTGCCTGGCCTGCGACGGCAAAGAGCAATTCCACGCAGGGATCTACCCCGTGGCCACGGTCGACACCACCGCAGCGGGAGACTGTTTTATCGGCGCTTACGCGGTGGGGCTGTGCGAGGGGATGCCCACCCGCGAGGCGATCCGGTTTGCGAGCGCGGCCTCTGCCATCACAGTCTCCCGCCCGGGCGCCAGCAGCTCGCTGCCCTGCAGGGAAGAGGCAGACGCCCTGGCATCGCGGCCGCTGCCCATGCAATAGGCGGCCCATGCCGGGCGGCCAAGGGTATGCCGGCCGAAGGGCCTGTTGCCCCGTCCATGGCGCGACCGGCGCGCTGCCCTTGAGCCACCGATGGCAATTTGTTTTGATACTTTGGCGGGCCGTATCGTTATGGTATCCCGAGGCATTGTCATGCTATTCACCGCTACCTTTGCCATGACCGGAAACGTAATATATCCAACCAACACGCGCCTCATACAATGTGTGAGGCGCGTGTTTCCATACTAGTCGCTGAACACAATGGCATCATTGCCGCCGCTGTGACCTTTTTGTTTCCGCACACCCTTTGGGCACGCGCGAGGATACCGTTGGCGCTTTGCGTTCACGATATCCTGGCAGCGCCGGGGCGTCTTATTTGGTGTATTCGTAATAGCCCTCTGTTTTTGTCTTTACCAAGGGAAGCGGCCGGTCTGGCTGCTCGACGGCCACACTCCCCACGATGACCTGTCTGGTCTTCAATGCAAGCATAGCCTGCGCCCCAGCGTCGTAAG
Organism: uncultured Eubacteriales bacterium; assembly: GCA_965145485.1. Classification (GTDB taxonomy): domain Bacteria; phylum Bacillota; class Clostridia; order Oscillospirales; family Acutalibacteraceae; genus CABQCM01. The sequence continues at coordinate 18,274 of CBCTCU010000008.1, read as the reverse complement.
CAGGGCGTTCGATGGTCAGGTTGCTCACCTGAGCATATTGCAAATCGCCAAACAACGGATACCGCATTCCGGTCATTTTATGGCCGTTGCCGTCAAGGAAGCCGATAAACCGGTTCGGGATATAGCTCCCCTGCGGCGCGGCAATCGCCGTAAAGTCGATATCCGCGTCCAGCCGGTAAAAGCCGTATGGATTCTCTCCGGCCAGGCGGATAAGCTCCTGTGCCGAGGTAACCGATATCACCTGCGGGCTTTGGTAGATGCCGCCGTCGCTGAAATCCCCGGTCGCTCTCTTGACCAAACCGTAGAGCATCCGTTTGACCGCGACGCTCTCGCTTCTGGTGCCGTTTTGCGCATCCTTCTCAAAGGCCGCCTTAAACTGCTCGATGACGTCCTCTGCGTCGAAATAAGGGATACGGCCGAGATTCTCCTTTACCGTTTGAAAACGGTTAAGCTTGTATTCCTTCCAGGTGATGCCCGACTGGCCCGTGATCTGGCGCAGGGCGTCCAGGTCGTTTTTGCTCAAAGCCGACATATAAATGCGGTAACCCTTTTCGTAGCCGCCGACGCCCAGCATCTCCATGCCCAGCCGTTTGAAAGAATGGGTATCGGGCGAGCCGTCGTCATTGTGGGACTGATACCAGTTCATGCAGTAGAAGGATTCAAAGCCATAACTGCCATCGGTGGCGGTGTTGATTTTTTCGCTGGAACCTTTTTTCATATTCCGGATGGAAAGCCGATTCTCCCATAGATCCTCCATATCCCGAAGGTTCATTTGACGGATCTCTTCCACGCTGACGTCGCGGTACTCGGTGTAAAACGAAGCGTTGCCGCCGGCGGTATGGGTCGCTTGTACCGCCACCGCCGCCTGCTGCTCGGGCGTCAGCGCAAGAAACGCCTGGGCCGCCAGATAATCCAGCACATACCCCGTCTCAAACATCTCGCGGTAATAGCTTTCGATCTTCTCGGCCGAATCAATTCTTTCGTAACTAAAGTTGTTGGTCATCTCCACGCCGATATCGTTGATTTTGGAGATGTTAAAGACCATGCAGCCGTCGCGCATCTCCTGGGCGATATTCCCGTCGGCATGGGCCTCTGCGCCCGTGCCATCCCGCCGGCCGGCACCGCCGTAGAAATATCTGCCGTCCTGGTTGTGGGCCGTCTCATGGCTGAAGGTAAAGAAGGTATAGTCGCTTGTCCCCAGCGCCGCATCCAGCACCCAGTAAACATTGGTCCCGTCTGCGAAGGCCGCACTTCCATTTTTCGCGCTGATGGTGTTGTTTGCCTCATACACCCATTTCATAACCGGGTCTCTTGTCTTATCCTTATCCTGGTCGCCGGCATCGGCGGCCTCGCTTTGCGGAAAATTCAGCCTCGAATCGTATTGGATGTTCACAAAACTGTTGAGCAGGCCGACCGACCCGTCCATCCACGCGGAGGACACGCCGTAAAACACGCCCATTTTCTCGGCATAGACGTCGATGATATCCCGCATACGCTGCCGCTCGTTGCCGTCTTTGACCAAATAGGTGGGATAGCGGTTCATGCTGCCCAGCATGAGCTGGGACGGCAGAGAGATCAGGAACATGTCCTCCTGCGGCGCGGTGAGGATTGGCAGAAGGATGCTTTTTCTTCGATCCTCCAATCCCGACAAAATGTCCCAAATCCGGTAACGAATCCCTTCGGCCCCGCCGCTGGCCGGTTGCTCTTTCAAGATTCCATCAAAGTTGTCGGCAAACCAGTCGCTGGGGTCGTCATATCCCGCGATACAGTAGGACAGGCCGCCGAGGAAATCGGCCAGCTCTTCCCCCGTGTAGTTTTTCAATGCGCTGTTGTAAAAGGCGACCGTCTGGTGGGTTTCCCGCTGCTGCTCCGGCGCGGCCAAAATCAGATCGGACAGGGTCGCCGCGTCGAGGCCATTCGCCATCAGCCGCCCGTTGAAGAACAGCAGGTCGCTGAAATTCACCCCGCTGTAATCCATCCGATACCATTTGTCGTAATAGTTGTAGCCGTAAAGGAGCTTTTTCCATGCGGATGTATCGCGGATTCGTTCCACGACCAGCCGGCGCACCGCCTCACTGCCACAATAGGTCGGATACTCCGCCTGGGATGAAAGGAGCTTGATGGCCAGCGCTTTCAGGCCCGGCTTCACGCCATGCTGATAATAGTCGGTATAAAGCCTGCTTTCCTCCTCCCTGGTCAGCGTGGCGATGTCGGCCGCGTAATCGTAGGAAGCAAGCAGGTTGACCGTCTCCTCCAGCAGCGCCGGATCCAGATCGGCTATATAGTGATGGAACTGATACATCGCCTCCATTCCTTCCACGCGATAGGCGGCAACCACCTTCCCCATGGTTTTCTGCCAGCTGACCGGGCATTCCATCATCTTCTCTTTTTCAAATACAATCCGGATGGTTTGAATCGTGTCGAGCGTGTCCCTGGTTACTCCCGTCACCAGGGAGCCCGTTTCGTCCAGCGGCAGCACATACTGCACAGGCTGTAGGGCGAGCGGGTCGGTGGCCGAAAGCCGGTTTCCATACTCCACCCATGTGCGGATATCCGAAAAGGGCATCAGCTTTGCCATATTGGCGTACGCCTGTTCCCGCTCGGGGCGATAGCCCTCCTGGCGGAGCACCAGGTCATAAGCCGGGATACCGTAGTTGTTGTCGGTCCCGGGCGCGGATTGCAGGTTCGGGCGCTTGCCGTAGGCCAGCAGCTCCAACTCCCAGACCGTCTCATCCCATCCCAGCGTATCGGTGTAAAAGCTCTTGTCAAAAATGGCGTCGGTCTCTTTCACCCGGTTCTGATTTGATTCTGTGATATTGGTTGCACTGGTCGAGCCGGAATACTCGTAGACGTTTTTGGCATTATGCAACACGTCAAAGCCGGCAATCCGGTACCCGGCCCCATCGCTCATGCTCAGACAGTTTTCGATCACGGGGCTTCCCGTATGGGGTCCGCCGATGAGGCCGCCGTTGCCTTTCATGGCCGGCGCGATCACCTGCACCCGGGTGAAGCTGTTTTTGATCTCGCCCCCGCCGTGCCATCCGGCGATGCCGCCCACTCTCGCGCCGAGGGTGGGATGGTCGTAGGTGCCCTGCACCTTACCGGTGACATAGCAGTTGTCAATGACCGCCCCGGCGTTGGTTTTGCCAACCATCCCGCCGACCGCCACCAGGCCTTTGACCGACACGTTGACCGATGCGCTCTTTCGTATGGTGGAATTTTTGAGGTTCCCGGCAAAGGTGCCGAGCTCGTCAACCCCGTTGGAAATGCTGGAATCGACGATAAACACATTCTCAACCACCGACTGGTTCTCTATCACATTGGCAAGAATGCCGCTTCGGGACGTGGTGATCGTGGCATTTTGAATCACGAGGTCGTGGATATTCGCCCCTCGCAGGGTCTGGAACAGAGAGGTCGGAAGATTCCAGATGGTATAGCCGTTTCCGTCGAGTTCACCGGTAAAGATTCCGGCGACAGCCGCAGCGACGGCCGATATGCCCGACGCATCCAGATCCTGGGTCAACTCATAGCTCCCGTTGGGAGCAGCGGCCATCTGCTCAAACAGCTGCTGCGCGCTTTGGATCAGAGGGTGTTCCCCCTGCGCGTCGCGGTAGGCAAGAGGGACGGCATATTCCGTTTGCCTGACGCCCTCCTCGTCGTAAAAGGCCACATCCTCCTGATCCAAGACCGCGACCACGCGGCCCGATTCGGCCGTACGGCGAAATTCCCGGATCCCGGCGTAGAAGTCCGGCATTCCCTCCATCTCGAGCACCACAAAATAGTTCTCCACATCCGCGGGCAGGCCGTTGGTGATATCCAAAACCGGGATTGCCCGCACACCGCCCGCTTCGCTGTGGTACAGCCCGGCGCCGGTGACGTCCTTCCACTGGATGGCGTCGCGGGATACGGCGATCACCGTCGTGTAGATTTGCTGGTCCGGATAAAAGTTGGAGCTTTGATCCAGCGCGTTGGTATCCCGGTCAAAGCCGGCCGTTACGCTCACCACATAGCGCTCCTGCTGCGTCAGAGCGACGGTTACTTCATTATCTCCCACAAAAACAGGCTTTGTCACAAGAGTGGCGCCATCTTCCAGCGAAATTTGCACCCGGGCGCTCTCAAGCGCGCCGTCTTGGTCTTTCACAACAAGCTGCACCCTCAGCTCATCCAGCGCCGTCTTCTCCCAGGCAAAGCGCTCGATCTGAGGCGCGGCCTTCAACACCTCCACCCGGACCGAGTTCCCGCTTTGTAAAGGGAGCTCTTTTCCGTTTTCCATCACCAGTTTCTCAATGGTTAAGGTCCGCACCCCTGGCTGTGAGCCGATTGTAGCGGTCAGTTCATAAACGTCCCCTGCCAAAGGCGCAAGGTCAAACAGCTTGCCGTTGATCTGCGCCCGCTCTACCGCAAGGCTTGTGTTTGTCTGCGCGCGGAAGCGGATTTTCACCCGGCTGCCGGGCTCGAAATACACCGTGTTCACCCCTTCGGGAGAAGAGGTGCTGATCTCGGATAGTCGCAGCCCATAATCCCGCACCATATAGACGGTCTTTTCGAGCAGGACGTCATCCACAGCCTGCCTGCTGCCGTCCTCGGTCTGCTTCCAGGTCGCCAGGACCCGGAAGGTGTATTCCTTTTGCTCCTCCACATCCAGGGTGAATTCCTGCCCGCCCGCCTGGGTAATCGCCTCCTGCGCCACGATGGCGGCGGCGTCGTTGGACATCAGTTGGATTTTCCCCGAGAGGAAAGACCGGTCGGCATCGGACAGGACAAACTGGAATTTCACCTGATCTTTTTCCAGAATATCCTCCGCCGCGTAGCCCTGTACCTCGGGGGCGGATTTCATCACCTCCACCAAGACGTCATGGCTGACGTCCACCCTGGCTCCGTCGGCAAAGACGAGCTGAGAAAGGGTGAGCTTCTGCTCGCCCGACTCCTCCGGCGCTGGAAGGATGACCTTCCACACCCCCTCCTGCCAGGGCTCTGCCGCCAATTCGGTGTGGTGGACGACCAGCTTGGAAAGCGGTGCCTCCACATTATCCGCAATTTCAAAATAGAGCTCGATATATCCGCCTTTTTCCACATAATGCTCCCCGGCGCTGCCGGACAAAATCCAGGCCCTCGGCTGGGCAGGAATCTCCTTCTCGGCGAGAACCTTTTGCACCTCGACCTCCGACTGGTCGAGCGACAAATCACAGTCGGCGATGATCTGTACCGTGTAAGAAGCCGTCAGCCCGGTATCGGCCAGCGCAACCGTGCCGCGGAAGGTATCCTGCTGTAGCTCGCTTTCCTCCCACGTCCGCTCGCCGACCGTCTGCCCCTGTGCATTCAAAATCCGAATTTTCCGGTTGGACAGCGCGCCGTCGGGGTCGGTCAGCCGAAAGGACACATCCAATTGTCTGTTTTGCGCATCTTCCACAGCGGCGAGGTCGGCGACCGCCGGAAGCTCTTTGCGGATCATCACGGCAATCGCGTTCTCGGTGTGCACAGAGAGCGCCTTCCCGTTTTCCAAAACGATCTGCTCCACCTTGATCTCGGCCGGTCCTGTCTTCGCAAATCCATCCAGGGCCACCAGGTATCCGTCTTGCGACCGCTCCACCGGGTAACTCACGCCGTTGACCACCGCCTGCTCGGGCAGAAAGCGGGTGGCATTGCCGCTCTCAAACCAAAGGTCGATTCTCTGGTTTTTACGGAATTTGTCGGTTACAAAGCCATCCTGCGTCTGCGTCCTGAGACCGCCAAAGGAAAACTGGTAGTCGATGTTGAGCTGGATTTCCTTCATCACAGCGAGGCTGCCGCGATGATCCTCTTCGGCCGGAAGCGCGTCCGAATCCCGGTTGTACTGCGCTGAAATGTGAAGGGTATAGGCCGTATCCTCTTCCAAATCCAAAACAAACGCATGGTTGCCCGCGGAGATTTCCATGGTGTCCACCGTGGTAAACTCTCCATCCGTGTTCTTAAGCACTTCCATCGCGGAGGAGATGAGCGCGGCGTCCTCGTCGTTGAGACGGAACGAGACCTTCATCTGCGCCGTTTCCGTCCATTCCTCGGCTAAAAAGTCCTCCACCGAGGGCGCGGCCTTGAGCACATCGATGGTTTCGGTGACGTTGACCTTCACGTCCCGGCCATTGCTGAGCCTCACCTTCGAAAGGTGAAAGGTCTGTAAGCCCGGCGTATCCGCCGCTTGCAGCTCTACCGTATATGCGCCATCCTGCGTTTTCTGCACCGCGTACTCCCTGCCGTTGACGGTGACGCGTTCGATTTGAGCGCCGTAGGAGACGGCCGCAGAAAACTTCAGCAGCACATCTTCCTGTTTTTCATAATAGAATTTGTCCATCGCGGGCGTGATGCTAACGTTATAGCCCAAGGTCTGCTCTATTTTCTGCACCAGCAAAGATAAATCCGTGACCGTCAGCCTGCCGTCAAAATTCATGTCCGCCGCATCCCATGTCCCGTCGGGCAGGGCCTGCAGCGCTATCAAATGCCGTTGCAGCGTATGCATGTCGTTGTAGTCAACCGCACCGTCGCGATTGAGGTCCCCTTTGCCGGCAAAGGCATAGACGCTGCCCGCTGTCACCGTCACCACGGCAGCGAGGAGGAGGACGACCGTCGTCAGCTTCACCCCCTTGACACTGCCCTTTTTCCATCGAACCACGACCAGACAGACCACCGTCAACAGCGCCGCAAAAGCACAGAAATAAAAGACGACAATGCCGGACGCGCTCTCTGGCTGTGCAAGACCCGGCTGGTTTGGCAGCAGAGACGGCTCTGTTTGCTCCGTCACGAGATTATCCGGCTGTGTATGTTCCTCCGCCTCCTGGATGGTCTCGGCCGGCCCCTGTTCCCCCGCATCGGGAATCGTCTCGAGGGCGGGCTGCCCTTCCTGTGCATCCGGCGCAGAGCCTGCCGGGAGCTGCTGGGCAACAGCGCTGAGCTTCACCCGTACATCGTCTGGAAAAATATCCCCTTTCCCCTCCGACGCCGAAAGCCCGCTCACGCCGACATAGACATCCCCAGCCGGCAGGTTCTCTTTTGCCGTGAGCCGGATACGCACCACTTCGCCGCCCTCGGCATCGTTCGCCCGCCGGATCAGGACAAACTGCCGGTTGCTTGGATTGTAGCGGACACTTTCCCAGGCATTGAGCGGCTCAAAATCCTCCTGAGCCGGATCTTCAAAAATATCCGAGTCGTATTCGAAAGTTCCTTTTATGGTATTGATTCCCGTTTGGATATCATCATAGCCATCAAGTGAAAACACAAACTCCATTTCCTGTCCCGCCCGGACGGAGGTATCGCCAGCCGAAAGACCGGGCTTGCTGATCACCGCCGCCGAAACGGCCATACTACCCAATAAGAGTCCGCAAGTGATCGTCAATATTGCCAGCAAGGCTCTTATTTTTGCCATCGATTGTTTCTATCCTTTCGCAGAAATTTTACGTCAGGCTGATTATACCGGTTTTACGATTTCGACACAATATGAGATTGCTGGAAGCCATGGCCGATTTCGGTAATTGGCAATCAAAGTGGGAAATGAGGCAAACAAAGCCATCCGTCGCCAGAACACGGGAATACGTCAAAAGCATAGACGGAGGGCTGAGTAACTCGGCGAAAGAAGTGGAAAGGCTTGATGTTTCTGCCCTCCTGTTTTCGAGTAGGAACGGCCCAAAAAGGCGGTCTTACAAGGCCACAGGTGCACTGAGTGAATTATGAAATCACCGCTGAGACTCAAACCTCAGGGGATGGTCTCCATGGGGATTGCAACGACGCCAGCCCTAAATTTTCAGAAAGGTGCAACGGCGGATAACTGCCGCGCGGGCGTTTACAACAAAGCGGGAAAACCGAGCGCGTCTTTTGGGGAAAGAATGAGCCAGGCAGTGGGTGGATGGCTTTATTTTTCATAAAATAAGCGGGAGCAAAGCAAGCTTTGCTCCCGCAAAAAAGTAATATGAATCGTATCATGAAATTTTAACTTTTCCAATCATTGGGCGCCCATACTGGAATAAAGTATGTAGCGTATTTTGGAACATTCCGAGCCAAGCCGTTTTCAGATTTGGCCGCTACAGCTTAACGACGCTGATACCAGCGTAATTTACTCCGTCGAAATTATAGTATTCAATCTCATAGGTGTTGCTGAAATCCGGCGTAAGTGCAAACCCCCATTCCTCATTGCAAAACAGTTTTTCGCACAAACCGAAAAGCGGGGCCATGTGAAACTGAGGGTTATCTTCTCCGGTTAGTTTTTTGACCAGCGCCCACATCGCGTCGGTTGATTTTGCCTTTATCATATAGCATGCAGGCGATTCGACAACCGTTATCCCCTCTGGTTGATTTCTTTCCGACGTTTCCTGACAATGCATCAGAGATCGCCGGGCGTCTTTCCCATGGTTGCATTCCTTAAAATTGATGCTGAGGCACAGCATCGAATCGGGCGTTAAGCTGCCTTTTATGTTTTTATAGCCAGCCTGGAAAAGTTCATAGGTATCGACGCTCGATTCTTCATCCCCATTGTCGGCCTCCGCCCGAAAGCCGGCATACAATGTCGGCGTTTTTTTGACAATTTGGAATTCGGCGCCTTCCACAACTACGTTCTGAATGATCTGATCCATTGTCTTATTCCTCCTTAAATTTGGGGATAAATACAGCCAGTAGCTCTATGCTTGAAACACATTTTACTATATTAAAACAAGTTTTTGTTCATATAGTTTCTTTATATTATCATAAAACCAGATAAAAATCAACATTTTTTAACATAACACCGGATTTATGAGTTAAAATTACTTTGTGATTGGTATGAAAAATCTCAGGTCAAACCTCGTTTTCGGATCAGGGAATCCGGCTTTGTCGTAGCCATGAATTCTCACATTGCGATATATGACACGCATCAGACTCTTCGCGCGTTGAAAAACTGCCCCCTTATTAACAAGGAGGTCGAGTATAAAATGCCCCACCTGGTCGAAACGACAACAAGCATCGGTTTGGGCCAGGTGGGGGCGTTCAAAACGGCGTCTCCACCTTATATTCCTTTTTTGAAGAATTTTCTCAAAATGCTCTACGACTACCATATCTTTACACATCGCTTTACGCCCTTCATCAGCGAGTATCTTTTCGAGCGGCGGGATCTCGAAATTTTTCAAGCCCTTCCCCCTTCAAAAGCAAATCCCTGCGACCACAGGAACCCAGCGTATTGCGAGCATTCATCCAGAGCGGCTACGGCAATATTAAGTTCTTCGCGCCATTCGGGATAGTTTTCGGCAAGAGAGCGGTAATAATCCAACGCCGCATTTCGTTCCCATATCTGACATAATCCATCGCAGTATATGCCAAACCGAAGATTAACATTATCTTCCCCCCGTATCCAGCGGGAGAGTTGATAAATCCTCGTGTTCGAGCATGTCCAGATATGCCTCCCACGCGGCCGCGCCTGACAAAATGCATCCCCTGATTTTATCCGTTCTACGAGCGTGGACAACAATGAATTGCGGTTGTTCCAGTATGTGCTGGCGCTCGGGAACTGGTTCCAACCGTTCCTTCAGCAGGATGTAATCCAGTATTACGTCCCCCCAATTTTCGTATACAAAGGTTTCGGCATCTCTATGGACGCTCTCGTCCTCTCCATCGACCGCTTCTTTGCATACGATAATGTCGCCATTGTCCTCGTAGCCAATCATGATGCTGTATCTGTGGTTATCGGTACGCCTTAACAGAATGGGGTAGCCTTTGTCGATGCTTTCGACAAAATCGCGCTTGATTTGTTCCTGATCGATATTTAGCATTTTGCCGTCGTTGTCTCGTCTGACGTTAACATATTTAGCCGACCAGCCTATTGTTGTTTATATCCGTAGTTCTTCTTGAAAGGGGGCGTTGTTACTGCCGAAGCATTCGCAGCCTCTTGACCCGACCCAATCGCCTTCCATCCAGCAAAAATGGTTGGCCATACCACAGAAGCGCGGCGTCTGCCACCGATTCGTAAAACTCGGTGAAAAATGCCGAAAGCGGACCTCAATTTCCGAAGTCCGCTTTCAGCCGCTGAGGAATATGTCGATTGTCGTGGTCTTGCTCATATTTCATGGCCGCGCACTGGAGGATTTGCTGGGGAACTTCTGGGCAAAATAAAAGGCAGGTAAACTTATCAGCTTACCTGCCTGTTCCTGGATTCTTTTTCTGTTTCTGTCAGTTCAAACCTCGCAAAAACCTCTTTTTGCCCCGTTCCGAGTCCTTTGTCTCGTCTCAAAAAACGCCCCTGAAAATGCCGAAAACCTCCGATAAAATCGGAGGTTTTCGGGGTGCGATCCGTTTTGTCACACCTTTATGGCGGAGAAGGGAAGACTCGAATTACCCAACAATTATATAATCTAATACAATCCAAATTAATACAATATCAAAACATCCAGTAACATCAAGGACTACAAAGCATTTTAGAACAAACGTTTTACATCTAACATAATCGTCTAAAGGGTAAATCAAAGGGTCAAAACGCCCTGTAAAGGGTAAAATAAAGGGTCAAAAAATGAGCAGGAAATCATCATAATCCCGCTCGTTCATTTTGTTTTGAAAACCAAGTTTCTACAAGTCGAGGTAAACGCACCAGCAATATCACTACAGGCTCGTATTTGCCCTGTATCGAGTTTTTATTTCATGTATGCAAACCACATAAGAAAGAACAAAAAAATAAATACAGGCCATATTTCGCGATATGAAGTGCTATTCCAATTCTACTCCTTGGATTGCGTTCTCATATAAAAAGGCTTTGAGCGCTCCACTATTGCCATTGTCATAGTAATCCACCAGCAGAGAATTAAACTGCTCCATATTCTTATCAACGATAGTCATCATGCCCGCTCCGGCGTTCAGCAATATCTTATTGGCCACAGTAAGGCTTGTACGCTTGTTCCCATCCCAAAACAATTGGCTTCTAGTTCCCCACACAAAAGCGTTAAGCGCCTTTTCCGTCGCTGTGGCATTCGCGTTTTGAATGGCCTCTAGTTCCAGCTTGACGTTATCCTCCTGCGGAACAGGGGGCGTGTAGTCCGTTCCCGATATGCTCACCCGTCCCGTGCGGAGTTTTCCCCACTCCAACGCCTCATTACGCGCAATAAAACCGTTGAGATTGCAGATATATTCCAACGTGAGCGGATCGTCCACTGTTTGCATCAGATATCGCCATGCATCCCGCATGTTCAGAATCGCCTGAATATCGTCAAGCTGGACGTTCGGCACGTTTACGCCCTCGAGGATCGTCTTGGTTTGCGGGAAGGTCACAGCACGGTTTTCCATCTTCATACCGCAATATACGTTTTCATCCCACTTCTTTTTCGCTAAAAAGACGCTTTGATCTTTGGTCAGATGGTATTTATCTGGATAATTCATAGCTTGCCCTCCGTGTCGTTGTCCCGCTGCGTGGTTGAGTAAATTCGTTATTTTTTGTCATAAGTCGCTGCCGGTATATGCAACAATCGAATAATTTCCTTCTGCGTTTCAAGCTCCTGTTCCGCGATAAGGTCAAGAAACGGCTGCGGGTCGCCCTGATTCTGGTACTTCCCGATCGCAAGGTTATAATCCACACGCAGCACCGGCGGCACAATGGCCAGCATATACCCATCCTGCAAAAGGGCCAGGTTCATGAGCAGCCGGGCCGTTCTGCCGTTGCCGTCAATAAAGGGATGAATGGATACAAATTTCAAATGCAGCATTGCAGCAAAATTAACAGGGTGATAATTGTCCCGCTCGTTCACAATCCATCCGGCAAGCTGCTTCATTTTGGAATCCAATGTTTCCGCTTTGGGGAACACATATTCGGAGCCTGATACCATAACGGACTCTTTTCGCCATACTCCTGCATTGCTTTCATCAATTGAGCGGTAAAACAACCGGTGCAAACGTCGAATATGGTCAAGGGTAATCTCCCGGGTGCCAATCAGAGAAAACATAAAGTCGTAAGCCTCGCCATGGCCCACCGTTTCGTAAAAATCCCGGAGCGGGCGGCCTCCAATAGTAATTCCATCCTCCAGCACCACCTTGGTTTCACTTAAAGTGAGTGTGTTGCCTTCCAAAGCGTTGCTAGACCATGTCAAGCCTACACGGTAGTAATCTCGCAGCTGTTTGAGCGTGTTACCTTCAAAAGGGCGCACAGAGGCAATGGCGGTTTTGTTTTGGTCGATTCTTTCCAGTATGGTCATTCTGTTTCCTCCGTTTTATCCCGCTCCACGGTTTGAAGCGCAAACTCTTTTTTAAGGCCTTGTTGGACTTTTCGAGTATGCGTCATAAAATCCTCATATTCGACCTGTGACGGACTTTTAATTTTGCCTACCCCCCCACACAGAAAAAGAGCAAACGTTCGACACAGGCCATATTTCGCACTCTGGGACTCCATTTCGATGTGATGAATACAATCGACACATCGGATGGAGCATCTCCATCAGACCGCCCGTCCATATTCATAGATTGCGTGGCTGGGTAAATCGATTTCGTCATTCCAAAAGACACAAGTGCGGCTTTCGTCAAGCTGTACTTGCTGAAAAAGCCCTGTTACCTCCTCTAAAAGATGGTAGCCCGGAAGCTCTCGTATATCCTCTTTCACATCGTACACAACCCGTTTCCCGTCATCGAAGGACACAGAAAGCATATAATCCGGCAGCGGCTTTATACTGGCGATTCTCGGAATCATGGGATACTCACCTCATTTCTGAAAGCTTACATGTTATTGCAGCGGCGGAAGCTTTGGCTATCCCATATCTGCTGCATCGTATTAGCTCCTTTCCCTTTCCATCGCTTCATCAATCGCGCGGTTAATGAAACCGTTTAGGCTTTCGCCCTGCTTTTCGGCATGGTTTTTTATTTCTGCTTTTCGGCCTTTGGGAGCCTTAATTTCTATACGGTCATAATTGGCTTTGACGTATTTATCTACCGCCCTTTGCTGTGCTTTTGTAGTTGCCATATATCCACCTCCAACCGGGTGCTACTTTTTTCGCCACCTCTCCTATTATGATTTTATTATATCACACGTTTATATTGTCGTCAATATACAATATGCACAATATATTGTCGTCAATATCGTCCATTCTGCCTATTGATATATTGTCGACAATAGAGTATACTATAATCACAGTCAAGGGAAGGCAGATGAAGTAAGCGCAAGCCGAACCAAGAATGCAACGTAAGAGCGGGAACGGATAAGGAACGCCCACAGAGGGCTAGATCACTTAAAGCCGCCCGTCCCTTGACCCGAATAAAAACAGGAGGCAGAACAATGAGCACAAACGAATTGACCAGCAAGGTAAGGGAACTAAAGGAGCTAAAGGCCATGGCCGAGGAGCTGGCCGCCGAGATCACGGCGATCGAGGATACGATCAAAGCCGAGATGCTGACACGTGGCACCGATGAGATGACGGTAGACATATTCAAAATCCGCTGGACTACCGTAAAAAGCAAGCGGTTTGACACCACAGCATTTAAGCAGGCTCACGCGGAGCTGTACAATCAGTACACCCGGCAGACCGTCACCAAGCGCTTTTGCATGGCCTAGAAAGGAGAAAAAGCTATGAGACGATTCACGATACCCATCGACGGGGTTGCAACGCTTCTGATAGCATATAGCGCCTTACAGAGCATCGGGGACGATGGGCAACTTGACGCGGACACACTGGACGAAATTCAATGCATCCGGCCAAAGCTGGATCAGCTGATCCGCAGTATAAAAAGCGCCCCTGTATCCCTCGCCGTGGAAAGCAAAGATACAGAAGCGCAACAACCACGCTAATCAAAAGAGCGGGTCATGTATAGTATACCCGGCCCGCTCTCAAAAATCAAGGAGATATCTTTATGTTCTTTCAAACCATCGTTGAATATTTGCGGCAGCACGAGACCATTCCAACCGAGGGTGCGCAATGGCCGGGAACCCCCCTCGGCAGCCCTGCTCACTCACTGTATCCCAATCTGGCCGCCGAATATATGTGCTCAGGCTATTATCTATGGGTGTTAGCCGAACACGCAAACGTAAGTAAGGAAATCATAGCCGCAGCGATTGAGGACGGCGAGCCGTTAGAACTTCGCGAGTTGTATTCCCTCTCCCGGTTGTTTGGATGCTCTATGGAGTACTTAATGAGCCCGAAACTATCAGTATTAGACCCTAAGACCCACCGTGGATTATTGGCACAGCTCGAACTCATTCAGCTTGTAAATCGAGCGGGCGAAATTCCAGCTAAAGATTTCCGCAAGCCCTTCATATCTCCTGTGGTGGCACTACTAGGGCTTTTGCCCGTCTATTTGTCCATGCTGGCGGGCGTTTTCCGCGTCCTTTTGCCGGGGCAATAGGGACACTCTTTGAAAACGCAAAACTCATATTTCCACCCGGGGCGGTAGAAACGGCAAGTGCCGCAATCTTCATCATCTCCGGCACAACCGGATTGATAGCGGTCAAATCCCGGCTTCTGCTGCATGAGCAGTTCAAATGCCCGCTGCTTGCCTTTTGTGAAATACATTCCGGCTGCACCTCCTTTCCTGCGGGCATAAAAAACGCCACAACTTCTTTGAAGCTGCGGCGTAGTATGCAGAAAGGGACGCTATCTCTCGATAACGTCCCTTTTGCTTGGTTATTCACTTGTAACCTGTTTGCCCGCTGTCCTTAAAACGCGATGATATAAGGGTTTTTGCTTGTTTTCTTATCTCACCGCGCTTAAAAGGGCGGCTTTTCATTGCATAAAAAGCTGTAAAGGGTAAATTAAAGGGTAAAATGGCATTTCAGGCATAAGAAAAAGCCAGCAAACCCGCATGTTTACTGGCTTTCCCATTGGCGGAGAAGGGGAGACTCGAACTCCCGCGCCGGTTACCCGACCTACGCCCTTAGCAGGGGCGCCTCGTCACCAACTTGAGTACTTCTCCATGGTAACAATATAAACTCTTTTATGATGTAGCAACAATGACGTCGCTTTCCATATTATATCGGTTTCACTGCCGATTGTCAAGATGTTTTATTTTATCGTAGTGTAAAGGAAAAATTTCCGTCTGCTTATTGTAAAAACAAACACCCGACCAAGTCGCTTTGCAGTGCATCCGCCGGTATTTGGGGCCGAGCCCCTGCGACAGATCGATCCCCAGGGAATATACAGGCCGTATGATACCTCCCATGCAGCTTATCACAATGGGCGCAATAAAGTACACCGATATATCATACAACAGATGCGCGGACTATCGTTGGGATAATCCGCGCACGGAAAACAAAACATTAGTCGCTGATAAAGGGCAGCAAAGCCAGATGACGTGCACGCTTGATAGCAACCGTCAGCTCACGCTGGTGCCGGGCACAGGTGCCGGTCACACGGCGGGGCAGGATCTTGGCGCGCTCCGAAATGAAACGGCGTAGCCTGGCGACATCCTTATAATCGATCTTTTCCACCTTATCAACGCAGAAGCTGCAAACCTTCTTGCGGCCTTTGCGCGCGCCACGGTTTGGACGCTCAGGACGCTCGGGGCGTTCGGTCTTTTCCATGAAGAAGGCCTCCTTATTTATAAAGTAAATTCATTTAGAATGGCAGATCGTCGTCCGTGTCGGTGATTTCAGAAAAATCGCCCAAACCGGCATTGGAGTAGGACGGAGCTGCCTGTGAGGTTTCGTCGTACCGTGCCGGAGCGCCGCCGGCGCTGTCCCGCTTGGGTTCGGCGAAATGGACATTTTCCGCAACAATCTCATAGGCCTTGCGTTTGATGCCGTTTTTATCCTCATAGGAGCGCGTTTCCATGCGCCCCTGCACCGCAACCAACTGCCCCTTGCGGAAATAACGGGAGACAAACTCGGCCGTCTTGTTCCACGCGACAACGTCGAAAAAGTCGGTCTGCCTTTCGGTTCCCGCCTTGGCATAGGTACGGTCCACCGCGATTGTGAAAGAGGTCACGGCTACGTTGTTTGGGGTATGCCGCAGCTCTGGATCGGCCGTCAGCCTGCCCATCATGATTACGGAATTCAACATAGCGGACACCATCCTTTCGATTCGTCGGTCAGTTCTTGTTGATGATGAGCGAACGAAGCACGCCGTCGGTAATCTTCAGCACGCGGTCAAGCTCAGCCGGGAACTCGGGGCTCGACTCAAAATTGATCAGCACATAGTAGCCTTCCGCTTCGTCATCGATGAGATAAGCCAGGCGGCGTTTCCCCCACTCGTCGACGTTGCTGACCGTACCGTTCGCCTCGATGAGGGCCTTGAACTTTTCGAGCAGGGCCTTGGCGGCCTCCTCGCCGTTCTTCATGGAATACACCATCACGACCTCATACGAATTGACAGTTGCCATTTGCAGCACCTCCTTTTGGACATATGGCTCTGCCCGTCACAGCAGAGCAAGGAGCAGACAGGAAAATTTATCTGCGCGACGCTAATTATATCAGAATGAGGAAATAAAGTCAACTGTTTTGGAGGGACAAATTCCCGAATTTCCGCGCAAAACCGGCCTTGCCCATCGCATCCGGCGCCCGCGCGGGCATGGCCTTGGCATTCGCGGCAAACAGGGCGCCCCCTTACAAAATGCCCGGCTGCAAAATGCGGTACACACTGCGCAACGCTTTACTTCTCCCTGCCGTTCCAGCAATAGGTACACAGCTTGCAGGGGGACACCTGGGTGGATGCGAGCATGTCGTCCAGCCGGTGGTATTTCAGGGTGGTAAACTTCAGCTCACGGCGAATCTCCTCCACCATATTCTCGTACTCGGGGGTATCGGGATCGGAATATAGCGGCAGCTTTTGCTCAGCTTGCTCCCCTTCCAACCGGGCAATGACGCGGCGCGATATCAAATCCATCTCGGAGGAGGAGCGGGAAAAGTTCAAATACTTGCACCCGTACATGATGGGCGGGCAGGCAAGGCGGATATGTACCTCTTTTGCCCCGCTGTGATAGAGAAACTCGGTCGTCTCGCGCAACTGCGTGCCGCGCACCAGCGAATCGTCGATCAGCACCAGCCGTTGATCCCGGATGAGCGCGTCGACCGGAATCAGCTTCATACGCGCGATCAGGTTTCTCTGGCTTTGCTTCTGCGGCATGAAAGAGCGCGGCCAAGTGGGCGTATACTTAATAAAAGGGCGCGAAAAGGGAATCTGCGAACGATTGGCGTAGCCAATGGCGTGCGCCGTACCGGAATCGGGGACGCCGGCCACGCTGTCCGCCTCGACATGGTCGCGCATCGCCAGCATATCGCCGCAATTGCAACGCATCTTTTCCACATTCATCCCCTCGTAGGAGGAAGAGGGATATCCATAATAAACCCAGAGGAAGGTGCATATCTTCATCTCCTGCTGCGGCGGGACGACCACCTCCACCGCATCGGGGGTAATAAAGTCGATCTCGCCCGGGCCAAGCTCACGGTAATTCTCATAACCAAGGTTCAGATAGGAAAAAGATTCAAAGGAGGCGCAATAGGCCCCGTCCTTTTTCCCCAGCACCACCGGCGTGCGTCCCATCCGGTCGCGCGCGGCATAAATCCCATCGCCCGTGAGAATGAGCATGGACATCGACCCGTCGATCATACTCTGGGCATACTGGATTCCCTCCGGGATGGTGCTTCCGCGGTTGATCAGCGCCGCCGTCAGCTCGGTGGCGTTAATATCTCCCCCGCTCATCTCCAAAAAATGAGTTGTCCCTTCGGTAAAAGCGCGCTGCACCAGCTCATTGGCATTGTTAATGCGGCCGACCGTAGTAATGGCAAAATTGCCCAAATGGGAGCGCACCAGCAAAGGCTGCGGCTCGTTGTCGGAAATACAGCCGATGCCGAGATTTCCTTGCATTTCATCAACGTCGTGCTCAAATTTGGTGCGAAAGGGCGCGTTTTCAATGTTGTGAATGGCGCGCTGAAAGCCGCTCTCACCGTGTACTACCATTCCCCCGCGCTTGGTCCCGAGGTGGGAATGATAATCGGTGCCAAAGAATAAATCAAAAACACAATCGCTTTTTGATGCGACCCCAAACAATCCGCCCATTTCGTTTTCTCCTTTGCAATCCAAAATCCATAATCACTGACGGCATGCAGCCAAAACAGGCCGCATTGCCGCCGCAACGTGGGAATATCATATCACACGGCCCGGGAACCACGAATTCAAGGAGCACAGCCGTGTGAAACACGCGTGCACCAGGAACACGCAGTGTGAATAGTACCCTATACACATCGCCGCAGTCTAGTGCTAAAAATATAGAATATCATAGCCGCCTGCGGCTGATGATACCAAAACACGCAGTGTGAATGGTATCATCTGCATAGGACCGTAGGCCCGTGCTTAAAATTAGATTATAATAGCCGCCTGCGGCT
>CBCTCU010000007.1:0-91339 GCA_965145485.1 uncultured Eubacteriales bacterium | reverse complement strand
GGTTGTCATGACGTATTGCTTCCCTGCCACCAGCGAGCCGGGGGACAGACAGGCCACCTCACTTTCCTCATAGTTACTGTCGGTGTCGCCGGACAGTAAATCGCCGCTGTCGTTCTCAATATCGATTTTAGGATTCGGTATATTCGTTACAACGGCATATGCCGACAGAGGGCTTAAATCCTCATTTCCCGAACGGTGACTGGTGACGTCAAAATCGAAAAATTGCGGAAATTGCAACAATGATGGCACAATTGGGAGATTGTAGCGCCGAATAATTTCATTAATATTGCTTTGGGTAAACCAGCAATCCACAGTTGATTTCATGACCTTTTGAGGATATGAATTGTAAAAATCAAACCAGAGGATGCCCCGTTGGGGGACGAACATATACTCCTGTGACCCTGTCGGCTCTACTGCCTGCGATGAGAGAGACCAGGTGAGAGCATTGTTTCCGGTAAACCAATGAATCGGCTCCAAAACCCACTCGTCGTTGCGGGTTGCATCCTCAACGTGATAATACTGGGTTACGTCGGCGCCGCTGTTCATATTGGCATTGTAGACCTCCAGCGCCATGGTTTCGTTGCTGCAGCGCGATTTGATGATGATCCCGCCGCTGCTGGAGTAATAAAGCTTCCATTGCGAGGAGGTTCGAATGGAGGATGTATTGGCCGTTCCCACATTCCAGACGCCGACGCCGCTGGTGGTTCCTCCCTGAAGCACGTCCAGGGCCAGGCCGGATGCATGGGCCGGGCGCAGGACATAGTACCCATTCCCAAGATCGTGAATTTTCCATCTTTGATTTGGGTCGCCGGTCAGGCCATATTGAATCACATTGGTGCCGCTGGTGGTTCCGGCATGATCGACGTCGAGGTAGAGGCCGCTGTGGGCGTTACGGATGTAGTAATCAACGCCGGCCGCGGGCTGCGGGCCCTGCAGCGCCATTGCAGGGGGAGTTGGACAGCAAAACAAAAGGCCAAGGATCAGACAAAGCGTCGTGATAGCGGAAATCCATCGTCTCTTCATCGTTTTTCTTCCTTTTTTCCATTGTTTTGCAATTAAATTTAGTTCTTGTACAAGTATAACTCCTTTTTGTTTATTATTTTCGTGCGAAGTTATTATATCATCTTCATTTCCATATGTCAATTTATTTTGTAAAATTTTGGTTTGTTGTGGACACGCGTTGCTTCAAGGCCTTCCAAATCCGGAAGATACCTTAAAGTACCAATTCATTTTTCTCGCGTTGGCAGGGGTGCGCCGTCTTCCCCGGCGGCAATGCGGGAGGAAGGCCGCTTGCCCCACAGCGTGAGGGTGAGCATCAGGGCGAGGATAAGCTCGGGTAAACCGATCCGATGATTTAGCTCTCGTCCGATCCATAGGGTGATACCGATATGGAGGGCCTGGCACAGCCAGATGGGGATGGTAATGCATAAAATTTGCCGGAAGCTGAATCGGCGCCGGCGGGCCATATTGACGATGCAGACAATAAACGCGGCAAGCACAGCGGCCCAAAGCAGCCCTGCAAGGCAAAAATCGATGCCGACAATCCAGTACGGCGTGTCGGGCCGAATCCCCCCCATTTTGACAATCATGGGATAGTTATCCAAGACATCAGAAATGTTTTCGTAAATGTTTTCGTAACTCAGCATATAGCAGCAAAAATAATAATAGATCAAAAAGAGCGCGCAGGGGATACCGGCTATGGTCTGGATCACATATCGTTTTTTAAAAGTCATGATGTAGTAAATGAGGAGTGCGATCATAAGACAAAATGCAGTCTCAAAATAGAAATAGTTCAAGCTAACCGATAGCGAAGATAGACGACCGTATTTCCACCAATTAACAAACCAGTAAATGGAAATCATTACTTATACCCCCCGTTTCGGCCATAGGCCATGGAGTATGTCGTGTTTGCATCTTGAGCAGGATTCAGATCTCCACCCGGCAGGGATGGGAATTGATGGGACATTTCGGGCGTCACAGTGATGTGACCGCTGTCGTTTTCCGCCCCTGCGCGGTAATCGTACCAGTAGGTTGTCATGACGTATTGCTTCCCTGCCACCAGCGAGCCGGGGGACAGACAGGCCGCCTCGCTTTCCTCATAGTGACTGTCGGTGTCTTGATCCATGTCCAATTTGCGATTGGGAAGTGTATCTCCCGTTGCATCGGAAAGAAGCATGTTTTCAACTGGCGATGTAGACCCTCTTTTTTGAAAGAGAGTCAAAACGAGCAGCAGCGGGAGGATAGCATCAAACCGCCCCAGAATATCGCCCACCGTGCTGGGTAGGATATGGACCGATACCGCAGTTACTATGAGGATGCACGCCATGGGAATCAAAACGATCAGAACCTGCCACAGGCGGAAAGCATGCCGTGTTTTTAGGTTATAGATGCCGATAATCAGCGTAGCGGCTGTCAGAATCGCGTAAACCGGGACCAAGTTGTATAGCAGGGGTACCAACCAGTTCGCAAAGGGGGTGGCGCTGAAATAATCCTGCTGCATCAGGAATTCAAAGTGGTTGACTTTTTCGACGATACGCTCGTACTCCGACCCGATAGGCAAAAACATCCCCAACCCGCCGCGGCAAACATAGCAGAAAATCCCCCAACCTGCCCCGAGAATCCCCAGAACGGGGATAGGAAGCGGCTGCTTTTTTCTATGGACAATAAAGTAAAGGAGCAGGACTACCAGCGAAGCGATAGCAATGCTGGTGTAAAGCATGAAAATTACTGGCAGCCGATCCGAGAATTGACCGGAGAATAGCTGGGGAAGAGTAAAAAATCCGGCAAACAATATCTGAAAGAAGTCTTTCACCCACATTAACATGATCGATATCCTCTCTTAATATTGTAGGATAACTGGGTTAGCCAGCGGGAAACCCGATAACGTTTTTGGATGACATAGCGTTTTTGCAACGTGGCGCAGTAATAGACAAGAAGGCATCCTAAGGGTTGGATTAAGATTACCGCCCGGTCGGGATCGAAATGGACGCGACGTTTCCGGTGCCATGGCGGTCCAGCCGCCGTTATTAGCCATCCCTGCGCAAGGATGAAGGAAGGTGGGGCGCACGCTCATCGCCGGATGGACAGGCTTGCCCCTGCTTCCCCCACAAGGTCAGAAGGCAGGTCAGAGCAAGAATCAGCTCGGGCAAACCGACGAGCAGTAAAAGGGCTTCGCGGCTGACGGCGAAAAAATAGAGGCCGGACGTCAAGGCGGCTGCAACAAACAAAAACAGGGGAAGCGTGAGTATGAGGATTTGCCTTTTGGA
Source organism: uncultured Eubacteriales bacterium (assembly GCA_965145485.1). GTDB lineage: Bacteria > Bacillota > Clostridia > Oscillospirales > Acutalibacteraceae > CABQCM01. The sequence goes on along the minus strand of CBCTCU010000007.1, from coordinate 88,073 downwards.
AAGCTCCCGTCGGCGGATTAATTGGACGGCGCACAGGATGAGACCATATAACACGGCCGCCAATGCCAGAGCGCAAAGCGCGTTGAGCAATACCACAAGAAAACGGGGGGCGAAGGTATAATTGGGGTAATCGCCGATAGAGGCCTGCGAATTCCGGGATTGGTAAGCGAGCGGGGTATACTGAAAATGGAACGAATACAGGTAGCCGGCAAGGCAGGCTACCGCTCCCAGGATACCCAACACGGTGATGAGACGGCGGCGCCTCTGCCGGGTAAAAACAAAATAATAGATCAGCGCGACGCCCAGCCAGGCCCCGAATTCTGCCAGAACGGCATAAAGGTGCACCATCTCAAACGACCTGGAGGGATCGTAAAGAAATTGGTTCAATAATAAAAGCAGGGTACTCATGCAGCCTCGCCTCCCGATATCACGGTATCCTGAGAGGATTTTTTCGCCCCCAGAGTCACCGCCAAAACCATTGCCAGTATCAGCTCAGGCAACCCAAGAATGGATAGTCTGGCGAGCCCTCCGGTTGCAAGAGCATAAATCTGCATCGATAGCATCACCGCGCAAACGAAAAAAAGAGGAAGGCTGACCGCCAGCCTGGCCGCCCGGGAGAAGGCCCGGCGAAGGATCAGATTCCGGCCGCACAGTACAAATCCCGCCAATGCGGCTGCCGCCAGTATGGCCGACAACGGGCAAGCGATTTGTTCGATTCCCTGAAAGTGGCGCTCTACGATCTCTTCGGTGATAGCATCGGTCAAAAACCGCAGGAAAAAATAATAGACGGCGCAAATCAGCCCGCCCAGCATGCCCAGCAGGTTGGTGACGGTTTTCCGCTTTTTCCAGGTCAGGGGGAAGTAAAAACACACCAGTACGAGCGACAGCCAGTTGGCGAAGGTGGCGTACAGCATGGCAAAACCGGAGATCATCCATTCCAAACGCCCGCCTGCCAGGGATTCCAGTGCCAGAACAAGGATATACATAATAACCTCCTCACGTCACAGTTTCCCGTGACAATCTGCTGCCCGGAATACCATATGCCTGTGCCAGAGCGATAAAGTCCGGGCTGCAACCTATGGATGCGTCTACTATATAGCAAGATACTTCTGGTGTCAAGAAGAAATTGTAAAAATAAAACAATGAAAAGCAATAATTGTGATATTATATGGAATGATTCAACAATCATCGACGTGCGAGCAGGGGGGTCATGGCAAAGGCAAAACGGCTCTGGCGGTAGGGCGGCGATTTATTCATAATTTGAACATACTTTTTTATGAATTTGTGTTATAATATTTCCGAATCATACAATATCCCTGTCCGAATGGGCGGTTTCAGGCCAGCGGCTGGCGTCCGGTTTTGTTCCGGCGGCCGTGTGGCCCATTGCGCGGAGGAGCAGGGGGCGGCCCCGTGACCATCCGGCGCAATGCAATCGGGAAAGGAAGGATCATCGACATGAATTTAAAATCCCTGCTGTTTGGCAACTACAGCAAAAAGGAGATCAAGCGCATCACCCCGCTGCAGCAGCGGGTGCTTCAGCTGGAGGATACCTATCGTAAAAAGAGCGATTCCGAGCTACGGGAGGTAACGCCCGAGCTGCGGGAGCGGCTGCAAAACGGCGCTACCCTCGACGATATCCTGCCCGACGCTTTCGCGGCCTGCCGGGAGGCGGCCGACCGGGTGCTGGGTATGCGCCATTTCCCGGTGCAGATCATCGGCGGTATCGTGCTGCATCAGGGGCGCATCGCCGAGATGCGCACCGGCGAGGGTAAAACCCTCGTCGCCACCCTGCCCGCTTACCTCAACGCGCTGGCCGGCAAGGGGGTTCATATCGTCACGGTCAACGACTACCTCGCCCGCCGCGACTCTGAGTGGATGGGCAAGGTTTACCGCTTCCTCGGGATGGAGGTCGGTCTGATTGTCCACGGGCTGGATAACGCCCAGCGACGGGCGGCCTATGCGGCCGATATCACATATGGCACCAACAATGAGATGGGGTTTGACTACCTGCGCGACAACATGGTGGTAGAGCTGAAGGATAAGGTCCAGCGCGGCCATGTTTACGCCATCGTCGACGAGGTCGACTCCATCCTCATCGATGAGGCGCGCACCCCGCTCATCATTTCGGGGCAGGGGGAGAAGTCGACCGATTTGTATGAGCGGGCCGACCGTTTTGCCAAATCCCTTAAAGTGACCAAGGTGCGCGAGCTGGATACCAAGGAGGAGGCCGACGATCTCTACGAGGGGGATTATATTGTTGATGAAAAGGCCAAAACGGCCACGCTGACCCCCGCCGGCATCAAAAAGGCCGAGCAGTTTTTCCAGATTGAGAATCTTTCCGACGTCGAGAATACCACCATCGCCCATCACATCAACCAGGCGCTGCGCGCGCGGGGCATCATGCAAAAGGACGTCGACTACGTGGTCAAGGACGGCGAGGTCATCATCGTTGACGAGTACACCGGCCGCCTGATGTTTGGTCGGCGGTACAACGAGGGGCTGCACCAGGCCATCGAGGCCAAGGAGGGGGTTAAGGTCGAGCACGAATCCAAGACCCTGGCCACCATTACCTTCCAGAATTACTTCCGCCTGTACGACAAGCTTTCGGGCATGACCGGTACCGCCATGACCGAGGAAGAGGAGTTCGGCGAAATCTACAAGCTGGATATCGTGGAAATTCCAACCAACCGTCCCATGATCCGGCAGGACCATCCCGACACGGTGTATAAGACCGAGAGCGGCAAGCTCGGCGCGGTGATCGATCAGATCGTAGCCTGCCATGAAAAGGGGCAGCCGGTGCTGGTGGGCACCGTCTCGATTGAAAAATCCGAAAAGCTCAGCTCCATGCTCAAGCGCAGGGGCATCAAGCACGAAGTGCTCAATGCCAAATACCACGAAAAAGAGGCGCAGATCATCGCGCAGGCCGGCAAGCTCGGCGCGGTGACCATCGCGACCAACATGGCCGGGCGTGGTACCGACATCATGCTCGGGGGCAACGCCGAATATTTGGCCAAGTCGGAAATGCGCAAGCGGGAGTACGATGAGGAGCAGATCTCGGCGGCCACCAGCTTTTATGAAACCGACGACCAGGACATCCTCGAATGCCGTCGGGTTTACAATGAGCTGTACGACCGATTCAAGGCGGAGATCGAGCCCGAGGCGGAGAAGGTGCGCGCTGCCGGCGGCCTCTTCATCCTCGGTACCGAGCACCATGATTCCCGCCGGATCGACAACCAGCTGCGCGGCCGCGCCGGGCGTCAGGGCGACCCGGGAGAGAGCAAGTTCTTTGTTTCGCTTGAGGACGACCTCATGCGGCTGTTTGGGGGCGAACGCATCTTCAACATGATGAACGCCCTCGGGGTGGATGAAAACACGCCGATCGACAGCAAGATGCTGTCCAACACCATTGAGAACGCACAGGCCAAGGTCGAGTCGCGCAACTTTGCCGCCCGCAAAAACGTGTTGAATTTTGACGACGTTATGAACAAGCAGCGCGAGATCATTTATGCCCAGCGCGACAAAGTCCTGGAAGGGGAAAATATCAAGGATATCATCCTCAAAATGGTGGACGACACGATCGCCTCGGCCTGCGCAAGATATCTGTCGGACGACCGGGTGCACGACAACTGGGATCTCGACGGCCTGCGCCGGCAGTTCCTCGGCTGGCTGACCAGGGAAGAGGATTTTCATTATTCGGCCGCCGAGCTGGGGGATACCTCGCGGGAGGAAATCCAGCAGATGCTGGCCGACCGCGCCCATGAGCTGTACGAGCAGCGCGAGCAGCAGTTTGGCAGCGATCTGATGCGCAAGCTCGAGCGCATGATCCTGCTGCGCACGGTTGACCGGCATTGGATGGACAATATCGACGCGATGGATGAGCTACGCAACGGCATCTATTTGCGGGCTTATGCCCAGCACGATCCGGTGGTGGAGTACCGCAACGAGGCTTACGATATGTTCAACGCCATGACCGAGTCGATCTGCGAGGAAACCACCCGGCTGATGCTGACCTTCCAAATCCGGCGGCAGGAGGATGTCGAGCGGAAGCAGACCGCCACCATCACAGCGGAGAATGTCGGCGGCGACGCCAAGCCCAAGCCCAAAGTGATCGCCAAATCGGAAAAGGTGGGGCGCAACGATCCCTGCCCCTGTGGCAGCGGAAAAAAATACAAAAAGTGCTGCGGCGCGGATAAATAATCCGGTTCGGCCCAGACGGCGTGCTGTCACGATTTCTATAAGACGGGCAACACCAGGAATGTTAAGGACGAGGCTCGTGAATGAGTCTCGTCCTTATTGATTCATATCCCGGCATGCCGGTAGAGGCTCCGTTCGCTTTCAGCATGGAAGGGGCGAGCCAGCAATAAAAAACATAATTCCTCATCGGTCCAACGGAAGGCGCAGTGTCCAATTAACGCATGGCGGTGCAGACGATGGTTTTAGCGCGTACTTGCGATGCATGCTTCGAATAGCCCTGTATAGGGCCTTTGCCAATCCTAGCTTAGAGGGGGCATCACTTTCAGCGTTTTCCAAGGGTAGCTGGGCCAATCGCCATAGAGAACCGGCCAGCCGCATGACTCTTTGTACCTCTCCAGTGAGAGGCATGTGGGGAAATACCACAAAAGTGCATATTTCCCATACGTTTCTGCCGACTTTTTCGCAGTGAATCCACTATGATAACAGGGAAGGCGGTTGCGGATATGCATCAAGCCCCACATGGAGGTGTGAAACTATGCAAACCATTCATTACCCGATCAAAGGAAGAAGACTGGAAGAGACCGTTAACCAACATACGCTGGATATGCTCATAACTCAGATGGAGGACTGGCAGCAGGGCCCCGGGGTGATAGGCAGGCTCAACCTGCATGCCTGCTGGGGCGAGACGTCGGTGCTGGACCGGCGGTATCAGGGGGAGACGGTCACTGCCTTTACCGAGCAGATGCGGGTGGTAAGGCGGCTGTACGATCAGACCCAAAATCCAAAGTGGAGGGTCATGGCCGACAGTATGGCGGCGCACCTGCTTTACTTGCAGGATAGCAGCGGCGGATTCATCCATGCAACCGCCGAGTTTGAGCCTACCTTTGACACGCGGGGCTGCCCCATCCACTATTTTAATCCCGTCATCGCCCTGTGCGAATACTATCTGTGGGAGCATGCGGAGGAATCGATCCGTTCCCTGATCCCCCCGGCGGTTGACCGGCAGTGGGAGTGGTCGCTCACGCACGCCTGGCAGGCGGGCAACGGCTACCGGCGCCCGTTGGATTTTCCCGGCTGGTGCGGCGTCACCAACCAGGACCTGACCGCGGTCGGCGCCCTTGCCATGACGGGCAAGGCTTTTGGCAAATGGGACCGGTTTGAGCAATACGGGAAGCCGGTGCTGGATTACTATCTTTCGCCCGTCTATTACCATGAAAAGATCGGGCTGTTTGAGCGCGGCGACGGGCCAAATTTTGCCGAGCGCACGGTCTATTACATTCATATTCTAAATATGCTCGAGCGGATCTACGACATTGTGGGTGACGAGCGCCTTGCCAGGGCGGCGGACAATGTCATCGATCACCTCTTTGACGCGGTGTTCGTGGGTAAGGACGGCATGACCTATCTGGCGCGGGGGGCAAAAACCGACCCGGAGGACAAATCCCGCGTATTGGGTTGGGAATATGGTTCCATTGCCTTTAACGGTTATCCCACGCTGGTGCGGCACATGCAGGCCTATTTGACCCGCCATCCTTCTCCGGAGCGCTCGCGTGTCGTGGAGGCGCTGCGCAGCACCATTGCCGGCTACATCTTTGCGGACGGAAACATCCCCATGGGGATTTTCAATCCCAACCCCCTGTTTACCGTGGCCTCCGTGCCGGATTGCGAGGGCTACGTCCGGCTGGTGATGGATATTCTGGGCGATTCCCTGCGCGATCCCCAGCGGGTGGAGCTGCCCGCCGTTCATCGCAGGCAGGGCAACTTAACCTGGAAGCAAAACGGCAGGCTTTGGGCGATTGAGGAAAACGGTGTGCGCAAATACGGTGGCTATACCCGTTTTGCCGGTGGCATCACCATTGGGCCCGACGAGCCCGCGGTCTGGGGCAGCTACGATTCGTTGGAGCAATGCGACGTGCTTGAGATCATCGACGGGGGCGAATGACCGCCCGCAGCAGCGTTAGCGCCATGCCCGGGAAAACGGCCTCTTTCGAAAAGATAGCATCGGATGGTATGAGGCGCCAAACAGTCTGCCAGATTTCATGCGCTATCCGAAAGCGGGATGGTAAGCGGCGCAAAGGGGGATGGAACGCTTCCGCCGGGAGAGGCCCCACCGTGTCTTGCTTTGGGCGGATAGGCGGCCTGGCCGTACGGGCGGCGCTCAATAGCGCGCGGCGGCCAATCGGTGATTTGCTTTCGCGGGGCCTGTGGACGGCCGCGGGATATCTCTTGGTAGGAACCAAACTGCGGTGGGCGAACGGTATGTGGTACCGGCCCCTTTCTGCGGCGTGATTTTTTCACAACGGCAACGGGTGCGGGGCGTTCCCTCCGATGGTTCGCGCCTGCCTGAAACGGCGCAATCAGGCGGCGGGACGTGAAGCGCTTTTACGCCCGCGCCCTCTATCCGAAAGAGGGAACGCCTCGCCGATAAACTGGAAAGGATGAATTGGCATGCGGTATGTCCCAGACCATGATTTGCACAACCACACGGCGCTCTCTCCCTGTTCGAACGATCCCCGTCAAACAAAGGAAGCTATTTTAGCGTATGCCCTGACCAACGGCTTTCGCTTGGTGTGTGTCACCGACCATGCCTGGGATTCCAAGGTGGAGTGTCCCTGCTTTAATTCATGGGAAAGCGTCGATTTCGAGCGGGCGCGTCGTGTGTTGCCCCTCCCTCAGTCCACCCAATGCCGTTTCCTGATGGGGTGCGAAGTGGATATGAACCAATTTGGCACGGTGGGCATAAGCCGGGAGGAATGGGACCGGATGGATTTTGTCCTTCTCTCCACCAGCCACCTGAATCTGGTCGACTTTACCATCGACCCGCGCAAGACGGGCGACGACGCCCTCTCTCGCAAGGAGTATTACAAACAGCGCCTCCATCGGTTGCTGGAGAGGGAAGACATCCCTTTTTATAAAACCGGCCTGCCCCATTTTACGGTGTCCCTGGTCTGTCAGAAAGACCCCGTCGGCTATCTGGACCTCTTTGGAGATGGCGAGCTGAAGGATATTTTTACCAAGGTACGGCGGCGGGGGATGGGCGTAGAGCTGAACTTTGAGCCGGACCGGTATACACGTGGTGAGCTGAAACGCATTTTGCGCCCCTATGTGATCGCCAAGGAATGCGGTTGCAAGTTCTTTTTTGGAGGGGACGCGCATGTACCCGAAAACTTTGTTGGCCGCCGTGAGACTTTTGAGAAGATTATCGACTTGTTACAGTTGGAGGAAAAGGATAAATTCCCCTTTGTCGCGCAGAAAATAGCGTGCTCGGATCTGGAATGAGGGGAAGACCGTGCCGGTATTACCATGCGCGTGGTCAGGAAAAAAGCGGCCGCCCGGGAATCACCCGGACGGCCGCTTGGTTTTTCTGTGAGGCAATATTCCCGCCCTACCGAGGATGGGGGAACAATCTTTTCTGTGCGCCCGCTATGAGCCGGCCCTTTTAGGGTGCAGATGAGCCGGTCGTTTAGCGGGAGAAATCCCACAAAGGAACAACAAAAGGCCGGTGGGAAAGGTCGAATGGCCGCGCAACCACGCCATTGCCGCAGCGCGCCGCGTATTATGTGAGGGATCAAGTCCCGGGGATGCCCGTGTGGGCAACTCTGGCTAGGATTTGCCCGCTCTGGCACGGTTGAGCCGTCTGTTTTCCCGAAAAGGAACCGAATGGACCGGCGGCTAGGATTGTCCTCTGTCAGGCATATGTTGCCCATTGCCGGACAGGGGAGATGCGGATTCTGCACTGGATAACGGATGGTGCTCCGGCTTCTTCTCGTAGTAAGCGCACCCGCCCTCGGAATTGGTTACTTTGGAGATGTGCTCCAGGCAGCAATAGCCCTCTTTTTGATGTCTGCATTCGGCGTCGCACGGAATCAAAATCATCATGGTCATCCATGCCTTTCCCTCCGCGTCAAACCGCCGCGGAAATTTTGTGAGTTGGCATTATTGTGGATGGATCAGGCGCAAATATTCCTGCGTGATTTTGTATTTTCAAGACATAAAAGGCCCCGGTTTGTTACACAATAGCTATGGCCGGCAAACATACCGCGGGCTTGGATGAGAAAGCATGCGCCGCGCGCCGTAGCGTCTGTATCCCGATTGAGCCATAAACGGCCTGTCGGTTTGGGCATGGCCCAGGCTCCCGGCGTGGGCCATGCCGGGCGACGGCGCATCGGGCGGTCCAGCCGTGTACCATAGGGAGCGATGTAGGGAAAGGAATGGATGATGAATGAAAAAGTACATGATTCTGCTAGCCGTTACATTGATCGGCGTGATCGGGGCCCAGTGCGCGCCCGAAGCGGTCAAGGCCTCCGCACCCGTGGTCAGCGTCAGTGAGGCGCAGCGTCAGGACATTGCATTAAGCGTTTTTTGTACCGGGAAGGTCGGGACGGGCGAGACCACCCAGGTTACAACGCAGCTACCCGTGGTAGCGCACGCCAGTGTGGCGGTGGGCGACCGGGTGGCCAAGGGGGACGTGATCGCCGAGGTCGACGCGGAAGCCACCCTCAGCCAGCTTGCCGCGCTGTATTCCCTGCCCGCCGAGAGTGTGAGTAATTTGACCTCCACAGGGCAAAGGGAAGTATACTATGCGGGGCAGGTTTATACCTTGCCTGAGACGGTGACCGCCCCGATAGATGGCTCCATTACCCAGCTCAATATGGAGGAGGGGCAGCTTTGCGGTATGAACACGCCACTTGCCGTCATATCGGGCGGGGATGGCTTCACCATCACGGCGAACATCAACGAAGCCCAGATTGCAAAGGTTGCAGTAGGGCAGCGCGTGATCGTCACTGGAAGCGGCTTCTCCGGCAGCTATGAAGGGCAAGTCAAAAGAATTTCCGGCTCGGCAAAGCAGGTCATGGCGGGCAGCACGACCGAAACGGTGGTAGAGACCGTCTTTGTTATCGATAATCCCGACCAGGCGCTCAAACCGGGGTTTACGGCCAAGGTGGAGATCATCGTGGACACCGGTTCGGATGTGCTTTTGATTCCCTATGAATCGCTCTGCCGCGAGGGGGATACCGATTATGTCTATCTTGCAGGGGAGGAGCGCGCGGTGCGCAGGGACGTCCTTCTCGGGCGGGAGGTTTCACAGGGAGTGGAGGTGCTCGCCGGATTGGAGGAAGGGGACCTGGTTGTGACCAACCCATCGGCCGTCGAGCGTTCGGGAGCGTACATTAGGACATTGCAGGAGGAGAGCCATGGCTGATTCGCTGTCTTTTGTCTACAAAGGGCTGCTGCGCAAGGGGGCGCGCACTTTTTTGACCCTGTCGGGCATCGCGGTGGGGGTGGCGTCGGTCATCATCATCGGCGCCATCAGCGCCACCGGTACGGTCGCGGTCAACCAGGAGCTGGACAGCCTGGGGCTCAACGGGTTATCGGTGATGTCCAAGGCCTCGACCACGGTGGATACCGCTTTAAAGACGCAGGATCTCGAGCAGATCCGCTCCCTCTCCTGCGTGGACTCGGCCATCCCCATTGTGGTGAATACTTCTTCTGCCTCGAATGGCGCAAGCAGTTGCGAGACGGTGCTGTGGGGGATTGACAGCGGCGCGCAGTCGCTCATCTCCCTGCAGGTGCTGTATGGGCGGGATCTATCCCGGTACGATATCATCAGCGGCTCCAATGTTTGCCTGATCGATTTGGAAACCGCCCGCACCTTCTTCCAGCGGGATAACCCGGTTGGCAAAACCATTTCCCTGCTCGTCGGCAGCACGCAGGAACAATATGAAATCGCCGGCGTCGTGGAGGCGAACAGCAGCATCCTGCAGGGGCTGATGACCGACTACATCCCCACTCTGATTTACCTTCCCTACACCAACCTGCAAAAACTGACCGGCAGCACAGAGATCACCCAGATTGCCGTCCAGGTCAGCGATGGCGTCGACATTGACGAGGCCGCCCGCCAGATTGAAGAGCGTCTTAGCCTGAGCAAGGGGATCGATGGCGCGGTGCGCACCGACAATCTTGCCAAGCAGAGGGGCCAGCTGACCAATATGCTGTCTATCGTCTCTCTCGTGCTGACGGCCATCGCGGGAATATCCCTGGTTGTAGCCGGGCTTGGAATCACGACCGTCATGCTGGTTTCGGTTCACGAGCGCACCCGGGAGATCGGTATCAAAAAATCCATTGGCGCCACCAACTGGCAGATCATGAAGGAATTTTTGATCGAAGCGTCGGCCATTTCCTTTGTCGGCAGCCTGGTGGGGACCCTTCTCGGCGTGGGGCTGTGCATGCTGGCCGGTATGTTAACCGGGGTCTCTCTGGTCATCCCGCTGTCCAATGTCGCCGTGAGCATAGTGTCGGCTGTCGGGGTTGGGATTTTGTTCGGCGTGTATCCGGCGCGCAAAGCTTCCAGGCTGAGGCCGGTCGACGCCCTGAGGCACGACTGATGTTCGCGGCCCGATGGTGTGGATAAAGGCTGATGCAAAATGGGGAAAATAGGCCGGTCGTCTCGCCTTCTGAATCGGCCCCGGCGGTGACCGGCGGCGATCGCCGCCCATTTCCTACGCTTGGTTTTGGCAGGGGTGCTTGCTCGGGTATGGTTTATCACCCCTGGGGCAGCGGCAGTGTGGGGGATACCGCGCCGCTGCCTGGTATCCATCGGATCGGATCGGCGTATTACAGGGGCAGGGCAGTGCCTATCCGGAGGGATGGGCCGCCCGTCCATTCGGCGTTACATAAATTAATTTTACCCCTTGACAAGAATACGAAATCGGATTATAATAGCGCGGTAAATACGAAATCGGATTCATGGAGGGGCCTATGCAGCTCAAACAAAGCTATGCGTTGCGGCAGTTTGCTCGCCTGTATCGGGAGCTCGATGAAATCTATCATTTGCTGGCCGTGCGATCAGGGCTTTCTGACAGCGCCTTTGTGATCCTTTATGCCATGATTGAATTGGGGGAAGGGTGCCTTCAAAAAGAAATTGCCGACCAGTATTCGGTCAGTCCCCAAACCATCCATTCTTCCGTTCGGGCGTTGGAGAAAAAGGGGTATCTTTATCTGACCCCCGGTAAAAGAAGAGATATGCACATTTATTTAACCGATTTGGGCAAGCAGGTTTTGGAGGAACGCATAGGCCCGGTTGTTGAATTGGAAAACAGTGTTTTCAAGGCCATGCCGCCGGATGAGAGCCGGGAGCTGCTACGCCTTATGCGGAACTATCTTGACCTTTATCGGCAACAATTGAATACCATTTCATCGGAGGACTGAACATCGCAATGTTCTGCCAGGCTTCGTTTCTGGTCCAAGTCGGAAAAGATGACGAGTGCGCTCGGTTATTTGGTAAATAACCGGGCGCATTTTTTATTTTTCGGTTTACCACGCAAACGACACGGCCCCTTTCCCAACCTAGGGCGTTCCTTCTCTTTGAATCAACATACGTCAATCAAGGAGGTGGCTGATACCGATGAGGTTAGCCTTTACCATAAGCCGTTCGCCGCCAGGCCGGCTTTGCATGTGATACCGGTTTTATCCATCCGGATGCCGCATGGTTACCGGCGCGGCTGTATTTCTATTTACCTATATATTTGCGTATTACGCAGGAGGAAGGTTTATGTTCAAACTAATCCGTTTCCTGTCACCCTACAAAGGACGGGTGACGGCGTTGCTTATTCTACTGTTCCTACAGGTGCTGGGAACCCTGTATATCCCAACCCTGACGGCCGATATTGACAACAACGGCATTCTCCCCGGGGACTTAGACCATGTCTGGAAGACGGGCGGGCTGATGCTGATTGTCGCCCTGTTGGTTGCGGCCGTTTCGATTGCGGAAACCTATCTATCCACCTATGTCTTTTCGGGAATGGGGCGGGATATCCGTCATGCGCTGTTCCAGAAATCCCAGGAGCTGACCATCAATCAGTTCAACCGCTTTGGCCCGGCCTCCATGCTTACCCGCTGCACCAACGACGTCATGCAGATACAGCAGGCATATATGGCGGCCACCGAAATGATGCTTCCGGCGCCGATTATGACGGTCGCCGGGCTGGTTTTGGCTTTCTCCAAAAGCCCCGCCCTGGCTTTGACGATTATCGGCGCGATGGCGATTGTCTGCCTTTTTACCCTGATCCTGGGCAAAAAGGTGATGCCGCTGTTTTCCAAGCTGCAGGAGCTGCTGGATAAAATCAACCGCACCCTGCGGGAAACCCTGACGGGCATTCGGGTCATTCGAGCCTTTAACCGCTCCAAATTTGAGCAGGGGAGGGCCAACCAATCCTATCAAAATTATGCCGAGACCGCCATTCGGATCAACAAAATCTTCGCTGTGCTGATGCCGGTCGTCATGCTCATCATGAATTTGTGCATTGTTGTGATTATTGCTGTGGGCGGCCAGCGGGTCTCGGACCGTCAAATGCAGATCGGTGACATCATGGCGCTGACGGAATACGCTGTTTTGATTTTGATGTACTTAATTATGGGAATCATGGTATTTATGATTTTTCCACGGGCACAATCGTGCGCCAAGCGCGTCGGTGAGGTTCTGGCTGTCCAAACCGATACCGATTCACAGGTAGCGCCCCAGAAAATCCGGCAGCACCAAATCAAGGCAAAGCTGGAGTTTCGCAATGTGACCTTTCAGTATCAGGGCGCAGAGGAGCCGGTGCTCAATAACATCAGCTTTACCGCCGATGTTGGGAAAACCACGGCCATCATCGGCGGGACCGGCTCCGGCAAGTCCACCATTGCCAGCCTGATTCCCCGGTTTTATGATATTCAAAGCGGTACCATTCGCATTGACGGCGTGAATATACTGCGTATGCCAAAGCAGGCGTTGCGGGAGAAGATTGGATTTGTCCCGCAGAAGGCCTTTTTGTTCAGCGGAACCATTCTGGATAATTTCCGGCATGGCAAAAAAGACGCGACCATGGAAGAAATCCGCCATGCCGCCCAGGTCGCCCAGCTCGGTGAGTTCATCGATCATCTGGAGGACGGCTATCACGCCCGCGTCTCACAGGGGGGCAGCAACTTTTCCGGCGGGCAGAAGCAGCGCCTTGCGATTGCCCGTGCCCTTGTGAAGAAGCCGGAAATCTATATTTTTGATGACAGCTTTTCGGCACTGGATTTTAAGACCGACGCCAAGCTGCGGGCCGCGCTGAAGGACGAGGTGAGAAACGCCGCCGTCATTCTTGTGGCGCAGCGAATCAGCACCATCATGGATGCCGATCAGATTGTGGTGTTGGATGAGGGACGGGTTGCCGGTATTGGCACACACAAAGAGCTGATGGGGTCCTGCTCTGTTTATCAGCAGATCGCACGCTCTCAGCTCAGCGAGGAGGAATTGACATGAGTATGGAAAAAGACATCCGCGAAGTCACCGGAAACGGCTTTGGGGATAATATGAGCACCGAACGGGCACAAAACGCAAAAGGTACTTCTCTTAGGCTGTTCAAAAAGCTGTTGGAGCAAAAGTGGAAGCTGTTGATCCTTGTTGTCAGCGTCCTGATCAGTTCCCTGTTCAACATCCTTTCCCCCAGGGGAATGGGTGTTGCAATCAACCAGATCGCCGACGGAATCGAGGCCGCCGTGGTGCACGGCCGGAAATTTCACGTCAGCCTGGAAACCATGGGGGCGGTTCTGCTTTGGCTGACGGCGCTTTACCTGCTGACCTCGCTGTTTTCCTATATTCAGCAGAACACGATGGCCAGCGTTTCTCAGACCTTGACCTTTACGCTGCGAAAGGAAATCAGCGACAAGCTCAACCGTTTGCCACTGCGTTACTTTGACGGCCACCCAAAGGGAGAGGTTCTCAGCCGCGCTACCAGCGACCTGGAGAAGGTGGCCGATACGCTACAGGAAGGGCTGTCTCAGCTAATGACGGCATTCTTTGGTATTGTGGGCGCTTTTATCATGATGCTGATGATCAGCCCCTTGCTCACCCTGATTGCGCTAGGCACGATTTTTGTCAGCTTGATTGTCGCTGCGCTGGTATCCAAGCGCACGCAGCGTTACTTTGCGGACAATCAGGAGGCGTTGGGCCGCCTCAACAGCAGCATTGAGGAATCCTTTACTGGAAATGTTGTAATCAAAGCCTTTAATCTGGAGAAACAAACGGTAGAGAATACGAAAACGCTCAACGAGAACTTGTTTCGTGCCGGAAAAAAGGCCATGTTCATGAATTACATGATCGGCCCGATCATTCGCCTGATTAACCAGTTTGGCTATGTTGCGATTGCGGTCGGCGGCGCCATGTCCGTGATCCGGGGGAACATTTCCATCGGCGATATCCAGGCCTTCATTCAGTATGTCAACCAGGCCTCGGAGCCGGTAACGCAGATTTCCTATACGGTGAACTCCCTGCAAGGCGCTGTCGCCGCTGCCGAGCGGGTTTTCCGATTGCTGGACGAGGAGGAAGAGGTGCCGGATGCGGCCATGCCTCAGTCCCTTTCCAAACCCCATGGCAACGTCCGCTTTGAACATGTCCGCTTTGGCTACAGCGACGACCATATTCTGATGAAGGATGTTTCCTTTGAGGCCAAAGCGGGGAGCAAGATTGCCATCGTCGGGCCGACCGGCGCGGGGAAAACCACCCTTGTGAATCTGCTCATGCGCTTTTATGAGCTTCAGGGAGGTAAAATTACCATTGACGGCGTTGATATTGCCCAAATGACGCGCGGCCATCTGCGCTCTTTGATGGGAATGGTGTTGCAGGATACCTGGCTGTTTGGCGGTACCATTCGGGAGAACATTGCCTACAGCAAGGAAGACGCGACAGACGACGAAATTGTGAAAGCCGCCAGAGCGGCCCGCGCCGATCATTTTATCCGCACCATGTCGGAGGGCTATGACACCCTTTTGAGTGATGAGATCGCCAGCCTCTCCCAGGGGCAGCGTCAGCTTCTCACCATCGCCCGCGCGATTTTGGCCGATCCAACCATTTTGATTCTGGATGAGGCCACATCCAGCGTGGACACCCGCACGGAACTGGAGATTCAAAAAGCGATGGATGCGTTGATGAAAGGACGCACCAGCTTTATCATTGCCCACCGGCTTTCCACCATCCGTGACGCTGACCACATCCTTGTGATGAAGGACGGCACGATCATCGAGCAGGGCACGCACGATGAACTGATGAGGCTGGGTAAATTTTATGCCGATTTATACAACAGCCAGTTTGCTGCGAAGGCGGGGTAAATCTTATGGTATCCCTTTTTTAGCGGACCAATTGGAAACCTGGAAAAGACGCACATCATTATTTCACGCATCCCATGGTAATTCCGCACATTGCCCGCCGCGGGCCCGTTTTCTGCTTTGATGGGGGCGATTGCCATCTTCCCCAAATAAAAACAGTGACTATGCTGTCCAAACTACAGCACAGTCCCTGTTTGTTGCAATGATTTACAAAATATTATTATTTTGCTCCGTTTTGCAAGCCCCTCCCATGCGTTCACACACCGTCTCAGGATGGTCGATATGTCATCTCCTGCCATACGCTTGCTCGCGATGGATACTGTGCCGCCGTCTTATACAAGTAGTGCGTCGCATCTTCCGCGAACCGATCGGCCTTTGCCCTTTTTTGAGCGCAATACCGTTGGCTTTCCCTGCAAGATGCTTTGCCCGCCTTTTCGAATATTCTTGATATTTTATCCGTTTTGTGTTAAAATAACAACCTATACCTTGGATCATTCCAAGCAGTGAGGTGAGGTAACATAAAGCCGTTGTATGATTGGGGGAATCCCGTTGTGCTCGCCGAGAGGGAGAAAAGAGGAGCGTTTCGCACCGCCAACTGGATCGGCGGGGCGCTGATTATCAGTCAGGTCGCCGCCTTCCTTGCGGCGAGCGCCTATGCCTTTTTGCTCTACTTTCTCGGTCATTTGACCCAGACGGGGGCCTCGACGCATTTCATTGACGACGAGGCGTCTTATGTCGTGTTTTCCATTTTGATGTTTATCCCCTTTTTTGTGCTGTGCGTAACGGCCAATCACCGCCGCCTGTCGGATGTGGTATGCTTTGGCAAGCATTCGAAAAAGCTGGGCTTTGCGTTGGTGCTGATGTGCCTGGGGTTCTTTCTGGTCGGCAATATATTCAGCAACCTCATCTACAATCTGTTGGACTGGGCCGGGCATCCGCCCTATCAGCCCCAGTCCTTCCAGCCGGATACGCCTTTTGAGCTGGCCGCCGTGCTGCTGAGCTCGGCCTGTATCCCGGCGCTGACGGAGGAATTTGCTTTCCGGGGGGTTGTCCTCGGGCTTCTGCGGCCGTATGGCAACCGCCTTGCCATCGTGGTATCGGCCATCCTGTTTGCGCTGATGCACGGCAATTTTGTGCAGATTCCTTTCGCCTTTGTCTGCGGATTGGCCCTGGGGTACGCCACGGTGCGCTCGGGGTCCCTCTGGCCGGCCGTGATCGCCCATTTTCTCAACAATGCTATGAGCCATGTGCTCGATTATCTGGTGCGGTCGATGCCGCAGGACAATGGCGATCTGGTTTATCTGCTCTATTTCCTCTTCCTTTTGATGGCCGGTGTGGCGGGGCTGGCGCTGGTCAGGTACTGCAACCGTTCGGAGTATCTGTCCGGCCTTGCGGACGGGCAGGGGGATGACTCGCCGTCCCACCAAAACGCCGCGGGAAGGGCGGATGCGTCGGTCGTTGCCGCTTCCCAGCTCGCCCGCCGCGGCCGGGTTACCATTGACGACCCGTACGAGCACGCCGCTCCGCTGGGGGAGCGCGTCTCCATGATTGTAGCCTCGCCCACGCTCATTATTTTTGCCGTTTACTGCGTTTATACGGCGTTTGGATACCTCGTTTAAGGAAGGAGAAACATGCCATGGCCAAATCCATTTCCGCCGTGCGCGGTACACAGGATGTTTTGCCGGGCCAGAGCCGGCAATGGCAATATGTTGAGAGCACTTTGCTGGAAACCGCCCGCCTGGCGGGCTTTCGGGAGATGCGGATCCCGGTGTTTGAAAACACCGAGCTGTTTACCCATTCGGTAGGGGATACGACCGATGTGGTGCAAAAGGAGATGTATACCTTTGAGGATAAGGGCGGCCGGTCGATCACCCTGCGTCCCGAGGGGACGGCGGGCGCCGTGCGCAGCCTGATCGAGCATGGGCTGTACAACGACCCTCTGCCCGTCAAGGCCTGCTATGTGCTCTCCTGCTACCGGTATGAAAAGCCGCAGGCCGGCCGCCTGCGCGAGTTTCACCAGTTTGGCGTAGAGTGCTTCGGGGCGGCATCCCCGGCCGCCGACGCCGAGGTGATCAGCATCGGTGCACAGGGGCTGTCCGCGCTCGGCGTACAGGGGGTCCGCCTGGAGATCAACTCCATCGGCTGCCCCGAATGCCGCGCCAAATACACCCAGGCGCTCAAGGAATATTTCGGCGCCCGTCAGGACGAGCTTTGCGACACCTGCCGCGGCCGGCTCGAGCGCAATCCCATGCGAATTCTCGACTGCAAATCGCCCGTCTGCTCGGCCATCGCCGCAGGCGCTCCCCACATGCTCGATTACCTTTGCAAGGATTGCGCCGACCATTTCGCCGCCTTGCAGAGCCACCTGACGGCTATGGGGATTGCCTACGAGATCAATCCGACCATCGTGCGGGGGCTGGACTACTATACGCGTACGGTATTTGAGTTTGTCACCGACGAGCTGGGCGCTCAGGCGGCCGTCTGCGCCGGCGGGCGTTACGACGGGCTGGTGGAATATATGGGCGGGCCTTCTATGCCGTCGCTCGGGTTTGGTATGGGGCTCGAGCGGGTCATCGCCCTGATGGACAAGCAGGGGTGCCCGCTCCCGCCCGAAAAGCCCTGCGAGCTTTACATAGCGCCGCTCGACCCCGCCTCGGCGGTGGAGGCCAACCGGCTGTGCCTGAGCCTGCGCGCCGAGGGCTTCGGCGCCCAAACCGACCTGGCCGGGCGGGGGCTGAAGGCGCAGATGAAATACGCCGATAAGCTGGGGGCGAAATACACCCTGGTTTTGGGCGAGGAGGAGCGGGCCACCGGCAAAGCGACGCTCAAATGCATGGCCACCGGCGAGCGGCAGGATATCGCGCTGGCCAGCCTGGTGGAGGAGATTTACAACCGCAGCATCGCCGTCGCCATGGAGGATTTGACGGCCAGCATCGAGAAGACGATGCCGTTTGCAAAAGGGGAGGATAGAGCATGATTGAGACAACGTCGCTTGGTAGCCTTCGGCGTACCGATTACTGCGGCACGCTGCGCCGGCCGGATGAGGGCCGCGAGGTGGTGGTCTGCGGCTGGGTACAGCGCCAGCGCGACCTGGGAAGCCTGATTTTTATCGATCTTCGCGACCGCACCGGGCTGGTTCAGCTGGCCTTTGACGACGGGAGCGACCGCGAAATTTTTAATACCGCCTTTCAAATCCGGCAGGAATACGTTCTCATCGCAAAGGGAATGGTGCGCGTGCGCTCGTCGATCAACGCCGAGCTGCCCACCGGTGAAATCGAGGTC
The DNA here is from genome assembly GCA_965145485.1 of uncultured Eubacteriales bacterium. Taxonomy (GTDB): domain Bacteria; phylum Bacillota; class Clostridia; order Oscillospirales; family Acutalibacteraceae; genus CABQCM01. Next base: position 69,470 of record CBCTCU010000007.1, on the reverse strand, counting down.
TTTGTCACCGAGCTTCGGGTGCTGTCGGCCGCCGAGACCCCTCCTTTTGAGATTGTCGAGCAGTCCAACGTGCGCGAGGAGCTGCGGCTGAAATACCGTTATCTTGATTTGCGCCGCCCCGACCTGCAAAAAAATATCCTGATGCGCCACAAGATCGCCAAGATCACGCGCGACTATTTTGATGAAAACGGCTTTATCGAGGTGGAGACCCCCATTTTGATTAAATCCACCCCCGAGGGGGCGCGCGATTATCTGGTGCCCAGCCGGATTCATCCCGGCTCCTTCTTCGCCCTGCCGCAGTCCCCGCAGCTTTATAAGCAGCTGACGATGGTGGCCGGGTTTGACCGTTACATGCAGATTGCCCGCTGCTTCCGGGATGAGGACCTGCGGGCCGACCGCCAGCCTGAATTTACCCAGATCGATTTTGAGATGTCCTTTGTCGACATGGAGGACGTTTTGGAGATTGGGGAGGGATATATCCAGCGGGTGTTTCGCGAGGCGCTGGGGGTGGACGTCCCGTTGCCGCTGCCCCGCCTGACCTATGCCGAGGCGATGGAACGCTACGGCTCGGACAAGCCCGACACCCGTTATGGGATGGATATTTTTGATCTGGCCGACGAGCTGCGCGGCTGCGGCTTCCAGGTGTTTGAGAATACCCTGGCACAGGGCGGCGCCGTGCGCGGCATCACGGCCAAGGATTGCGTCAAAGCCCTTTCGCGTAAGGAGATCGACAAGCTCACCGAGATGGTGCGCGGCATCGGCGCAAAGGGGCTGGCCTGGATCCGCCTGACCGAGGATGGGGTCGCCTCCTCCTTTGGCAAGTTCGTATCCGAAGAGGTCATGCAGGCGGTGCTCAAAAAGGCCGGCGCGGCGACCGGCGACGTGGTGCTCATTCTCGCGGATAGCAGCCCCTCGCATGCGCTCAATTATCTGGGGTCCTTGCGCGTTGAAGTGGCCAACCGCCTTAACATCGTGCCCAAAGGGCGGTATAACCTGCTTTGGATTACCGAAATGCCCTTCTTTGACTGGGATGAGGAGCTTGGGCAGTATGTGGCCATGCACCATCCCTTTACCGCGCCGATGGACGAGTGTATTCCTTATTTGGAATCGGATCAGGGCAGCGTCAGGGCCAAGGCGTATGACCTCGTGCTCAATGGAATCGAGCTGTCGAGCGGCTCGATTCGTATCACCGATCCCGCGCTGCAAAAGAGGATGTTCCGCCTTCTGGGGCTCAGCGAGGAAGAGGCCCAGGCAAAGTTCGGCTATCTGACCGACGCTTTCCGGTATGGCGCGCCGCCGCACGGCGGCATGGGCATCGGGCTGGATCGTTTGGTCATGCAGATGCTCGGCTGCGACTCTCTGCGCGACGTGGTGGCCTACCCCAAGGTGCAGAATACCAGCGAACTGATGACCGACTGCCCCTCTCAGGTCGATCCCGCGCAGCTCGACGAGCTGGGGATTCGTCTGGCCGTTGCCAACGATCCATCGTGATGAACAGGATGGATTCACCTGCAAAAACGTCTGCGCTGGTTAGCGTCAGGCGTTTTTTGTCGAATGTGAAACCGGCGCCGGTTTGTCAGGAAGGTTTTATGCGACCATCGATATTTCAGTCTGAGATTTTCCCGCTTTTAACGCCTGGCTTTCCCGGTGGGGTGTTGCCTGCCTTTGGGGGAGTTGGCGGGTTGTGAAAAACAACGGGGCGTGATATAATAGCCGCAGGCGGCGATGCTGTGCTATTTTTGAAGTACGGGCTTACGGCCATGTGCATAGGAAATTCGTTTGTACTTTGCTTTTACTACCATAGCCGCAGTGCGATAATTTACACACGCATCGATAGCCGTATACATATGATATCATTCACGCTTTGCGTTCATGGTACCATGACAGACGCCTGTCCAAACGTCCGGCAACCCTACCGCCGGCAATACGATTTTATCTTGTAAAGGAGACATGCACCACCATGCAGCCCATCGTTGATGCTCATTGCCACATCTATCCCGACAAAATCGCTGAGCGCGCAGCGCAGAGCATCGGGAAATTTTACGACATCCCCATGAATCTCGACGGCCGGGTCGATACCCTGCTGCGGGAGGAGAAAAAAGCGGGTATCACCCATTTTCTGGTGCATTCGGTCTCCACCCATCCCTCTCAGGTGAAAAATATCAATGAGTTTATCGCCTCCCAGGTCGCCTTGAGCAACGGCTGCATGACCGGCTTTGGCACCCTGCATCCCGACAGCACGACCATGGACGAGGATCTCGAGCACCTCATCGAGCTGGGGCTCAAAGGGGTCAAAATCCATCCGGATGTGCAGGGCTTTGCGCTGGACAGCGACAAATCCATCGCCATGTGCGAGCGCCTGGTCGGCCGCCTGCCCGTTCTGGTGCATACCGGCGACCATCGGTATTCCTTTTCCAACCCGCCGCAGACGGCGCGCTTTTTGGAGGCGCTGCCCGGCCTTGTGGTGATTGGCGCGCATTTCGGCGGCTGGTCGGTATGGGAGGAAGCGGCCGATACCCTGGCCGGTTACGACAACTTCATGGTCGACTGCTCGTCGTCCCTCTACGCTCTCAGCACCGAGGCGGCCAAGCGGCTGTTTTACCGGTACGGGCCCGAGCGGGTGCTGTTTGGCACCGATTATCCCATGTGGACGCCGGATGAGGAGCTTGAGCGCTTTTATGCCGTGGGATTGACGCCGGACGAGCAGCGTCTGGTGTTGTATGAAAACGCGGCCCGCCTGCTTGGATTGCCCCTGTGAGCGGGGAATGGTTCGCGCCGTTGGATGGACGGCTGCGCCTTGTGGCGGAGATGGTGCCGCCGGGGGCGCGGGTGGCCGATGTGGGATGCGATCACGCCCGCCTGCCCATCGCCCTGGTTCAAAGCGGCCGCTGCCCCTCGGTGATTGCCAGTGATCTACGGCGGGGGCCGCTTCTTTCGGCCAAGGACAATGTTGTGCGTGCCGGGCTGGGGGAGAAGATATCGCTGCGCCTGTGCGATGGGCTCGACGGCATCTCGCCGGGCGAGGCCGATTGCGTGGTCATGGCGGGGATGGGCGGCATTCTGATGACGCAGATCATGGGCAGGGCCGCATGGCTGAAGGACGCCTCGGTTTGCCTGGTTTTGCAGCCGATGCGCGACGCCCATCTGGTGCGCCAGGCCCTGTGGGACGCCGGCTTTGCCCTCGAGCGCGAGCAGGCTGCCACGGCAAACCACCGGGTGTATTCGGTGCTGCGGGCCCGCTACTGCGGTGTCGCCCGGCCTTATACGCCGGCCGATTGTTACGACGGCCTGCTGTCCAAAGGAGGGGCGCTTGAGAGGAAAAAGCTCGAGCAGGTGGTGCGCTCTGTGTCGGTGCAGATCGATGGGCTGTCCCAAGCGGGGAAAAATACGCAGCGGTTGGAAAGCCTGGAGAGTATCCGGCAAGAGCTGTGCCTGCGCATTCAAAACATGAAAGGCTCATCATGAGAGAGGATGATAGGCTGTGCAAAAGATAACGGTTGGGGATATCTATGAGGCCATCGACGCCTTTGCCCCCTTTGCGACGGCGCTGCCCTTTGACAACGCCGGGCTGCTGGTCGGCAGCCCGGACGCCGAGGTGACCGGCGTGGCTTTTGCGCTGGATATGACCTGCGAGTTGATCGACTGGGCGCATGAGCGCGGATGCAATCTGGTCGTCAGCCACCATCCGGTGATTTTTAAACCGGTTGGCCGGGTGGGGAGCGATCACCCGGTCTACCGGCTGGCGCGGTATGAAATGAGCGCCATTTGCGCCCATACCAATCTCGATTGCGCTCCCGGCGGGGTCAACGATGTGCTGGCCGAGACTTTGGGCCTGCGTGAAATCCGCCCGCTGGCCGATCCGGAGTATCCCGGGTATCCCCCGATGGCGCGCGTGGGCGCGTTGCCGCGCGAGATGTCGGCTCAGGCGCTGGCCGGTCATGTGCGGGATGCGTTGGGGGTGGCGGCCGTCGGCTATGCCGATGGGGGAGAGCCCATTCGCACAGTCGCGCTCTGCGGCGGGGCGGGGGCCGACCTGCTTCTCCCCGCAGCCGAGGCCGGCGCGCAGGCTTTGGTGACGGCGGACGTGCGCCATCACGAGCTGCTCGACGCCATGGCCTTGGGCGTCACACTGATGGATGCGGGGCATTTTGCAACCGAGACGGTGGTTATGGCTCCGCTGTGCAAACGCCTGTCCGAGCAGTTCCCGCAGGCGCCGATGCACCTGTTTGCCCAGCCCAATCCATTGCGCTTTTCACTCAAGTAGGCAGGAGTTGTCGGCCAAGCCGGATGGCTGCAAGGTCGCTGTAAGGAATGTTCCCGGCTTTTGGAGCCGCACGGAACCTTTTGCTTTCTGCGCCTCTTACCGCGCCCTGTGGACGGGGCGCCCTCAAAACTGCCAGACTGTGATGTCCGCTTTCCGGTTGGCCCTCGTTTTTTGCGCATGCTGTTTCCTCTCTTGAGCGCGGGGAATCGTTATATTCAATCAGTCAGCCGCGTTGTGGATGGTGGCCGTCGTCTTGATGGGGGAACGCGTTCCTCCATTTTATGAGAGATGCAACCTGCCAGCCTGCCCCGGCTTGTTGGACACAGCGTGGGAGCGGCGTATTTGCACGGGGGACCGGACGATGGAGCGAGGCCCCTTTGCCTTTCGAGAGGAGGCCGCCTTCGATTGCAACCAGCCGGGTGATCGGGACGGTATATGGCCCCTTTTTTCGGTGTTGACGCGGCGTTGCCGGCCGTGAGCATGTTGAGAATGACCATGGGAGGAACCCATATATGGCTTTTGACGGAGGATTTTTGTCGGCGGTGCGGCACGAGATGCAGCCCCGCCTGCTCGGATGCCGTGTGGATAAAATATACCAGCCCGCGCGGGAGGAGCTGGTGCTGCTGCTGCGCAGCAAGGATTTTCAGGGCCGCCTGCTGCTTTCGGCTGGCTCCAAAGGGGCGCGGGTGCAACTGACCGGGGATTCGCCTGAAAATCCGGCCGTTCCGCCCATGTTCTGCATGCTCATGCGCAAGCGCCTGGTCGGCGCCCGCCTGAGCGGAATGGAGCAGCCGGGGCTGGAGCGGATTCTGAAACTCATTTTTGAGGGCAAAAACGAATTGGGGGATACCGTTTCCCTCAGTCTGGTTGTCGAGATGATGGGGCGGCGTTCGAATATCATCTTATGCGATGAAGACATGCGGGTCATCGACGCGGTGCGCCGTACCGACGCGGCCGACGCGGTGCGTGTTCTCATGCCGGGGGTGCGCTACCGGCTGCCTCCCCCGCAGGATAAGGTCGACCCCATGCTGGAGTCCATCGAGCCGCTGTGGGAGCGGCTTGCAGGCGGCCCGGAAAAGGAATTGTCCAAAGCGCTGCTGGAGCATTTGCAGGGCGCCTCGCCCCTGGTCTGCCGGGAGCTTGCCCATGCGGCATGCCGTGGCAAAGAGCTGCGGGTAGAGCAGATGGAGGAGGCGGACCGGCAAAGGCTGAAGGTGCAGCTAACCCGCTGGCTGGAGGCTTTGCAGGGCAGGGGGGCTTCTCCCACGATGGTACTCGACCCGGCCGGCCGGCCGATGGATTTTTGCTTTATCCCCATCCATCAATACGGCATGGCGGCCATGACCCGGGAATATCCCGACTGCTGCAGCCTGCTCGACGCTTTTTTTTCACAGCGGGAGCGGGCCGAGCGTATTCGCGCACGCTCGCAGAACCTGCTCAAGCACATTACCACCCTTTCCGGGCGCATCGCGCGGCGGGTGAGCGCGCAGCAGGCCGAATGGAAGGCTTCGCAAAATCGGGAGCACCTGCGGGAGTATGGCGAACTGATTAAGGCCAACCTGCACCGGATTGAGCGGGGGGCGGATCATTGCGAGGTTGTCAACTACTATTCCCCCACGTGCGAAACCGTGCGCATTCCGTTGGATACCGCCCTGTCCCCTTCGCAGAATGCACAGAAGTATTTTAAGGAATACCGAAAGGCCCACACGGCCGAGCAGCGGCTGGCCGAGCTGGTGCAAAAGGGGATGGAAGAGCTGGCGTATATCGACAGCGTCTTTGACGCCCTCAGCCGTGCCGAGACCGATCGGGAGCTGGCCGAAATCCGCGAGGAGCTGGAGCAGGGGGGCTATCTCAAGGCGCAAAACGGCAAAAAAGCGCGGCCGGCGGCCAAACTGCCGCCTTATCGCTTTGCGTCCGACGATGGCTTTGTCATACTCGTGGGGCGCAACAACCGCCAAAACGAGCAGCTCAGCCTGCGCACCGCGCAGGGCAGCGACGTCTGGATGCACGTGAAAGACGGCCCGGGCGCGCATGTGATCGTCTGCTGCGAGGGCAGGCAGCCGCCCGATACCACGCTGGAACAGGCGGCGGTTCTGGCCGCTACTTACTCCAAGTCGGCGCAGTCGCCCCAGGTAGCGGTGGACTACTGTCTGGCCCGCAAGGTCAAAAAGCCGCAGGGGACGCCGCCGGGCATGGTCATCTACGACGGCTACAAGACCGCTTTCGTTCGGCCCGACCCCGAGCTGGCAAAACGGCTGCGCGATGATCCGCGGGGAGAATAAGGAATGGAAAAGGAATATCGCACCATCGCCCATGCCGCCCAGTCCGAGCTGGAGGAGAAGCGGTCGCGGTTTCTGGGCTACATCCATCCAGTTGCAAGCGAGGAGGAGGCGCTGGCCTTTCTCGAGACCATCCGCGCCCGGCACTGGGATGCGCGGCACAACGTTTACGCCTACCGCCTTCGCGAGGGGGGGCGAAGCCGCTTTTCAGACGATGGGGAGCCGCAGGGAACGGCCGGCATGCCGGTGCTGGAGGTGCTGCAAAAAAGGGAGCTTTTTGACTGTATCGTTGTCGTGACCCGTTATTTCGGGGGGATCCTGCTTGGCACCGGAGGGCTGGTGCGCGCCTATTCCCAGGCGGCGTCACTGGCCGTGGATGCGGCAGGGGGGCGCTGGATGCGCCCTTGCGCCCTATGCTGCCTGGAATGCGACTATGCCGATTATGGGCGTATATCCTCCCTGATCCCGGAATGGGAGGGCCGCGTGGACGACACGCAGTTCGCACAGTATGTGACCCTTGCCTTTCGTTTGCCGCAGGCCGCCATGGAGCGCGGTTTTGAGCGGGCGCTGGCCGATGCCACAGGTGGCCGGGTTGAATGCCGCGTCACCGGCGAGGGATACTTGTCCGTGGATGCAGAGGCCTGGATGCCGCCAACATGATGCGGAACTTCTGGGAAAAAGCTGCGTTTGTCCCCCTTAGCCAGATGGGACCACGTGGATTGCCTGCGAACCGCAGTAAAGACGTGCTGCGGCGGGCCGAATAATGCACTGGGGGTGTACGGCATGAGGCGCGTGGCTCGCTGCAAAAAGCGTTGGGATAGTGCGGTATGAAGCGCAACGGATGTACAATCGGGTCCCCGAATTGGGTGTGTCGACCATTGCTGGAGTTTTTATCATGCTCCAGCTTCTTTGCGTTGACGGCGGTTGGCCAAGGGATAACATGACAGGCCGAAAAGGGCAGCGCCCTTTTCGGCCTGTTTGTTGATACCGCTTCCTCATGGTGATGCTCGTAGAAAAAGATCAAGCTGCGGTGAGCATACTCTCCGATCGGCGAAGGTGACGGCCAGCCCATCCCCAATATCGAGGACGTAGATTATCCGTATTACTGTAAATAGATTCCTTCAAACTACGCCTTCCGCCATAATGCAGGGCAAACGGCCATCCTACCTATCGCCGCAGGGGCAAGGGGCCAGATATGTTTCCCGCCTTTGCGCGCTGCGGCTTCGCCGGCAGATGTTGCATGACTGAACAAACAGCCGGTATCACGTCCAATTTTGATTTTCCTATTATCTGGCTTTTACGTCATTGAGAGGCAGCCGGCTATGGTTTCGGCTGTGATACGTTTGATCCATCCGGCGCTTACCGGCACAATTCGCCCAGGTAATCGGTCACATGCACGATTTTGCCATCGCGAAAATACACCCGGGGGACCCGGCGGCTGATCAGGCAGACCAGCTCGTAATGAATGGTGCCCGCCTGCACGGCGAGCTCATCCAAGGACAAAAACGATTCGCCGCCGCGCCCAAACACCGTGGCAATATCCCCTGCGCGCACCCCCTCGATGCCGGTGACGTCCAGCGACGCCTGGTCCATGCAGACGTTGCCGATCACCGGCGCCCGCTGGCCGTGTACCAGCATGCAGGCCCGGTTGGAAAAGGCGCGCAGGTATCCGTCGGCATACCCGATGCTCACGGTAGCCACCCTGCGGGGAGAGGGGGCGATGTAGGTGCGCCCATAGCCCACCGCCTCGCCGGCGGCAATGTCCTTGACCATGGTGATCATGGTGCGGCACTGCATGGCCGGGTGCTCGACGACCGCGCCGCTGCATTCGGCCGAAGGGGAGAGGCCGTAGAGCGAGATCCCCGCGCGCACCAAATCGAGCTGCATCCCATCCCACGCGATGCTGGCGGCCGAGTTGCAGCAATGCCGGAGCGCAAATTCGATTCCCTGCCCTTCCAACGCCTGCACGGCGGAGCAAAAGCGGTCAAACTGCGAGCGGGTGATGCTCCCATCCGGATCACCGCTGAAATCGGCCGACTGGAAGTGGGTAAACACCCCCTCGGTGCGAAAACCGGGCAGGCGGCAGGCATCCCGCGCGCGCGCAAGGCCGTCGCCGGACGTGGAAAACCCGATTCGGTTCATACCGACGTCCAGTTTAAGATGAATGTCCACCATAACGCCGGCGTCTACCGCCGCTTGGGACAAAGCGGCAGCGTATTCGTCCGAGTATACGGCCTGCGAAATACGATGCTGGCACAAAGCTTTTACTTCCTGCGGCGGGGTGTACCCCAAAATCAGTATCGGCAGGGTGTGCCCCAGCGCGCGGAGCTGCAGCGCCTCTTCAAAATTGGAGACGCCAAACCAGTCGGCGCCGGCCTGCGCCAGGGTGCGGGAGACCTGCTCCACCCCATGCCCGTATGCGTCGGCCTTCACCACCGCCATGATTTTGGCGCCCGGGGCTTTTTGTTTGACTTCCCGGAAATTGGACGCGATGGCGTCCAGGTCGACCTCGACCCAGGTGCGCCGCAAAAAGGAATCGCTCAATCCGGAAACCTCCCATTCATAGAATATGATTTATTCTATCTCCCTTCGGTTGGAAAGTCAATGAGAAATGGATATTTTGTCCTGCCGGCGCATAGTATTACTGAATGAATCACGGAGGTGTGAAATCCATGAAAAAATGGCTGCCGGTTATCGCGGTTTTTCTGATCTGCTCGATGCTGTTGCCACTGGGAGGGATGGCCGACGAAGTGGAGGAGGACGGCGTCCCCATCGCTACCGAATACAACAGCGAGACCCTCTTTCAAAATTTTGAAATAGAATCGGTCCCCGCCTCGACCGTGCCCGCTACGGCAGAGGAGCTGCAGCTTTCGGCTACCTCGACGATTTTGATGGAGGTCTCCACAGGACAGGTGCTTTATGAAAACAATGCCGACGAGCAGCGGGCCCCCGCTTCGATTACCAAGATTATGACCATGCTTCTGGTCATGGAGGCCATCGAGGCTGGAAAGTTCACCATGGACACTCAGGTTTCGGTCAGCGAGCATGCCAGCAGCATGGGAGGCTCGCAGATATGGCTTGAGGTGGGAGAGACCATGTCGGTGTACGACATGCTCAAAGCGACGGCGGTCGCCTCGGCCAACGACGCGGCAACCGCGCTGGGCGAGCTGGTCGCCGGCAGCGAGGAGGCCTTTGTCAATCTGATGAACGAGCGCGCGGCCCAGCTTGGCATGACCGGCACCCACTTTGTCAATTGTTGCGGCCTGGATGCTGAAAACCACTACAGCACCGCCCGGGATATCGCCATTATGTCCCGAGCCCTGCTGCAGCATGATCTGATCAAAGAATTCTCCCAAATCTGGATCGACTATCTGCGCGGCGGCTCGACCCAGCTGGTCAATACCAATAAGCTGGTGCGCTTTTATCAGGGCACCACGGGGCTCAAGACCGGCACGACCGATCAGGCCGGCTTTTGCGTGTCGGCCTCGGCCGAGCGGGACGGCATGGAGCTGGTCGCGGTCGTGCTCGACGGCGAAACCAGCGACCTGCGCTTTTCGGATGCGAAAAAGCTGCTTGACTTCGGCTTTGCCAACTGGGGGATCGTTTCGATTGATATGAGCCAGATCCCGCTTGGCGACGTCAAGGTCAACCATGGCACACAGGAGACCGTTCCGGTCACCTATGAGGTGATGGACACCATTCTCGTCCCCAAGGGCCGGCAGGACGCGGTAACGCCCAGCGTCAACCTGCCCGCCGATGTCGAAGCGCCGGTCGCCCAGGGGCAGCTTCTGGGGAAAATCACCTTCACCCTCGATGACGAGGTGGTGGGGGAATGCCAACTGTCGGCTGCCAATGCAGTGGAAAAAATGAGCTTTGGCAAGGCGTTGGCCCGCCTGCTCGGCTCTCTCATCCGACTGTAAATTTAGCGGATTCATCGGCAGCCGTCCCATCATAATGCCCAGGTATCGAATGGCAAAAGGAAACCGCCCGTCCGTTGCATCTTTGCAGGGGCGGGCGGTTTTGGCATGGAGAGCCACCGTCCGCCGGGCGGTTTGAGACCAATCGTTTTGTGCTCTTACAACGTCCATACTTTTTGCGGCCGAAAATGGCCATGTACTTTCGTGTTAGTACCACAATACCGGCTAGCCAAACAAGCGTGGATGCAATGAAAACAATTTGTGAATTGATCCCCCAAGACTTGAATTTGCCCCGTCAATGGGTTATAATACCACTACAGAGAAAAAAGCTTGAGCGGGTTGTATAAAATTATAGAAAAGGGCGGTTTATCGCATGTCTTTTACCCTCCTTACCAAATACGCGTCCAATTTTGTGCGCGAGGATGAGCTTGCTGGCATTGCGCCTCAGGTGGAGGCTGCTCACCGGCAGTTGCACGAAGGAACCGGGCTGGGCAACGATTTTATAGGCTGGCTTGATCTGCCGGTTCGTTACGACCCCGACGAGTTCTCCCGCATCCAGCGCGCGGCCGAGCGCATCCGTTCGGACAGCGACGTTCTCATCGTCATTGGCATTGGCGGATCCTATCTCGGTGCGCGCGCCGCGATCGAGTTTATCCATTCGCCGCTGTATAATAATAAAAAGAAAGACACGCCCGATATCTATTTTGCGGGCAATAGCATCAGCCCCGATGCGCTCAGCGAGCTTCTGGAGTTGTGCGAGGGCCGCCGCGTATCGGTCAACGTCATCTCCAAGTCGGGCACCACCACCGAGCCGGCAATCGCTTTCCGGATTTTCCGCCGGTATTTGGAGGATCGATATGGCCTTGACGAGGCCAGAAAGCGCATTTACTGCACCACCGACCGCGCGCGCGGCACCTTAAAGCAGCTTGCCGACGCTGAAGGATACGAGAGTTTTGTCGTCCCCGACGATGTTGGCGGGCGCTATTCGGTACTAACGGCTGTGGGGCTGTTGCCCATCGCCGTGAGCGGCGCCGATATCGAGGCCATGATGCGCGGCGCAGCCGATGCCCGCACTGCGTACGATAGGGCGGATATCGCATCCAACGACTGCTACCGTTACGCCGCGCTGCGCAATATATTATACCGCAAGGGCTACGCTGTCGAGATGCTAACGGCTTATGAGCCGCGCATGGCCACGATGGCTGAATGGTACAAGCAGCTTTACGGCGAAAGCGAGGGGAAGGACAATAAGGGCCTCTTCCCGGCCTCGGCCATCTTTTCGACCGATCTCCATTCCCTGGGGCAGTATATCCAGGACGGGGTGCGCATGCTGTTTGAAACGGTCGTGTGGATCGACCAGCCCTCTAGGGATATCCCGTTGAGCCGGGAGGCCGACGACGGGGACGGCCTGAATTTCCTGGCGGGGAAAGAGATGTCCTTTGTCAACCGCAAGGCTTTTGAGGGCACCATCCTTGCCCACAACGACGGCGGGGTGCCCAACCTCGTTCTCGAGCTGGACAAGGCGGATGAATACCACTTCGGCTGGATGGTGTATTTCTTTGAAAAGGCCTGCGCCATTTCAGGCTATCTGCTGGGGGTAAATCCCTTTAATCAGCCCGGTGTGGAAAGCTACAAAAAGAATATGTTTGCTCTGCTCGGCAAGCCGGGCTATGAGGAGCAGCGAGCCGCACTGGAGCAGCGTCTTACCGACTGATAGGCCCAGATAAGGCGGCGCGAGCCGCCGTTACCAAAAATTTCGGCGTGCCGCTGCCGAAAAAGCGGAGAGCGCCCGAGCCGATGCCGGTTTCAAACCGAGTGATGAGTTTGCCTTGACTCCGTATGGGATGCTTTGAAAGATACCATGCGGCTGCACAGGCTTTCCGCTGAAGATGCGGGGATCGGTTGAAGCCGGTTGGACAGGGCGTGGTGGAGGTCAAAATGGTATCCATTATTGTCGGAAACAAGGGTTCGGGAAAGACCAAGCGCTTGATCGACCTGGTAAATCATGCGGCCGAGGCCAGCCGTGGAAACGTCGTCTGTGTGGAAAAAGGGCAGAAGCTGACCTTCGACGTTGCGCATCGTGTCCGGCTGGTGGACACGGAGGCTTATGGGATCAACGGGTATGAGGAATATTACGGCATGCTCAGCGGCTTGTGCGCCGGCAACTACGATTTGACCGATGTCTTTGGCGACGCTACCCTCAAAATCGGCGGCCGTGATTTTGACGCCCTGGCCCATTTCCTGGACCGTATATCCGTGCTGGCGGAGGAGTCCAATACCCGTTTTACCTTTACGGTCTCCTGCGACGCGTCGGAGTTGCCGGCCGGGATAGAGCATTTTGCGAAAGTGATTTAGCTTTTCCTCCTTGGGGACGCAAGCACAATCCGCAAGATGCTGTGATACGATAGTCGGCCTCTGGGGCAAAGACCGAAGCATTCAACTATTTATAAAAAAGGGGCCCGCCGTCTGTAGGTTACAGGCGGCGGGTCCCTTGCTTTTTGCGTGGGAGATGGGGCGGTAAACTCCCTATGATGGCTATGCAAGACGTCGGGATGCAACCCATGCGGAAATTTGACCGAGCAAGGTATGATGGGGCCCGCATCCATTCGGTAATATGAAAACGCCTTCCAATGATTTGCAAAACCGTGAGGTCCATCAAATTGAGAAAGTCAGAATTACTATAAGCAGTTGACAATGAATCGAAAAGTGAGTATAATGTATACAATTCAGCGATAACCCATCAAAATCACAATATCAATAGCAACCTTCTCATTCCAGCCAACGGTGGTACGCCGAATAGGATGGGTTTTATCGATGGCTATCGATGCGCCGGATGTTTTTCGTATGGGCTAGAACGCGATAGCGTAATTGATTTATAGTATGCCATGCATACAAATGCGACCGCCGCTTTTTAGGGGGCGGCGGATGGAACTGGCTGTTCCGCCCGGACACTGTGGATGGGCGGCAAGATAAATGGGAGGTTGAAGTGCTATGAAAAAAGTTTGGAGCCTGTTGCTGTTAGTGGCAATGATGGCAACGATGCTGGTGATTCCTGTGTCGGCAGAGGTATCTCCTGCCGAGATTCCCCAGTCGACGAGGGACGATGTACTGATTTTGTTTGACGGGTCGATGGACAATGTGGTTTTACAGCATCCTACCGCTGACTTGGCACAGTTGTATGAGGATACCGACGTTGTTCTTCAGGGGGAGGAAAGTCTTTTTGTCGATATGCCCGCTGGCGGCATCCCCTGGATTGGCAATTTTGCCATGATGCTCAAAATCACCACGGAAGACATTGTGAGTATTGCGGAGTATCCCATTTCTGAGTTGTCGCTTTACAACGGTTATGAAACAAAGGAACTCGACCAAATCCAGATCAATTATGTTGATCCAGAAAACGACAATGGAAGCGGGGAACCGGCTGGGGATGACAGCTACAATTATAGCTTTGATTTTGAAAACCAGGAGGCCGGCTGGCACCGTCTTAGCCACGTGGTAGCGGACAGTGCATTGCCCGGCTGGACCCTGAATCCGGATAATATAGATCACGTTCGTGTTTCCTGGATAACTGATGTCGACAATTTCAATGAAATCGACTGGTATTTTGACTGCCTGATTATCGCCAAGCAGAGCTTCTATGATGACCGTGCGGCTGCCGAGGCCGAGATGGAGGGGATTGTTGAGGCTTTGGAGGTCCCCACCGTCGATACGGTCGATGCGCTCAGGGAGAGCATTGAAAGCGCGAAGGCCAAGCTAGACGGCTATTTGGCCGAGTTCCCTAACTTTATGATTTCCAACAGCGAAAAGATGGATGAGGTTTGGAACGCTTATAGAACCATGGAGGCACAGGCGGCGGCCGATGTGATCATTGACCAGATTGATGCGCTGGGTGAGATTACCCTCTCCAACTATGAGGCGAAGCTGACCGAGATCGAGGCGATTGACACCGCCATCGACGGTTATGTCGACGCTGGCTACAGCAGGAACCTCATCACCAATCTCGATATCCTGGAAACTGCTAGAGATGCTTGTACCCGCTTTGGGGTTGAGGCGTCGATCGACGCTCTGCCGACGGTGGATGAAGTAACGCTCGAGGACGAAGAGACGGTTCTTGAGGTGCAGTCAGCTGTGGAAGATTTGTCGGATGATCAGCAGGCTCTTATCCCACAGGAAAAAAGGGATAAGATCACCGATCTGCTTGCCAAAATTGAGGAGTTGAAAAATCCATATACCCTCGGCGACGTTAACGACGATGAGAGTATTGATGCGGGCGACGCCTTGATGGTACTTCAGTTCTCCGTGGAGTTGATCGATTTGACGGAAACAGAGCAGTTGGCGGCCAATGTGAATGGCGACACCAACATTGACGCCGGAGATGCGCTGATGATTTTGCAGTGCTCGGTCGAGCTGATGAGCCCCGAAGATTTCCCTGCAGCGCAATAGGCTTTTTGTTCCCCATATCCGCCAGCGGTAGGATATCAATCCTGCCGCTGATTTTTATGTCTGCTCCAGAAAAATTTATTTCCTGTGTCGTTGACAGGAGTAGGAACAGTTTGGTTTCAGCGATAAGTCATTCCTAGGATCATGTCCCTTTAGCAATTCGCTGAAATATTCCATACGGCCTCCAAGTCAAGCCGACTGCGGTATGTAAACCTCCTACATAAATGTACTGTGAAATTTCAAAATGATTCCGCTTAAATGCAATCGCACCCACTTGCACGGTTGAATGTCGGCCGTTTGATTGGGTATGGTTATGGGGCAGAGAAACGCACTCGAACTGGGCGCGTGGATGCGCCGGTATACATGGGGGATAAGGTTGCGTGCGGAAGGATATCTGTGGTATAATAGCCGCATACGGCTATTATACTTTGATTTGGAGCACGGGCCTGAGGCCATGTGCATAGGATACCATTCACACTACGTGTTCATGGTATATTAGCCATAAAAGGCTGTTATATTTGGATTTTGGGCACGGGCCACGGCCATGGTTAAATGGAATCATCGCCGCAGATGGCTGGGATACTTTCATTCCAAGCACCGGCCTGAGTCAATGCGCAAGCGCCATTCACGCTGTTTGTTCATGGTATTTTTGCCGCAGGTGGCTACTTATACTGTTACTGTAATTTGAACACGGACCTGTGATCGCGTGCAAAGGATAACTTGCGCTGTGTGCTCATGGAATCATCGCTGCAAGACGGCAAGGATACTCAAACTCCAAGCACCGGCCTACGAGTGTGTGCGGTGCCATGCGCGCTGCGCGTTTATAGTATCCACTTGGTATACGGGATTTTACAAGGATTTCATGACCGCTTTGGTGACCATGGGCGATAGACTGCGACCGTTTTGGATATGCGGTGTATACACCCCCGCCGGCCCCTAGGGCGGCGAATCTACGTAATACGAAAACAAGCAGCACCACGGATCATTGTTTCAACTGCGGTTATCCTATTTATATCATATATGGAAAAGGTGTCGATTGCAATGGATCAGAGCCAAGCCGAGCGGCGGGTAAATGAGTTGAGAGAGCAACTGGAATATCACTCCAAAAAATACTACGACGAGGACGCGCCGGAGATTACCGACTATGAGTATGACAAGCTCCTTCGGGAACTGGAAGAGTTGGAGGATCGGTTTCCCGCCCTGCGTTCGCCCGATTCGCTCACCGAGCGGGTAGGCGGTCACGCCTCCTCCAGCTTTGCACCGGTTGTCCACGCTGTGCCGATGGAGAGCTTGCAGGATGCTTTTTCGTTCGACGAGCTGCGTGAATACGACCGGCGGGTATGTGAGGTGGACGACGCCCCCGTTTATAGCGTAGAGCCAAAGATCGATGGTTTGTCGGTGTCGCTGGAATTTCGTGATGGTGAGTTTGTCCGTGGCTCCACCCGGGGGGACGGCCAGGTGGGCGAGGATGTTACCGCCAATCTGCGCACCATTCGTTCTATACCAAAAAAACTGGCCGGCGCGCCCGCCTATCTTGAGGTGCGCGGCGAGGTCTATATGTCCAAGTCCAACTTTATCAAGCTGGTGGAGTATCAGGAGCTTAACGATCAAAAACCGGCCAAAAACCCACGCAACGCCGCGGCGGGCGCCCTGCGGCAAAAAGACGCGGCTGTGACCGCCACCCGGAATCTCGATATTTTCCTTTTTAACATTCAGCAGCTCGAGGGCGGCCCTGAGCTGACCGGCCATATTGAATCGCTCGATTACCTGCGCTCCCTCGGTCTGCCGGTGTTGCCCTTTTATACCCGCTGCGATTCGATCGAAGGGGCCATCGCGGAGGTGGAGCGCATCGGCCAGATGCGCGGCGGTCTGGAATATGACATCGACGGGGCGGTAATCAAGGCCGACCGTTTTTCGCTCCGCCAAAAAATGGGATCGACCTCCAAGTTCCCCAAGTGGGCCATAGCCTTCAAATACCCGCCAGAGGAAAAAAACACCCGCCTGCTCGATATCGAGGTCAAGGTTGGCCGCACCGGCGTGCTGACCCCCACCGCGCTGTTTGAGCCGGTGCATCTGGCGGGCACTACTGTCAGCCGCGCCGTACTGCATAACGCGGACTTTATTGCAGAGAAGGGCATCTGCCTTGGCGATACCATTGTTGTCCGCAAGGCGGGGGATATCATCCCCGAGGTGGTTTCGGTCGTCTCTCATCCAGAGGGCGCCACGCCCTACCGCATGCCCGAGCGCTGCCCCTCCTGCGGTGCGCCGGTAGCCCGCCATGAGGATGAGGCGGCGCTGCGCTGCCTCAACCCGGAATGCCCTGCTCAGCTGCTGCGCAATCTCATCCATTTTGCCTCGCGCGACGCCATGGATATCGACGGTTTGGGCCCCGCCATTCTCGTACAATTGGTTGAGCTGGGTCTGGTGCGCAATCAGGCTGAGCTGTATTCCCTTGAGCGGGATCAAGTGGCCGCCATCGAACGCATGGGGGATAAATCGGCCGATAATCTCATCCGTGCAATCGACCGCTCCCGGCAAAACGATCTTTGGAGGCTGCTGTTTGGGCTTGGCATCCGCCATATCGGGCAGAGGGCGGCCAAGCTGCTCGCGTCCCGGTTTGGCAGTATGGATGCCATTATGAACGCCAATCTGCCTGAGATCAACGCCATCGACGGCTATGGGGAGATCATGGCCAAAAGCGTTGTGG
This sequence comes from uncultured Eubacteriales bacterium, assembly GCA_965145485.1. Taxonomy (GTDB): domain Bacteria; phylum Bacillota; class Clostridia; order Oscillospirales; family Acutalibacteraceae; genus CABQCM01. Next base: position 51,863 of record CBCTCU010000007.1, on the reverse strand, counting down.
AATTCTTTGCGCTCGACGGTACCCGCAGCCTGATCGACGCGCTGAAGGCCGCTGGTGTCAATATGCGCGCGTATGAGCAGTCGGGCGGCCAGCGTCTGGCCGGGATGACCTTTGTGCTCACCGGCAGCCTGCCCAACTTAACGCGTGATGAGGCGGCTGCCATCATTGAGCGCCAGGGGGGGAAGGCGGCCTCCAGCGTTTCCAAAAAGACGTCGTATGTTGTCGCAGGGGAGGCGGCCGGCAGCAAGCTGACCAAGGCCCAGTCGTTGGGGATACCGGTGATCGACGAGGCTGAGCTGTTGCGCATGGCGGGGGAAAACAGCCAGGCAGAATGATCGATAGGCAATCGATCGTCCTCCCTTCGCTTATTGAAAGAATTGTGCTTCTTTGTGATCTCTTGTTGCGTAGAAATGTCTAGAAAATTTGTGCATGGCGCAATGGATAAAGTAGGATTGCACCGCCTCTGATTACCTGCAAGCGAACTGTGGATCGATACCATGTTGGAGCGTTGTGGAGGAATCAATGGATTACAGAAGGTTTCAAAATCGAATCGATTTTCTTTTGGAAAACGCACCCCCCAATATCTTATACCGTATCAAAAAAGAAATATTAGGTGAATCGGTTCAATCAGCGGAAATGCTGCAACTGCAGGACAAAATACTTGGTTTGCCAAAGGTGAAAAAGGCTTTTGCATGTCAAAAGGAGACAGGCTTTTTCGGCTCGGTGCTTCACGGTGTTTATTTCGATGGGTTTGATTCTACCGTAGATTTGTTGAAGAGAAACGGTGTAGAGATTACCAATCCGCTTTTGATGAAAGCCAGAGATTCACTGGAAAACTGGCAAGATTATAGGAATGACCACTTCTACAAATCTGGAAATGCTATGGATGAACATGGGCGTGGTGGATTTCGTGCAATTTGGGCGGAACAGTTGGTGGAATTGGGTGCTGATGAAACTGTACCGCAGATACAAGAACAGATTTCAAATGCTCTTTTTGCTTTTCAAGGAGCTTTGGCTCACTCCTCACCGGACGACTTTTCGAAGAAGGCTACATTTCGAGGGAAGCCATGCCGATACTACATAAAAGGAGCCGCTTTTCCTGCCGCAAATCATATCGGAATCTTAGAAAAAACTCTTTCTTGGCGTACTGCAGATAATCTTGCTATGGTAAAAAAATCGTATCAGCATTGCAAAGAGCTGATGAAAGATTATCAAGACGGTTTTATTTATATTAACTGTGGGCATTTTGTAGGACCGTTCAACCATAACTGGAATGAACCAAAAGAGGTCATCGACATTCATAGTTTTGACAATCATCCGATTGATTTCGCTTGGTTTATGCGGAATCTTGGCACTGCATCCGTTTCCTATCCTGTCTTTGATGATGAAAACCCATATTTCGTCCAGTCGCTAAGCGATATGATGATGAATGACGAATGGATGAAATGTATTGGAAGTGAGCAGTTACGACATTTTAAAAATTATGCTTCGCTTGCACCGTCTTGGCGCAAGGAAGAAAGTGTAGTTTGCGATATTTATTTTCCTATATTATTAGCATTGTGCAAATAACTAATTTTATTTCAGACGGTGAAGTGAAACGGCAAATGAGTAAGTCAACTTGGTATGCAGCGTTATGATGGCAGTTGGGGCTGCTTTTATATTAAGGAGCAAAGTAGGTTGCGTTCTCTGAAAGAATTTATTGCGATCTCGCTCATGGAATAGCGAAAGGGAATGATTACGTTCCATGGTGGTAGTATTCGATATTTCTTAGCGCTTCCTATATTCTTACTATGAAAACCTGTCCGCTACTTTTTGCTTTTCCCCGGTTAATTTGAGGGGCAAAGTTGACAAATGAAATCATGCGTCCCAATAAGGCGGACGCTTGATTTTATTTTATCACCGTGCTCGTGGGTACCGTAGAGAAGACAGCGAAATGGTCGGCGGTATTGTGTTCGCGGGAATCAATGAGACAAAAAACAGTTAGTACCTCGCACGGGCTTGTACGCACCAATCAGAGGGGTGTGGTATACAATGGAGTAGAGAGCATTGTTTGTCCAGGATTTTTCCGATTTTCCCACACGGTCGGTATAAGAAAATGCTGGGCGGGCAACAATAAATTTGCAGGGCGGAGGAATCCAGCCTCGCGCCTGACAATCTAATTGGAGTGTGGAGAATATGTCCATCCGACGGGGAGACATTTATTATGCCGACCTCAGCCCGGTGGTGGGCTCGGAACAGGGAGGAATCCGTCCGGTGCTGATCGTCCAAAACGACGTGGGCAACCGTTTCAGCCCGACGGTCATCGCCGCCGCCATCACCAGCCAGAGCGATAAAACCAAGCTGCCTACCCACATCCAGGTCGACGCGGTCGGCTCGGGCCTTGCCAAAGATTCCATCGTGCTGCTTGAGCAGGTGCGCACCATTGACAAAAAGCGCCTCAAGGAAAAAATGGGCGCGCTTGACAACCAGTATATGGCGCAGATCGACCAGGCCCTTTCGGTCAGTTTTGGGTTGGGCTCAACGGCCAACGGCCCATCCGGCCCAAGAAATCATGGCTCTCATGGGGCTACATAAGGCTCCATGAGCGGCACAAACCCCCTCCGGAATGCGACGCGTATTCCGGAGGGTCTTCTGTTTTAGCGATTCTGTTTTTGGTGTAGTAAGAATGCTTTGGGCATTAACAATAAAGGTTACAAAAGTTTAACCATTTATATGGTTGACTTTTCATAATGCAGCGGCTAGAATGAAGGAAACAACAGTTTGAAGATTTTATCTAATTTGCATATGCAAGATATCATTCCGTTTTACCCCGGTTTTCAAAAAGCGCACGATTCTATCCAGATATCTAGCGCGGAGGGGGGCGAAACAGGCGGGCAATATCACAGGCATTTTTGGAGTGTGCCTATTTATAGCAATTCATTGGAAAGGAGTTGCTCATATGAATGTTTCTGTAAAAATCATGCGTTGGATGGCCATTCTGTTATCTATGGCTTGTTTGTTGGCGATGAGTGGTTGCCAAGGCAGGCATGGTAGCCAAACGTCTCATCCTGACAACGAAGAAGTACAAAATGTATCATCCGTATCCGTTTTAACCTCAGGGGATGCATCGACGCTGTCTAGCACAACAACAATTCCATCGAGTGCTACAGCATCGGCGGCATCGGAAGCTTCCGGGCAAGAAGAGGATCGTTCACCAGTCACCTCACCGAATAAACCGCCGCAGTCAAACGCAAGCACAGCCGAATCGGTCGTGCCTTTTTGGGTGGGAGAGTGTCCGACTGATCGCTTCCTAATCAATACGAATCCCAATCCAAATCGATCCTTTTATGCGCAGATTGTCCGTAGCGTGGAAGAGCTGGAATCGTTGTATCACGAGGAAGGATTTCGGGAAGAATGTCCCGGCTTTTCTACAAGCCATACCGAAGCATTTTTTGAAACGTATGCTGTTGTGTATTTTTCAAAATATTTGCCTAGCATATCCGATCAAATTCGAGTGAATTCCCTCATCCGAAACCACGATCAATTAATCATTGATTATACCATTGAAAAAGCTGTATTTGCAGATGGAGCTACGGCAATGTGCTATAAATTGTTGCAAGTCAACAAATCCGATGTCGATGGGGTTGTGGACATTGTTCCTCAGCAGCATGAAGCGCAGCTAGGAGAGTGAAAAACACGCTTATCAGCTGATACGAAAAAAGCCCGGGAATCGGATCGTATGGATTCCCGGGCTTTTTTCGTGGAGAATGATTTGGTTGTAATATCTAAAAGATTACAAAAATTTAACCTGGTTTCTAGTTGACACATCACAAAACTAGAAATATAATGATCACAGGATCATGGAATAATATTGGAAGTTAGACAAAACTTATCCACAGGCTTACAGTATGATTCCCGCCTGAACATGAGCTCGACAGAGATGATTTACCGGGACAATATGCCATCTGGGGTCTACGACGTCCAATTGCATAAGCGCGATGGTAACACGACTCGCACAATCTGGTTTGCCATAGCATGGTATTAAGCAAGATAAGAACAGAAACAATCCTTACAGAAAGGAGCCGATTGTATGAACAAAGCAGGTGTTATCCTTCGTTGCATAGCGGGGGCGATATCGCTGGCTTGTCTGCTGGCAGCGAACGGCTGCCAAAGGCAGGAAGCGCCGACGGCTGAATTATCCAGTGTCAATACGGACGTTTCTGAAATGGATGCTGTTGTATCTGAGGCGTAGCCGCGGCCTTCGAATGAAGCACCTTCGGTTGCTAGTGGAAAGGAGGCTGTGTCGGAAGAGGATGCCGTCTCGTCCACGGCGTCGGTAGTTGCCTCCGAGAACTCGTCGTCGGACTTCGATACTTTCTCGTTGGTAGAGCCGTCCCATACAGGGAGTGATACGGCTGAGACGACTACGTCTATCCCATTTTCTGCTGTATATAAATCTGTGGGGGCATATCGTCCAATCGGTGAAGAGGAGAGACGAGGCTCGGACTATTCTTCTGCGAAACTAGTTACCAGTATGGCAGAGCTTATAGAGGTGTACGAGCAAGAGAGATGGTATGAACCCTATCCCGACGATTATGACTATACCCGGCAATACAACGAAGCTTTTTTTACAGAGAAAGCTTTAATCGTAATCGCTCGCAACTATTCCCATTCCTCAGATAAAACTCGGATTGATGCCGTCACCCGCGCCAATCAACAGTTGATTGTTGACTATACTACGATTATACCGGTAATCCGTGAGGATGCAGAAGCTAGCTGGCGTATTCTTGTGGAGGTACGCAAAGAGGACATAGGGGAAGTTAGCGATGTTGTACTGCAACAGCATGTGGAGAAGATGGATTGGCTATCGGAATGACCTCTGATATTGAGCCATAAGTAATGTATTGTGTTATTTTTTCGATGTGGTCAATGTTTATATGCTTGGGAAATTGTTTTCTTTATTTCCCAAGCATTTTTTAGACGAAAATTCTGAATAGATTACAAAAATTTAACCTGGTTTCCTGGTTGACAAGACAAAAAACCGGAAATATAATAAATAACCATCTGATACCCTAGTAGGTTTTACGTTAATATCCTATCGTTGGCATTTGCCATTTCCAAAGAGAGGGTGTAGAAAAATGAATCTAAGCCGATATCGCCACCACCATGGTTTCTCTAATTTCAACTGTTTATTTGCTGCTGTTTTGGCGATCATTGGAATATGCACGGTGGCAGGATGCAGTAGTGAAAACGCGGTGCAATCCGAGCAGCCGCATATCCCTTTCACTGTGGGGGAATATGTAAATATAGGATATCGCTACGGGGAAGCGCAGGATACGGATTTTTCTGCCCAGGTCATCCATAGTAATGAGCAGCTCCAAGAATGCTTTCAACAGGAAAAATTGAATAATGATATGGTTGAGCGTCAAGAAGACCTTGACTATACCCAAAAATACGAGGATGAATTTTTTCATGAAAAAGCTATTATTTTAATGTCCCAAAACCACCCCAGCGGTTCTATGCGAGACCAAATCAATTTTCTCTCCCGATCGGGGCAGCAGTTAATCATTGATTATACTACCATATCACCCTTTTTCCAAACAGCCGATATGGCTGGGTGGCGAATCCTTTTGGAAGTGAATAAAGCGGATGTTGAGGGTATTACTGAAATTGTCCCCCAGCAGCATGAAGAGCATTTGGGAGAAGGAGAGGACATCGACGCAATGCTTGTGCCTTGATACTGAAAATCGCCGTGAATCCAGAAGTGACTGGTTCACGGCGATAATGCTTATTTAGAAGAGTAACTCCAAAGGAATCGATGGCAAGCATACAGATAAAAACTGCTTTTATCGAATTAAAAATATCATTGCGATAGACACAAAAACCAAAATTTCAGGCAGCGGCAATAAGGCGAAGCTTCCTTCAGCCAGCTCATGGCCGTGATTGCACTGCTTCAGCGGCGGACGATGCGTTATTTCCAGTATAAATCGGCTATCACGGGATAGTGGTCGGACAAATATACCCTCTGGCACTGATATGTGCCCAGATGCCGCTGCTGAAGCCCCCATTCCGAGGTAGCGAGCAGATAGTCGATTTTGCAGGGGGCGTCCAGCCCGTAACCGTGATAGGTGATTTCACAGGACGCTCCGCGTAAGTCGGAAAAATCGGATAAAGGCGCCGGAGCGGAATCGAAAATCTGCCGGACGACGGCCGAATCGGGCGTAGCGTTGAAGTCGCCCATCAGCAAAAAGGGGAGAGGCTCCTCCCGATGATCCCTGGCAATGCGCTGAAAAAGGACCCGTACCCCTTCCTGTTTGGAGTATTCGCAGGCGTGATCCAGATGGGTATTGTATACCCGAAACCGCCGGCCGCTCGAACGTTGATATAGCGCAACAACCGTACAGGTACGCGGCCAGACCGTGCATCCCTTGGAAAATTTGCTGCCGGGAAGGGTGGGGGTATCGCTGAGCCAGAAGGTCTCCCAACCTGTGGCGACATGGCTATCACTGCGCCAGGCGATGCGGCAGTGCTCGTCCCCCAGCTCGGCGCTCCGGCCGCAGCCAGCCCACTCGTAGCCTGGCAGGTGCTGCTGGAGAAGCTGCGCGGCATCCGGCATCAACTCCTGAAAACAGAGGATGTGCGCCTGCTGCTGACCCAGCCATTGAATGACATGCGGCGCTCGCGCCTCCCATCGGTTGTCACCGTCGTCGCATGCGCTGCGCCGGATATTGAACGTGATGACGCGACAGCTTGAATCCATTGCATGCATCTCCTTGTTGCCGTCTTATAATATGCCCCATGCTGTCTGGTTATACCGCAGTAGGACACGGCGGAATGCTGCCCCCGCGGCCAGGTTTCATCGAACGTCTACCGCACGCCCAAAAAGCAAGGATTTTGGCGGTTCCGGTTATGGCCTGGGCGTACCGGTGCAGACACCCGGGGAAACCCAATTCGTGCAAGCCGGCAGCGTCAAAGAATGCGGCCGATATCGTGCCGGTAATGCTGCCCGGCAAAGTGAATTTTTTCCACCGCGCTATAAGCGTGCTCGAGTGCCTCGTCGAGGGTATCCCCCACCGCAGTGACCCCCAACACCCGGCCGCCCGCGGTGACAAACCGGCCGTTTTCCTGCTTGGTGCCGGCGTGGTAGACGGTGGCGCCCGGCACCTGGCCGCTCTCATCAAGGCCCTCGATGACGATGCCCTTGGCATAGCTGCCGGGGTAGCCGCCCGAAGCCATGACCACGCAGGCGGCGCAGCCCTTTTTCCATTGGATATCCTGGCCGTCCAGCCGCTCCTCCACGACAGCTTCCATGATATCAAGCAGGTCGGTTTCGAGCAGAGGAAGCACAACCTGCGTTTCGGGATCGCCAAAGCGGGCATTGTACTCGATCACCTTTGGACCTTTCGGCGTGAGCATCAGCCCGAAGTAGAGACAACCGCGGAAAGGCCGTCCCTCAGCGCGCATCGCTTCCATCGTGGGCAAAAAGATTTCCCGCTCGCACCGCTTCGCCATCGCCTCGTCGTAATAGGGATTGGGACTGACGGTACCCATACCACCGGTATTTAGCCCCTTATTTCCATCCAAAGCGCGTTTGTGGTCTTTGGAGGAAACCATGGGACGTACGGTTTTGCCGTCGGCAAAGGCCAGCACCGATACCTCCGGGCCGGTTAGGAATTCTTCGACTACCACCTGATTGCCTGACTCGCCGAAGGCTTTGTCCTCCATAATGGACTTCAACGCATCGGCTGCCGCCGCTTCGTTTTCGGCGATGATGACCCCCTTGCCGAGGGCCAGGCCGTCGGCCTTGATCACGACGGGATATTCCCCCCGCTGGCGGATGTAGCCCATCGCCGTGTGGGGATCGTCAAAGACCTCATATTCGGCGGTAGGAATGCCGTATTTTTTCATCAGGTTTTTGGAAAAGACCTTGCTGGCCTCGATTTGCGCCGCCGCCGCGTTGGGGCCAAAGGCGCGAATCCCGTTTTGCTCCAATGCGTCCACCATGCCTGCCGCGAGGGGATCGTCGGGAGCGACAACCACAAAATCGACCTTTTCCCGCTTTGCCAGCGCGACCATGCCGGGAATATCGCAGGCCGCCACCGGATAGCATTCGGCGTCGCAGGCGATGCCTCCGTTGCCGGGAGCGCAGAGAATGCGCTTAACCCGCGGGCTTTCCTTGAGTTTGCGTATGAGGGCGTGTTCGCGGCCGCCGCCGCCTACCATGAGGATTGTCATAACGCACATCTGTCCTTTCTACCCCGTCGTGGGACAGGGCCGGTGTTTCATTATAAACGGAAAACAGCCGCCGCTCCATGGGAGAGGCGGCCTTTTTTTAGTGATGGAACAGCCGCAGGCCGCTGAAAGCCATCACCATGCCGTATTTGTTGCAGGTCATGATGACGTGGTCGTCGCGGATCGACCCGCCCGGCTCGGCGATGTAGGTCACGCCGCTTTTATGGGCGCGCTCAATGTTGTCGCCAAAGGGGAAGAAGGCGTCCGACCCCAGGCTGACGCCGCTTTGGCCGGAGAGCCACTCCCTCTTTTCCTCACGGGTCAACGGGGCGGGGCAGGTGGTGAAAAAGTTCTGCCATGCGCCGTCGGCCAGCACATCCATAGCGTCTTCGTCCGAGAGATAGAGGTCGATGGTGTTGTCCCGGTCGGGGCGGCGGATATCGTCACGGAAGGGGAGGGCGAGCACCTTGGGATGCTGCCGTAAATGCCAGAGATCGGCCTTGTTGCCCGCCAGACGGGTGCAGTGGATGCGGCTTTGCTGCCCTGCGCCGATGCCGATGGCCTGGCCGTCCTTGGCGTAGCAGACCGAATTGGACTGGGTATACTTCAGGGTGATGAGGGAGACGATCAAATCGCGCTTGGCCTCCTCGGTCATCGCCTTGTTGTCGGTGACGATGTTTTCCAGCAGGGATGCGTCGATCTTGGATTCGTTGCGCCCCTGCTCAAAGGTAACGCCGAAAACGTCCTTGTGTTCCACCGGGGCGGGACGGTAATCCGGGTCGATTCGGACGACGTTATAAGTGCCTTTGCGCTTCTTTTTCAGAATTTCGAGCGCTTCGTCGGTATAGCCGGGGGCGATGATGCCGTCGGATACCTCGCGCGCGAGCAGCGTGGCCGTCTCCTTGTCGCAGACGTCGCTGAGGGCCGCCCAGTCGCCATACGAGGACATCCGGTCGGCTCCCCGGGCCCGGGCATAAGCGCAGGCGATGGGGGAGAGCTCCAGATCGTCGACAAAATAGATTTTCTTTAAAGTGTCGGACAGCGGCAGGCCAAGCGCCGCGCCGGCGGGGCTGACATGCTTAAAAGAGGCGGCGGCGGGCAGGCCGGTGGCCTCCTTGAGCTCCTTGACCAGCTGCCAGCTGTTGAAAGCGTCCATGAAGTTGATGTAGCCGGGGCGGCCGTTTAAGACCTCGATAGGAAGCTCGCCCTCCGCCATGAATATGCGGGAAGGGGTCTGGTTGGGGTTACAGCCGTATTTTAAGGTGAGCTCTTTCATATGGATCACCATGCCTTGCCAAACAAGGCGTTCCTTTCTTCTGTTATTTTCTCGAGATACGGGGTAGATGCATTCCCGCCGGTTGGCGCGGGCGGCAAGCGCGGCCCGGCCGGCATCGGACGCCGGTGCGCGGTAACGGCCGGCTGCTTTGAGACTATGAGAGCCGGTTGACGATACGGGTGTCGCACGACAGGGTCTCGAGGTCGATAAAGCGGGTGAAAAGGGAGACCCGGTTGTCGGCGTTGAGGTGATCCCACACAAGGGATGTAAAGGCGTCGATATCACCTTGGATGGTCACGCTGGTCGGCTCGCCGGTAAAAGAGGGCAGGGGATTGCCGTCGCCCGCATAGGTGTGAATAAAGTGGCCCTGGCCGGCCGGGACGCAGGCATAATCAAAAAAGAACCGTTGCACCGAATCGGGATTGCCGTCGGCCGATTTGAGGATGGACAGATGATAGCAGTCGGCCTTGGGCTGCCACAGGCCGGAAATGCGGGGAGTATAGTTCGGCGCGTCCGGCTCAAAGGTGCGGCTGCGAAGCGACTGCTCAAAGGACAGCCCCTGCTCAAATCCCTCGTAAATCGTGTCGGTCTGATCCCCGTTGGTGACAATGGTCTGGTCCCGCCAGACCCGTACGGGGGAGTAGATGATCAGGGAGGGGTCGACCATCTTGCTCTCGTCGAAAGCCCTGGTGCGGATGCCGTCCTCTGTCTCCTCAAAGACGCGGTTGCGGCTGTTTTCGCTGCGGCCCATGATAAAATAGGCAATCACCGCTTTTTTGCCATCCTCGCTTTTTCCCAACACAATGCCGCGGCCGGGATAGGTCGTAGCGCTCAGTTCCTTTTGCAGTTCGGTCATTGGATGCCATCCTTTCTGTCCTTTGTGTGTACAGTCAGCCGGCGCGTGGATAGAAGCGCCGGCGGTTTCGGGTATCTTCATTGGCGGGGGGATTCTTGAAGAATGCGCACCCGGCCCCCCTCCACACGCAGCCTGCCCTCGCAGAACAGGGCGACCGCACGGGGAAGCAGCTTCCACTCCGCCTCCACCATCACCCGTTTTTGCAGGCTTTCGGGGGTGTCGTCGTCGTGGACCTCCACCGCCTGCTGAAGGATGATGGCCCCGCCGTCGGGGATTTCGTTGACGAAATGCACCGTGGCGCCGGTCACCTTGACCCCTTTTTCCAGCGCTGCCTGATGCACCTTGAGCCCATAGTACCCCTTCCCGCAGAAGGAGGGGATGAGAGCGGGGTGGACATTGATGATGCGGTTGCGGTATCGCGCGACTACCTCGTCGCCCAAAATCGAGAGAAAGCCGGCCAGCACGATCAGATCGATCCGGCGGCCCTCCAGGGCGTCGAGCAGCGCACGGTCATACTCCTCCATGGAAGCAAAGGCGCGCCGGGGGATGCAGATCCCTTCCTTGCCCGCTTTGGCGGCGCGTTCGAGGGCATAGGCCCCCTCCTTGCTCGAAATGACACAGACAATGCGCCCGTTGGGCAGCCTGCCGTCCTTCTCGGCGTCGAGCAAGGCCTGTAGGTTGGTGCCGCCGCCCGAGACGAGTACCGCAATGTTCAGCATATTTCCACTCCCGTTTCGCCGTCGGCAATCTCGCCCATGATGTAGGCCTGCTGCCCCTCTTCCCGCAGCAAGCGCACCGCCTCGTCGGCCCGCTCGCCGGGGACGGCTATCGCCATTCCAACCCCCATATTAAAGGTGTTGAACATATCCCGCTGCGAAATACCGCCCGTCTTGGCAAGCAGGTCAAAGATGGGAAGAATCTGGACGCTCTCCAGGCGAATCATGGCCCGTTTGCCCTCGGGCAGCATCCGCGGAATGTTTTCATAAAACCCGCCGCCGGTGATATGGCTGACCGCATGGACCGGGAGGCGTTCCATCAGGGCCAGCAGCGGCTTTACATAAATGCAGGTGGGGGTGAGCAGCTCCTCCCCCAGCGTGCGGCCCAGCTCATCGATGTGGGTGCGCAAATTTTCCTCGTTGACCCGCAGCACCTTGCGCACAAGAGAAAACCCGTTGGAGTGCACCCCCGAGGAGGGCAGGGCAACGATGGCGTCGCCCGAAGCGACCGCCTTGCCGTCGATCATGCGGTCACGGTCGGCCAGGCCGACGCAGAAGCCGGCCAGATCGTATTCCTCCACCGGGTAAAAACCGGGCATCTCGGCCGTTTCGCCGCCAATGAGGGCGCAGCCGGCCTGCACGCAGCCCTCGGCCACCCCCGAGACAATGGACGCGACCTTTTCCGGATAGTTTTTCCCTACCGCGATGTAATCCAGGAAAAACAAGGGGGCCGCGCCGGTGCAGGCCACGTCGTTGGCGCACATGGCCACGCAGTCAATACCGACCGTATCGTGCTTGTCCATCAAAAAGGCAATCTTCAGCTTGGTGCCGACCCCGTCGGTGCCGCTGACCAGGATGGGATGCTCCGCCTTGTGCCCGCTGATATCAAACAGGCCGCCGAATCCCCCGATGGAGGAGATCGCCCCCGGTATCTTGGTGCGGGCGACGTGCTCTTTCATCAGCTCCACCGCTTTGTAGCCGGCGGTCACGTCCACACCGGCCGCTTTGTAACTCTCCGAATGACTGTTGTTCATAAGACACCTCTTTCCTCCCTGTGAGCGGGAGCGCAATCGTCTTTTCCTTCCCCAATATCGCTTGTTACAGGTTTTGTAACTGCTGCTGTACGGCGGCGTCGGCCTGAGCGACCGACTCCCTCATCTCGTCCTTTTGGGCCTGCAGCTGGCCGGCCAAAGATGCATCCTCCACCGCGAGAATCTGTGCGGCGAGCAGGGCGGCGTTTTTAGCGCCGTTGACCGAGACGGCCGCCACCGGTACGCCGGAGGGCATCTGTACGGTGGCGAGCAGGGCGTCCAGCCCGTCGAAGGAGGAACGCATGGGCACCCCGATGACCGGCAGGGTGGTATGGGCGGCAAGCACGCCGCCGAGATGGGCCGCCATCCCCGCGCAGGCTATGATGACGCCAAAGCCGTTGGCACGCGCGTTTTTTGCAAAATCGGCCGCCTCGTCGGGGGTGCGGTGCGCCGACATGACCCGGGCCTCATAAGGGATACCGAACGATTGCAGCGTTTTGACAGCGGGCAGGACCTGATCCAGATCGGATTTACTGCCCATGATGACAGCCACCTTTTTCATAAAACCGATAGCACTTCCTTTGTTGAAAATATCATTCTTTCGAGCCTGCGCCACATCCGCAGAAAACCAAACGAGGGCGGCTTGCGCTGCGCTGTCGAATGAATCCGAATATATACATCTTATGGTATTGCGCGCAAAAATGCAAGAGAAACGGCGCTATTTTTATAAATTGGTCATATCTGGGTTGTTTTTTGCCATATGTCTTTGGCGATTTGTGGACTTTTGCCTGCGCCAATTGGCGTTCATTTGCTGGAATAGAACGCTTTTGCGTGCAGATAATAAAGAGGACCTTTGTTAGCAGGTCAAACATTTTTTACCGCGACGAAAGGAGTGGCGACGTCATGGCAAATTTAAGCGAAAAGGAACTTTCCTATCTGGAGGATCAGCTCAGCGCGGAGCAGCTTCTGATCAAAAAGTTTAAGGCTATCGCGGCCGAGGCGAGCGATCAGGAGATCAAAACCTGCTGCGACCAGATCGCATGCAAGCACCAGCAGCATTTCGACACCATGATGGGCTTTTTGAATTAGAAAGGAGTGGAACGCAATGAGCACCAACCCCGTGATGCAGGACAAAGAACTCATGGACGACTGCCTGACCAGTCAGAAATATATCACCGACGGTTACAATACGTTTGCCAACGAATGCGCCAACGAGCAGCTTCGCCAGACAGTGATGCAGCTGCTCAACGAGGAGCATAATATCCAATACGACGTTTTCAATCAGATGCATAGCCGCGGCTGGTATCCGACCCCGGCGGCGCAGCAAAAGAAAATTGACGAAACAAAAACCAAATTTCAGAACATGGCGGCCCAGGGCTGATATTGTCAAAATGGAAAAGGGAGCTCCCGCGCGGGGGCTCCCTTTTGATATTCGTATTTTTAATGTATGGCGGATTGTGTTATCGCCGCAGCGTTCTCCCGATCGGACCTGGCATATCGCCATTTTTCGGGCGAAACGCTGCAATCTTGAACGGGGAACTAAAATACGCCTTCTGAAGTGCACCGGCACATTGTATGGCGATGCTTTCGTACAAATCGCGACCAATCACTGTGAGAAATGCTTTAATGCGTCTCCTGCGGTCCGACTGGGGCGAGGGGCAATAGCCGTAGTGGCGAAGTACATAAAATGATCTATCAAGCGCCCTGATCCGCTTATCCTAGAGGCGGCCTGCATGCATCCAATATAGGGGAAGCTCACTGCGTTTCTGGGGCAACGAAGTCGGCCGTTACTCACCGGCTGGACACCCGCTCCTTCCCCGCGGTGGATTCCTTGCCGAACAATTCCTCCTCCAGCATGGCGCAGAGGGTATGGTACAAGGGCAGATGATATTCCTGCACCTCGGGCGTCGATGCCGCGGGCGCCGCGAGCAGTACATCGCTGAGGGAGGCCAGCATGCCGCCCGTTTGCCCCGTTAAGGCAATGACGCGCATCCCTATTGCGCGGGCGGTCTGGGCTGCCAGCATTACGTTACGCGAGTTGCCCGAAGTGGAAATACCCAAAAGCACGTCGCCGGGCCTCCCGAGGCCAAGGACTTGCTGGGCAAAAACCAGTTGGGGGTCGGCATCGTTCCCAAAGGCGGTGCTCAGCGCTGAATGCTGGGTCAATGCAATGGCGGGCAAAGCCCCCTGCAGGCCGGGAGGCAGCCCCGGGCGGTCGAGGGGGCGGGGGAGCAGAAAGCCCTTCATCAGCTCGCCCACGATGTGATCGGCGTCGGCCGCGCTGCCCCCGTTGCCGCAGAGGAGCAGCTTGCCGCCCGCACAAAAAGCCTCCCGTAATAATTCAAAAGCCCGGATGAGCGGTAAAGACAGAGCTTGGAGCGGTGGATAGCGCTCGAACAGCCGTTGGCAATGGGCTTGGACGCGGGGGCGTATTGGGAGAGACGGAGGCGGGGCGGACACGGCCATGCCAAGCGCATGGCAGGCGGGCATCACGCTGGCGATGTCCCCAAGCCGTTCCCCGGTCTGGGCGGGCAGCACCAGGCACTTTCGGGCGTGGGAGGACAAGGTATCCCGCCGTATCGCCTCTTCCATGGCCGGACGCAGCCACTGCTCGCAGCGGACAAAGATGCCGCCGAGGATAATGCGCGAGGGGTTGAGCAGAGCGATGAGGATGCCGACCGCCTGGCCCAGCCTTTCGCCCGCCTGGCGAAAGATTTCCAGCGCGCCGGCGTCTCCGTTTTCGGCGTATCTTTCGATAAGCTGTGCGGTAATGGGGCGCGGCTTCCTGCCGGGCACGTGCCAGGCAGGAGGGCAGCCGTCGCGGATTCTATCCTTTGTATAGCTTTGAGCCAGCCGGGCGATGCCTTCGTGGGTGCAAAAGTCCTTGGCCGGTCCGGCCTTGCCACCGTCGAACGGCCCGTCGTCCCACAGGCGGAAGCGGCCGATTTCCCCCGCCATGCCGTCTGTGCCGCTGAGAAGCCTGCCGCCGCTGATGATACCGGCGCCGAAGCTGTCACCCATGGTCAGAAAAACCATGTCGTCGCAGCCGCGGCCCGCTCCCAGCCGCCACTCGGCCAGAGCACAGGCGTTGGTGTCGTTTTGCAAAAAAGCCGGCACGCCGAATTCCTGCCGCAATATCTCTGCAATCGGGACCTCTTCCCAGCCGGGCAAATTGGCAGGGGAGAGGAGGACTCCGCGGCGGCTGTCAAGGGGGCCGCCACAGCGGATCCCAATCCCGCATAGCTGCGTTAAAGCATCCGGATGGCTGTGCAGCAGGCTCTTCCCGGCCTCGGCCAGAAGCGGCCGCATCGTGGAAAACGGCTTGGTGGGAAGGGTTTTGCGATCGAGTATTTCCAAATTTGGTTGTACCCGGGCGAGACAGACCGTGCACTTGGCGCCGCCAATGTCATAGCCCAATAGCATCGTCCGCGTTGCGATCACCTCAAACTACATCGTATCCGATTTCAGGCCCTCGGTCAGGATTGTGATCCATGTCGTTTTGCCGCCAGCGGGGATGATGTTTTGAAAGGATTATCTTCATCCACCGTGGGCGTACATCAAAACCATTCTATGGCGTCCTGGATGAAAATGCGAGGGGCATTGGCGGGAAAGGGCGCGAACTTGTTTTCTCACTCTGCGAGCGGGCAAGGCGGCCAAAGGATGCTTTCGGCGTGGAAGGTTGTACTCTACGCCGTGGGTCAAGCGATTCTGCGTCGTATGCTTGCTGCATCGGTTTTGGAATTTGTTGTAAGTGGATTTCGTAGATTCCCATTTATCTCCGCCCAGATATTGTGTCAGAACATGCGTTCTGCACAATTTTTTAAAACTTTTTTAGCCCTAATGCCGAAAAAGTGGACGAACTCCCTTGCAATTCCCATAAATGCTCGATATAATTACATCAAAGTGGTGCGAAGTGGTGGATAGTGGTGAAATAGAGCTCCAAACACCAGAAAGGAAGAGGCAATTCGCTTATGTTGATCGGAACCTATCAACATAATATCGACGCCAAAGGCCGCGTCTTTATCCCCGTGAAGCTGCGTGCGGATCTGGGCGAGCGGTTTATTGTCTCCAAGGGGCTGGACAACTGCTTGTTTGTGCACTCTCTCAAGGAGTGGGAAAAGATCGAGCAGACCATCACCGCGCTGCCCATCGCCCAGCGCCGCGACGTCCAGCGCTTTTGGTTTTCCGGCGCCTGCGAGGTTGAGCTCGACGCGCAGGGGCGCATCGGGATTCCGCAAAACCTCAGAGAATACGCCTCCCTTGCCGGAGCAACCACCATTATCGGCGCCTCCACCCGGGTGGAAATCTGGAATGCCGACCGCTGGAATGAGGAAAGCGAGAGCAAATCGGCCGACGAAATCGCCGCCATTATGGAGCAGCTCGGCATGTAATCAAGCAGGAAAGAGGGCCGCGCATGTCTTTTTCACACCAGCCGGTATTGCTCGAAGAGGCCATAGCGTCTTTGCACATTCGCCCCGACGGCGTTTATGTCGACGGCACGGCGGGGGGCGGGGGCCACAGTGAAGCGATCGCCCAGAGGCTGACCACCGGCCGCCTGATTGCGATTGACCGCGACCCCGACGCCCGGCAGGCGGCGGCCGCCCGGCTGGCTCCCTATGCGGGGGCGCAGGTGGTAGCCGGCAATTACGCCGAGCTGAGGAGCATTTTGGACTCTTTGGGCGTCGACCGGGTGGACGGAATTTTGCTCGATCTCGGTGTTTCCTCTTATCAACTGGATACGCCCGAACGCGGCTTTTCCTTTCACCACGACGCTCCGCTGGATATGCGCATGTCGAAGGAGGGGGCCACGGCGGCCGATTGGATCGCCTCTTGCAGCGAAGAGGAGCTGGCCTCGTTGTTCTTTCGATATGGCGAGGAAAAATATTCCCGCCGCATTGCCGCCGCCATTGTGCGGCGCAGGCAGGACGAGCCCATCCGTACGACCCTGCAGCTTGCCGAATGCATCGCGTCGGCCGTCCCGGCCGCCGCACGGCGGGAGGGGCATCCCGCCCGGCGATGCTTCCAGGCGCTGCGCATCGCGGTCAACGGGGAGCTGGACGGTCTCGAGCGTGTTTTGCAAGACGCGCCGGATTGCCTGAAGGTGGGCGGGGTGCTCGCGGTTATCACCTTCCATTCGTTGGAGGACCGCATGGTAAAACAGCGGTTTTCCGCCCTGTGTAAGGGATGTACCTGCCCGCCGGAATTCCCAGTGTGCGTGTGCGGAAAGACGCCTCTTTGCCGCCCGGTCACCCGCAGGGCGGTGGAAGCGGGAGAGAGGGAGCTGGAAAGCAACCCCCGCAGCCGCAGCGCAAGACTGCGCGCTGTCGAGCGTATTCGGGAATAAATTACGGTCGTGCGCCGCCCTGTGGCGGCAAAAGAAAAATCATTGATATTGAAAAAGGATGTGAATGGGATGCAGGGCTATCGGGATAGCACCGCGTATGATTTCGAACGGTTTACGGAGAAAAAACCGAATATTGTGCGACTTCCGCAGCAGGAGCCGCAGCGCCGGCCCCAGTCGCGCGCCCGCATCCGGATGCAGGAGCGCGCCCGCCGCCGCAAGCTGGCCGCCAAAGTGCTGGTGTGCGCTACGGCGGTGCTGATGCTGGTTGGCTTTCGCATCTTCGGGGCTATCCAGCAGTCGGAGATTACGGCTGAGATTACGGCGACGCAGACCTCCATCGACCGCCTCAAGAGCGAAAGCACCCGGCTGGAAATGGAATTGGCCAGCTCCATCTCCTATACCAATTTAGAAAAAGCGGCGGCCGATATGGGCATGCAAAAGCAACAGTCGGCCCAGACCGTCTGCGTGGTGCTCAACGATGAGGACGAGGCGGAAATCACAAAGGACGATCAGGATATGAGCCTTTGGGCCCGTTTGATGGCCTGGTTTTAAGCTCCCGGCAGCCGGCGCGGTGGCCGGGCCGGTATTGGACGGCCGCTTTTGCGGCCTGCTGTCGCAATGGGACATGGTGGGGCGCTGTGATACCACTTGGGATAGACAGAGAATGACATGGTAAAATAATCCTTTCATAGCAGTGTGCAAACCTGCTTTATTTCGACTGGTCGATGTGTTATAATTATCCACAAATTCTCATATGATGAATTGACATGGACGGGAGTCACGGGCCCAGCCCGGCTTCCGTCTTATCCCGTATCTTGGGGAAGGTCTTCCGGCCGGTTTCCCCACAGGATAAAATGGCCGGAATATTTAGGGAGGTACGCATATGGCCAAGGGTCCAACCAAACTGATGTGGAAGCGCATGTTTGCGTTAATGCTGATTGTCGTTGTGCTCGGCTTCGGCACGGCTTCGGTACGGCTGGTCGATTTGATGCTGGTGCAGGGCGGCGAGCTGTCTCTCAAGGCCAGCAACCAGCAGCTATCCAACACCACCATTGCCGCCGAGCGGGGGACCATTTACGACCGCAACAAAAACGTTCTGGCGACCAGCGCCACGGTTTGGACCGTCTATATCACGCCAAAGGATATCGAAACCGACGAGGAGGCCGCCTTGATTGCCGACGGCCTGTCGGAGATTTTGGAGCTTGAGCGCGAAACGGTTTATCAGCAGACCCAGCGCAACACCGCCTACGAAAAGGTCAAGCAGCGGGTGGAGGAAAACGTGGCCAACGAGGTGCGCACCTTTATCCGGGACAATTCGCTCGGTTCGATCGTCGGGCTGGACGAAACCACCAAGCGGTACTATCCCAATGGAAGCCTCGCTTCTACTGTGCTCGGTTTTGTGGGGGACGATAACCAGGGCCTCTATGGCATCGAGTATCAGTACGACACCCAGCTTCAGGGGGTGCCGGGCAAGGTAGTGGCTTCCAAAAATGCCCGGGGAAGCGATATGCCCTTCAATTACGAGACCATGGTCGAGGCGCAGCAGGGGAATTCTCTGGTGCTCACCATTGATGAGTACATTCAGTATTGCGCCGAGAAATACCTCGAGACCGCCGTCATATCCAACAATTGTACCAATCGCGGCTGCGTCATCGTTATGGATATCAAGACCGGCGGGATTCTGGCTATGGCGACCAAGCCGGATTTTGACCCTAACGAGCCCTTTGTGCTCGCCGACGCGGCCGCGCAGGCGCGCGTCGACGCCCTGGAGGGGGAGGAACGCTCCCAGCAGCTGAGCCTGGAACGCCAGCAGCAGTGGCGAAACAAGGCGGTGTCGGACACCTATGAGCCTGGTTCGGTGTTTAAGATCGTCACCGGCTCGGCTGCGTTGGAGGAGGGCAAGGTTTCCAAGGAATCCACCTTTGATTGCAACGGCTCCATCGTCATCGCCGGCACGCGATACAAGTGTCACAAGGCGGGCGGCCATGGGCATCAGAACCTCACCAATGCATTTGAAAATTCCTGTAACCCCGCTTTTATCGAAATTTCCCAGCGCCTTGGCGTCAGCCTGTTTTACAAGTATTTCAAAGCCTATGGTATGACCGAATTGACGGGTATCGATTTGCCGGGCGAGGCGGCGGCCATCTACCACACGGAGGATCAGATGGGCCCGGTTGAGCTCGCCTCCGAGGGCTTTGGTCAGACCTTCCGTATCACCCCGATCCAGCTTATCACGGCCATGGCCACCTGCGCCAACGGCGGCTCTTACATCAAGCCCCACGTCGTCAGCCAGATTCTCGATGCCGACGGCAACATCGTGCAAAACATCGACCCCGTCGTCGAGCGCCAGGTGATCTCGAGCGAGACCTCGGCCGCCATGCGGGAGATGCTCGAGTCGGTCGTCAGCACGGGGGGCGGCAAAAACGCCTACGTCGCCGGCTATCGCGTCGCCGGTAAAACCGGCACCTCGCAGAAAATCGACCAAAAGGACGATGAGGGCAACGTTACCGATGTCATCGCATCCTTTTGCGGCTTTGCCCCGGCGGATGATCCGCAGGTTGCCGTTCTGGTCATGCTCGACGAGCCGCATGTACCCGTCACCTTCGGCGGCACCATCGCCGCTCCGGTCGCCGGGCAGATTTTTGCCGATATCCTGCCCTATCTGGGGATTGAGCCGCAGTACACCGAGGACGAATACGCCAACCTCGATACGGCTACTCCCAACGTCGTGGGGGATAGCGTGTCAACGGCGCAGAGCTCGCTGAGTGAAAAGCAGCTCAAGAGCAAAGTGGTCGGTTCGGGGGATACGGTGGTGCGCCAGGTCCCGGTGGCCGGCCAGACGGTGCCCAAGAACTGTACGGTTGTGCTTTACACCAGCGAAACCGACACGCCCACCATGTCGACGGTGCCCGATTTCAATGGCATGACCGTTTCGCAGGTCAACACCGCCGCTGCCGCTGCCGGTATCAACGTCAGCATGTCGGGCGTCTCCTTGTCCTCCAGCGGGGCGGTCTGTTACGAGCAAAGCGTCGCCAAGGGGGAACAGGTGGAGGCCGGCACGGTGGTAACCGTCCAGTTCCGATACCAGGGCAGCACCGACTGAGTGCTGCGCTATCGCAATCAGCCGGCTTGAGCGGGAAAAGGAGGTCATGAGCATGAAGTTTATCGAGATGTACGGGCAGCCGAGCCCGTTTGACGAGGTAGAGGTGACCGGCGTCACCAACGATTCACGAAAACTGAAAAAGGGAATGGTGTTCGTCTGCCTTCAGGGAACCAGAGTAGACGGGCATCAGTATGCCCGCGAGGCCGAACAGGCGGGCGCCTCGGTCATCGTCACCGAACGGGACACCGGAGCGAAAAACCAGTTGATTGTAAAAAATAGCCGCCAGGTCTACGCCTCCTTATGCTCCGCCTTCTTTGGGCATCCCGCTTCGCGCATCAAAATTATCGGCGTCACCGGCACCAACGGAAAGACGACCACCAGCGTCCTGCTCAAGTGGGTGCTGGAGCAGCAGGGCTATAAAGTCGGTCTGATCGGCACCATCCAAAATGTGGTGGGCGAGCAGGTGCTTCCGGCTCACAACACCACGCCCGACGCTTATGAGATCCATTCGCTGCTGTCGCTGATGGAAAAAGCCGGGTGCGAGTATGTCGTCATGGAGGTGTCCTCCCACGCCCTCGATCAGGAGAGAGTGTATGGGCTGCGTTTCGCCGCCGGCGTCTTTACCAACCTCACGCAGGATCATTTGGATTACCATAAAACCATGGAGAATTACCTCGCCTGTAAAAAACGGCTGTTTTACGCCTGCGAGCGCTCCATCGTGAACCTCGACGACGAGGCCGCCCCTGAAATCCTTGCGGCCAGCGCGGGGGAGACGGTGACCTATTCGGTTGGCCGCGACGACAGCGATTACAGTGCGAAAAACATCCGGCATCGACCGGGCGGCGTCAGCTTTGAACTGGTGGGAAACGGCGTCATCGGGCGGGTCAGTCTGCAAATCCCTGGGGAATTTTCGGTTTACAATGCCATGGCCGCCGGTGTCTGCGCTCTCTCGCTGGGGTGCCCGTTCCATGGGGTGCTCGACGCGTTGTCCAGCGCCAAAGGGGTCAAGGGCAGGGTAGAGGTTGTGCCCACCGGTCGCGATTTCACCGTCGTGATCGATTACGCGCATACGCCCGACGGCCTGCTCAACGTCACGAAGGCGATGAACAAAGTCAAAACCGGCCGCCTGGTCACCCTGTTTGGCTGCGGCGGCGACCGAGACCGGCTCAAGCGCCCCATCATGGGCCAGATTGCGGCCGAGCAATCGGATTATGTAATCGTCACCTCGGATAATCCCCGTTCGGAGAGTCCGCGCGCCATCATTGACGATATTCTTGTGGGCATGAAACACATCGATACCCCGTATACTGTGATAGAGGACCGCAAAGACGCCATCGCCTACGCACTCGAGCACGCGCAAAGCGGGGATTTGATCCTTCTGGCCGGTAAGGGGCATGAGACCTATCAGATTCTAAGCACCGGCACGGTGCACCTCGACGAGCGCGAGGTAGTGGCGGAGGTTTTATCCCGCATGGGGGTGCCCGACGCTAAGTAAGACGGCGGCACAGCGAGGGCGCCGCCGCCCAAACAGGAAAGGAATGGTCGACCCGTGGACGGACTTCTCCCTATTGTGGCAACCCTTACGGCTTTTGCCGTCACGGCTCTGCTGGGGCTGGTTTTCATCCCCTACCTGCACAAGCTGAAATATGGCCAGACTATTTTGGACATTGGCCCCAATTGGCACAAATCCAAGCAGGGCACCCCCACCATGGGGGGGATCATGTTTATTATCGGGATTGTCGTTGCAGCCGCTGTCACTGTCGTGCTCGCGCTGGTCGAAGGGTCGAGCGGCTTTGCCGCCGAGATCACCAGCACCAGCCCGCAAAAACGCATTTACCTGGTGCGGATATTCGCCGGGCTGCTGATGGCCCTGTCGTTCGCGGTAGTCGGGTTTATCGACGACTACATCAAGGTGGTCAAAAAACGCAACCTGGGCCTGACCGCGCGGCAAAAAACCCTGCTTCAGTTGCTCATCGCGGCGGCCTACCTTACCACGTTGGCCTTACAGGGGGATACCTTCACCGATCTCCCCTTTATCGGACGCATCGACTGCTCCTCCGGCGTCGGGCTGCTTTACTGGCCGATCGCCCTGTTTTTCATCTACGGCTTTGTCAACGCCGTCAACCTCACCGACGGCATCGACGGCCTTTGCTCGAGCGTCACTGCGGTGGTCTCGGCCTTTTATATGCTTTCCTCCGGCCTGCTCAAGCTGTATGGTCTGAATATTCTTTCGGCCGTGTGCGTGGGCGGGTGCGCGGGCTTTCTGATATGGAACGCCCACCCGGCCAAGGTCTTTATGGGGGATACCGGCTCCCTGTTCTTCGGGGGGATGGTGGTGGCCATGGCCTTTGGCAGCGGCATGCCGGTTATTCTGCTGCTCGCCGGTATTGTTTATGTGATAGAGGCTTTGTCGGTGGTCCTTCAGGTGACCTACTACAAACGCACCAAAAAGCGCATCTTTAAAATGACCCCCATCCATCATCATTTTGAAATGAGCGGCTGGGGGGAAAACAAAATTGTCGCCGTCTTTTCCCTGGTCACCCTCATCGGGTGCCTGCTGGCGGGGCTTTGCCTCTTTTCCAACTATCTGCTGTAATTTTTCAATCACTCGATGGGATACGACGTTTTTTGGCCGGCATTTGGAGTATCCTATTTTTTATCCGGATGAATCCATCACCCTATGTAGGAGGTAGACGCCCATGAGATCATCGGAAGACGCAGCCGTCCGCCGCAGAAGTACCCTGCAGGCACAGCAGCCGGGCTTTTCCCTGCGCGCCCGCGGAAGGATGGACATTGTGTTTTTCGGGCTCATTATGGTGTTGCTTACGGTTGGCCTGGTCATGATGTTTTCCGCCAGCTACGCCTATGCCTATTACCACTTTAATAACAGCTATCATTTTATCATCCGACAGGCCGAGTTCGCGGTGATTGGGGTTCTGCTGATGATCCTGATCTCCCATATCGACTATCATATTCTGGCAAAAATGCATCTGCCCTGGATTTTGTATGGGGTATCGCTGGCCATGCTCGTCGTGGTGCTCCTGCTTCCTCCCATGCAGGAGGGGTTTGATTACAAACGATGGTTCGCGATCGGCGGTTTTTCCTTCCAGCCATCTGAAATAGCGAAGTTCGCGGTCATTTTGCTCTTTTCCTATCTCATTTCACGGAACTACCGGCGGATGGGCACCTTCAAATACGGTGTGCTGCCGTATATGTGCCTGGCTGGCGTTGTCTGTGTGCTGGTCGTGGTCGAGCCCCATCTGTCGGCTACGCTATTGATTTTTTCCATTGCGCTGGTGATGATGATCGCAGGCGGCATGAAGCTGCGCTGGCTGGGCATCGGCGCCGGCGTCATCGGGGTGGGTGGCGCGGCCGCCATCCTGACCGGCATTGTCGATTACGGCGGCGACCGCATCAAGTATTGGCTCGATCCCTGGGCCTCGGCCAGCGATAAGGGTTATCAGACCATCCAATCCCTGCTTGCCATCGGCTCGGGGGGCTTTTGGGGCCGCGGGCTGGGGCAGTCGCGGCAAAAGTTCTTGTGGGTCCCCGAGCCGCACAACGATTTTATTTTCGCGATTGTCTGCGAGGAGCTCGGCCTGGTCGGCGCGGTCTGCGTGATTGCCCTGTTCGGCCTGGTCATCTGGAGGGGGATCCTCATCGCCATGCGTGCGCCCGATAAATTCGGCGCCCTGCTCGCCATCGGCGTCACGCTGCAGGTGGGCCTTCAGGCGGTGCTCAACATTTTCGTTGTGACCAATACGGTGCCCAACACCGGCATCAGTCTTCCCTTTTTCAGCTATGGCGGCACCTCGCTGGTCATGCTGCTGTGCCAGATGGGGGTCGTGCTGTCGGTATCCCGATTCTCTACTGTGAAAAAGACTTGATGATCGGTGCCGGCAGGCGGCCAAACTTCCATTTTTTTACTTATGCACATGAGGCGCAGCGTCCGTGATGGGATAGCTTTTGCAGGCTGCTTGAAAAAACGATCTGGCGCTGCCATGGCGCGGCAGTATCCGACGAGCGAGGACTGCCTGAAAGAAAAGAGCTTTGCGGCATGGTGTGCCGTAAGGCAGTAGCTGGGGGATTGTTATGAATTTTGTTTTGGCCTGCGGCGGAACGGGCGGGCATATCAACCCCGCCCTTGCCATTGCCGGGGAGCTGCACCGGCGCCATCCGGGCGCGGTGATCCGCTTTATTGGGAATGAGAGCGGCATGGAGGCCCGCCTGATTCCGGCGGCTGGGTATGAGATTGTCCCCATTTCGGTGGAGGGGCTGCGCCGCAGCTTCTCGCCCAAAAGCATCGCACGCAACCTTTCGGCTGTAGCCAAAGCGGCCTCCGCCTCCCGCCGTTGCCGTCAGCTGCTGCGGGAATGGAAGCCCGACGCGGTTATTGGTACGGGGGGATATGTCAGCGGGCCGGTCCTTCGAGCAGCCCATCAGTGCGGCTTTAAGACGGCGACGCACGAGCAGAACGCCTATCCCGGCATTGCGACAAAGATGCTGGCGCCCTACGTCGACGTTGTTCTTCTCGCCATGCCCAAAGCGGAGGAATTCCTCCCCAAAGGCGGGCGCTATGTGGTTACCGGCAATCCGGTGCGCCACTCCATCGTTGAAGCCGACCGGCGGGCCGCGCGCTCCCATTTTGGAATGGACGACCGGCCGATGATTCTCTCGTTTGGCGGCAGTCTGGGAGCGCGCCGCATCAACGAGACGGTAGCCGACCTCATCTGCGACCACTGTGCCCAGGGGACGGTGTACCATTATCATGGCATGGGCCGCGACGGGGCGAAATGGATGCCCGCCCTGCTGGAGGAAAAGGGGGTGCACCTGCCCGATTATCCGCAGCTTCGGGTGACCGAGTACATCCATGATATGGACCTCTGCCTGGCGGCGGCCGACCTGGTGATCTGCCGCGCCGGCGCGACCACCCTGAGCGAGTTGGAGGTCATGGGGAAGCCCTCCATTTTGATCCCCTCTCCCAACGTCACCGAAAACCATCAATATCACAACGCCATGACCCTGGTGCGGCGGGGAGCGGCTGTGGTCATTGAGGAAAAGGAGCTGACTTCCCAGCGGCTGATCGACGAGGTTCGGCGGCTGCTCCAGCATCCGCAGCAGCTTCGCAGCATGGCGGCCGCGGCCAAACAGGGGGTCGTAGGCGATGCGTCGGGTCTAATCTGCGATCAGATCGAGGCCCTGATGCGTTAATCGGTTCTTCATTCACCAACCGGCACTCCAACGCATAGTATGCCATTGCGGAGAGTTCATTCCGCGGCTACGCGAAAGGGTGCATGGTATGTCGAAGTTTGTAATTGAAGGCGGCAACCGCCTGGACGGCGCGGTGCGCTTACAGGGGGCCAAAAACAGTGCGCTTCCCATCCTTGCCGCCACTTTGATCGGATCGGGCGAAAGCATCATACATAACTGCCCTGTGCTGTCGGATGTCGACGCTGCGATACGCATCTTGCAGCAGCTTGGTTGTAAAACCGGGCGGGCTGGCGACGTGGTCCGGGTGGACTCGTCGAATCTGTCCTGCGACGCGATTCCCGACGACCTGATGCGGGAGATGCGTTCCTCCAGCGTTTTTATGGGGGCGATTCTCGCACGGTGCGGCAGCGCCAGGCTCAGCTTCCCCGGCGGCTGCGAGCTGGGGCCAAGACCCATTGACCTGCACTTGTCCTCTCTGCGCCGGATGGGGGCCGTCATTGAGGAATCGCACGGCTACCTTGACTGCCGGGTGGAGGGGGCTCTGAAGGGGTGCGAGATCACCCTGCCCATCCCCAGCGTGGGGGCGACCGAAAACATCATGCTCGCCGCCTGTTCGGCCCAGGGCGACACCGTCGTCAAAAATGCGGCGCGTGAGCCGGAGATTTCCGACCTGGCCAATTACCTCAACGCCTGCGGCGGCCGGATTACCGGCGCGGGGGAGAGCACCCTGCGCATCGAGGGTGGGCGGCGGTTTCATGCAGCCGAGCACCGGGTCATTCCCGACCGGATCGTGGCCGCGACTTATATGGCCGCTGCGGCCGTGACCGGTAGCCGGATAGAATTGTACGATGTCTGCCTACCCCACCTCGAGCCCGTCCTTCCCGCTTTTTTGGAGGCGGGATGCGATCTGGTCTGCCACCCCGATCGGCTTCTCATCACCAGCCCGCACCGCCTCGAGGCGGTGAAGACGGTTCGTACGATGGCCTATCCGGGCTTTCCAACCGACGCTCAGCCGCCTGTGATGGCCATGGCGCTCACGGCCCGCGGTACCTCCATGTTTGTCGAAAATATTTTCGAAAACCGCTACAAGCATGTGGGGGAGATGCTGCGCATGGGCGCCCACATTAAGGTGGAGGGCAAGGTCGCGGTGGTCGAGGGGGTCGACCGGCTGACCGGCGCGTCGGTTATGGCGGGCGATCTGCGCGGCGGCGCCGCATTGGTGGTCGCTGCTTTGGGGGCCGATGGCGTGACCGAGGTCGACGGCCTGCGCCATATTGACCGGGGCTATGAAGATATGCGGCAGGTGCTGTCCTCGCTGGGGGCTTCGATTGAGCGCATAGACGACAAAACGTAACGCAACATAAAAGGGACGATGAAAGCATGACCGATAGACTGGGAAACACTCCCGCCGGCCGGGGCGGCCAGCCCGCCCCGCATCCTGTACGGGAGAGGCGGGAAATTCATAGAGACCAGGCGCGGCAAAGAAACGGCCGTCGGCACAACCGGCGTCGTAAGCGCTCGCGTCTGGCTTTTCGCATCATTTTACTGATACTGCTGCTGGGGGTGATTGCCTGCGCGGCCCTGACCCTGTTTTGCAGGGCGGAAACCATCGAGGTGGTCGGCTCGACACGCTACGATGCGTCCCTGGTGCTCCAGGCCAGCGGGGTGGCCCAGGGCGACAGCCTTTTGATGATGAATGGCACCAGTATCAGTAGCAAAGTGTCCACGGCGCTGCCCTATGTGCAGGAGATTGTTTTGCACCGCACCCTGCCATCCAAGGTAGTGCTTGAGGTGGTCGAGGCCGTGCCCGCGCGCGCCTATGTGAGCGGGAGTACGGTCGCCCTTTGCAATGAAGAGGACAAGCTGCTTGAGCAAATGGAGGCCGTGCCGTTGGATATCCCTCTTGTGTTGGGCGCTGAGTTGAATGTAGGCCCGGCGGGGAGCGCCGTCGAGTGGGTGGATGCCCAACAGCAGGCCCGCATGGAGGAAATTGTACGATTGTTGGACGAGGCCGAGTTGGCCGGTATCACCCGGTATGACCTGCGCGACGAGGTCGGGTTGACACTGTATTACCGTGACGCCCTGATCCTGGACTTCGGCTCGCAGTCGAATTTTGAGTATAAGATCCGGTTTGCCAAGGAATATTTGGATAATTACTATGTCGAAGGGCAGACCGGCACGCTGGATTTGTCTCTGGTGTCGGGGGAAAACCGAAAGATATATTTTAGAGAACAGGATATCACCGATCGCCTGGCCGATACCGGATTTATACCGCCGGAGGAGCCGCAGGAGGATGACAGCCCGCCGGCCGATCCGCCGCAGGAGGGTACCGCCTCAAACGGAGAAGCCGCCAGCGTTCCGGCGGACAGCCAAGATGCTACCGAATCCTGAACCCTTGTGCAGGGGGACGACGCGGGGCCATCCCAATACCAGAGCATGCCGAACGTGGCGCGATGGCCGGAAAAACGCGATGTGGGGCGGGAGAAGGTAAGCAGTAGATAATCTTGAAAAAAGTTGAAATAAAGCCAAACATATTATTGAAATTTGGTGGAAAGCATGTTAAACTAATTCTAAATTAATGCCAAAAACGCAGGGCGTGCGAAAATATACAGGAGGAATGCAAAATGCCTATCGAACTTGCGAATGATTTTGACGATGTTGTCCAGATTAAGGTGGTCGGTGTCGGCGGCGGCGGCGGAAACGCGGTCAACCGTATGGTGGAAGTCGGCGTACAGGGTGTGGAATTTATCGCCATCAATACCGATCGAATGGCTCTTTATAACTCCAAGGCAGATCAGAAGATTCAAATAGGCGAAAAGCTGACCCGTGGGCAGGGGGCCGGCGCCGATCCCGATAAGGGCGCGCGCGCGGCGGAAGAGTCCCGCGACGAGATTATCGCCGCACTCAAAAACACCGACATGGTCTTCATCACCAGCGGTATGGGCGGTGGCACCGGTACGGGCGCTGCTCCGGTGGTTGCGCAGATCGCCAAGGAACTGGGCATTTTGACGGTCGGCATCGTGACCAAGCCTTTCCCCTTTGAGGGCAAGCGCCGCATGGAGCAGGCCGAGATAGGCATTGAGGCGCTGCGCTCCAATGTCGACAGCCTGGTGGTCATCCCCAACGAGCGCCTCAAGCTGGTCACCGAGCAGAAGATCACCCTGACCAACGCTTTCAATATTGCCGACGACGTCCTGCGCCAGGGCGTGCAGAGCATTTCCGACCTGATTAAGATCCCGGCTCTGGTCAATCTGGACTTTGCCGATGTGACGGCGGTTATGAGCAACGCGGGCTATGCCCATATGGGCGTCGGCAGCGCCACGGGTAAGGACAAGGCGGAGATCGCGGCCAAGGCTGCCATCACCAGCCCGCTGATCGAGACCTCGATGAACGGCTCCCGCGGGGTTATTATCAACATCACCGGTTCGCCCGACATCGGCCTCGACGAGGTGGAGACGGCTTCCCAGATCGTTTCGGACGCGGCGCATGAGGACGCTACCATTATTTGGGGCGCTGCCATCGACGAAAGCCTGGAGGATGAAATCCGCGTCACCGTCATCGCCACCGGCGCACAAAGCGATCACGAGCCGAAGAAGAGCGCGGCTACCAACATAGACAATATTTTTAACTCCTCTTCCGACGATAATTATAACGACGAGTTTGTGGATATCCTCAGCTCACTCAAATAGTATTCTTGCGTAAAACAGGGCAGACGATTTTTCGCCTGCCCTGTTTTTTCTAATCGATCCAAAGGATGGCCCGCGTCATAACGCCATAGTCACAGATGGCTGCTAGACCCCATTTCATCGTGACGGCGCAGATACTGCTTGCATTTTATATTGTGCATTCATGGTATCATCAGCTCAGACGGCGATAGGCCGTTGCCGGATATCGCCGCAATATCAGAGTCAGGAAAGAACCCTTGGCCTCAGGCGAATGCGTTGGGATGAGATTATAAAAAATGATATTGACATTGGCTGGTATTGCTTTGTATAATAAGTAAATACGGAAAGCAGGTGATGGGTTTGATTCGGAGCATGACGGGATATGGCCGCGCCGAAGTCAAAGACGCCGGCCGTCTGGTCGTGGTGGAGATCAAATCGGTCAACCACCGGTATTTTGAGTTTTCCGCCCGCACCCCGCGCGCCATGGGCTTTTTGGACGATCGCCTCAAGCGGTATGTCCAGTCCCGCGTTTCCCGCGGCAAGGTTGACGTAATGGTATCGATCGAGGGCGTCGAGCAGGAGGACGCCGAGGTTTCTATCAACCGCTCGCTGGCGGCGGGCTATGTGAAAGCCCTGCGTGAATTGCGGGATAGCTACAGCCTGTGCGGCGACATCTCTGTGGCCATGGTGGCGGGGATGAGCGGCGTGCTGACGGTGCAAAAGCCGCAGGAGGACGAGGAGCAGATATGGGCGATGGTGCTTCCGGCGGCCGAGGGGGCGCTGGATGCCTTCCTGGCCATGCGGCAGACGGAGGGCAAGCGACTGTGCGAGGACGTGCTGTCACGGATTGATACTATTCTGGAGGCCGTCGGCCGCATCGAGGAGCGTTCCCCGCAGACTGTTCGGGAATATCGCCAAAAGCTGGAGGAGCGCATGAAGGAAGTGCTTTCCGACGTCACCGTCGACCCGCAACGGCTGCTGACCGAGGCGGCTATTTTTGCCGATAAAACCGCCGTGGCAGAGGAAACGGTGCGCCTGCGCAGCCATATGCGGCAGGCGGTCGAGATGCTTCATTCGGACGAGGCGGTCGGCCGTAAGCTGGATTTTCTGGTGCAGGAAATGAACCGGGAAATCAATACCATCGGCTCCAAGGCGCAGGACATCGCCATTGCCCAGACGGTGGTCGACGTGAAAGCTGAGATTGAAAAAATCCGCGAACAGATTCAAAACATGGAATAGCTTTCGTTCCACTTTCTGTTGAGAGGCGCAAAGAGGTTGCCATGTTTGGCTAACGGAGGATAGCCGGAGGGGCGCGTATTCCCCTCCGAGCGTCCGCACAGGGTGAGAAAGGAAAGCGATCAGAAAGGCCGGGTACACCATCAGATGAATGCTACCGGATTTGGCGGTGCATAACGGCTGGAAAGGACAGAAATCGATATGAAGCTTATCAATATTGGTTTTGGCAACATGGTTGCAGCCAACCGGCTCATCGCCATCGTCAGCCCGGAATCCGCCCCCATCAAGCGTATTATTTCCGACGCCAAGGAGCGTGGAAACCTTATCGACGCCACCCATGGCCGCCGCACCCGCGCGGTGATTGTGACCGACAGCGGCCATATTATTTTGACCTACCTGCAATCGGAAACGGTGGCCAACCGCTTGGGGGACGATGCGGAGATGGATGCGGAGGATGAGCTCGACGATGAGGGATAGAGGCTGTTTGTTTGTGCTGTCCGGCCCCTCCGGCTCTGGTAAGGACACGATTTTGAAGGAGTATCTTGCCGGGCACCCTGAGGTGAAATTTTCCATCTCGTCCATCACCCGGCCGATGCGGCCGGGGGAGCAGGAAGGGGATAAATACCATTTTATCCCGCGCGAGGAGTTTGAAAGGCTGATCGGCCAGGGCGAGATGCTCGAGTACGCCGAGTATTGCGGCAATTATTACGGCACCCCCCGCCGCCCGATCGAGCAATGGCTCGAGCAGGGCTTTACTGTGCTCGTCGAGGTCGATGTGCAGGGGGCCGACCAGATTCATGCCCTCATGCCCGAGGCGGTCCGGCTGTTTGTTATGCCGCCGAGCATGGAGGTGCTTCGCCGCCGTCTGCTTGGCCGCAAGACCGAGAGCGACGAGGCGGCCCATGCGCGGCTGCGGGAGGCGGCGCGTGAAATAGCGCGCGCCAAAGAGTACGATTATATTGTCATCAACGATGTGCTTGAGGATGCGGTCGCATCCATGACGGGCATCATCGAGAGTGAAAAGGTCCGCGTGCCGCGGATGATTCCATGGATAAACGAGGTGTTAAACGATGCTGAATCCTTCGATCGGTAAGCTGCTGGAGACCTATGAGAGCCGCTATGAGCTGGTGATCGACGTGGCGAGGCGCGCCCGCAAGATCAGTGAATATGCTGAGATGGAGGGGCAAATTCTCACCGAGAAGCCGGTGACCATAGCCATCAATGAGCTTGCGGCTGAAAAATGCCATTAAACCCGATTGCACACAAAGAGGTGGGCTTGTTATGATGACGGTCGGCGTTGCTCAGGTTGCGGTTGAGCAGACGGCTTATCATTTTGACAAGCCCTTTGCTTATTCCATACCGGAAAAGCTGCTGGGGCGGGTGCGCCCCGGTTGCCGCGTGCTGGTTCCCTTCGGCGGTGGCAACCGCACCCGCCAGGGTATGGTCCTTTCGGTACACGACCGGGCCGAGGACGGCTTGACGCTCAAGGAAATCCACGCACTGGTCGACTCTCAGCCGGTGCTGGGTGAGGAAATGCTGCAAATGGCGCCCTGGATGAGCGAGCGGTGCTTTTGTACCCTCTTTGAGGCGACAAAGGCCATGCTGCCCGGTGGGATCGGGATCCGGGTGCAGTGCTGCTATGAGCTGACCGAGGAGGGGGAGAACGCCCTGGGGCGGGGGGATGATCTCGATTCCGACAGCCGGCTCGTGCTGGAGGCGGTTGCAGCGCAGCGCGGCGGGGCCGAGCGCGAAAAGCTGCTGGCCCGCCTGGGGCTGCCCCTGGATAGCGGCCTTCCCGAGCGGCTGGCCGAACGGGGGCTGTTGCGCCGTCTCGAGAGAGCGGCGCAGAGGGGAAGCGACGCCACCGTTCGTTCGGCGCGCCTGTGCGCCAGCCTGGATGAAATATCCTCCCAGCGCCGTCTGACGGCAAAGCAGCGGGCCGTCGCCGAGCTGCTGGAGCAGGTGGGGGAGGCGTCGGTCAAAGAAATCTGCTATTTCGTCGGCGTGGGGGCGGGCGTGCTGTCCACCATGGCTCGCAATGGGCTGGTCGAGCTGTTCGACCAGCCGGTTCTGCGCAACCCGTACGGGGACGTTCGGGTAACCGATACGGCCCCTATCCAGCTCAATGAGGAGCAGCGCAGGGCCTACGACGGCCTGCTTCGTGACGCTGGGAAGGGGGGCGGCGCAGCGTTGCTCTACGGCGTGACCGGCAGCGGGAAAACCCAGGTCTATCTCAAGCTGATGGAGGCGATGGTCGAGCGGGGAAAGGCGATCGTCGTGATGGTGCCGGAGATATCCCTTACGCCGCAGACCCTTCGGCTGTTTCACGCGCGGTTTGGGGATCGGGTTGCGGTCTTTCACAGCGGGCTGTCGGTCGGCCAGCGCATGGATGAGTGGAAACGGGTGCGGGCAGGGCAGGCGACCATTGCGGTCGGCACCCGGTCGGCGGTATTCGCCCCGCTGGAGAATATCGGCCTGATCGTCATGGATGAGGAGCAGGAGCACACCTATAAGTCCGAGTCCACCCCTCGCTTCCACGCGCGGGATATCGCCCGGTTCCGGGCGGCCTATCACGGCGCGCTGCTGGTGATGGCTTCGGCCACCCCGTCGGTTGAAAGCTATACCATGGCTATACAGGGGCGTTATTCGCTGTATAAGCTGTCCGGCCGATATGGCCCGGCTGTGATGCCCTCGGTGGAAACGGTCGATCTGCGCGAGCAGCGGGACGCGGGGGAGACCGGTGCGATCATCGCGCCTCTGCGGGAAGCGATCGGCCAGACCCTCGAAGCCGGGCAGCAGGCGGTACTGCTGCACAACCGCCGGGGATATCACACGTTCATTACCTGCCGTGACTGTGGTCATGTTCTCACCTGCCCCAATTGCAGCATTTCGATGACCTACCATTCGGCCAACGGCCGGATGATGTGCCACTACTGCGGCCGGTCGGAGCCGGTAGCGCGCCGATGCCCGGTCTGCGGAGGGGAGCACATCCGTTTTTCCGGCATGGGAACCCAGCGGGTGGAGGATGAGCTGCGCTCCTGGTTTCCCAAAGCCCGACTATTGCGGCTGGACGCCGACACGACGATGGGGCGCACCGCCTTTGAGGATAAGCTGGGCAGGTTTGCCGCGGGCGAGTACGATATTATGCTGGGCACCCAGATGGTGGCCAAAGGGTTGGATTTCCCCTCGGTTACGCTCGTGGGGGTGATCAACGCCGACCAGGCGCTGTACAATACCGATTACCGGAGCTATGAGAGGGCTTTTGCGCTGCTGACCCAGGTGGTTGGCCGCGCCGGTAGAGGGGAGCACCCCGGGCGTGCCATCGTGCAGACCGAGACGCCCGACAACGAGCTCATCCAGCTTGCGGCCAGGCAGGATTATGAGCGCTTTTACGCCCAGGAGATCGCCGCCCGCCGGATGATGGTCTATCCGCCCTATTGCGACCTTTGCCTTGTGGGCGTGACGGGGGAGGACGAGGCGGCGGTGCATGCCGGAGCGGAGGCTTTTTTTGATCTGCTGCGCCGCGGGCTCGAGGGGGAGTATGCCGACGTCAGGCTGGTCGTGCTCGGCCCCGCCCCCGCCCAGGTTTCCAAGGTGAGCAACCGGTATCGCTACCGGCTGCTGATCAAATGCAAAAACAACCGAAGGATGCGGGCGCTGCTGAGGGAAGCCCTCCTGTCTTACGGCCGCACCGCGCACAGTAGAAAGGCTGCGATTTTTGTGGATATGAATCCTGACGGTATTTTATAGTCCCGTCCGGGATATCGGTGGGACATTAGGGAAAACGGGCGAGCCGCCGATACAGGCGGGTTCTTTTGGATAGAATGACAGGCGGTCCAACGGGCTGCCGGTGGTTGATAAGGAGTTGGAATCAATGGCTTTGAGAAACATTATACGGGAAGGCGACCCCGTTCTGCGTAAGGTGTCGCGCCCGGTGGAGAATTTTGACCAGAGGCTCTGGACGTTGCTCGACGACATGGCCGAGACCCTTTACCGCGCCGAGGGGGTGGGCCTGGCCGCCCCGCAGGTCGGGGTGCTGCGCCGGGTGGTGATCATCGATGTGGGGCAGGGGCTCATAGAACTGATAAATCCGGTCATTATAAAGAAGAGCGGCCGCCAGCAGGAGGTGGAGGGCTGCCTGTCCTGCCCCGGCCAGAGCGGCATTACCCGCCGCCCCATGCGGGTAACAGTCGAGGCGCAAAACCGGCAGGGTAAAACCTTCACCATAGCGGGAGAGGGGCTGCTGGCACGCGCGTTCTGCCATGAGATTGATCATCTGGACGGTATCCTGTTTAAGGATCATGCCATCCGTATGCTGGATGAATAGTTTGTGCGCCTTTCGCGTGGTTGGGCGGATTGCGGAGGACAGTGGATCACACGCACCATGGCAACAACGGCGACTCTGATGCGTGCGGCGTGGCTTGATCGAGCGCCGTATTGTGGGGGAATCCCGGTAAATCGGCGCAGAGGAAGAACAAGGCCAAAGCCGGCCGCTTTGCATTATCCAGGGCGGTTTCACTGAGAGCATCAGGAAAGCCGGCTTGTTGTCGCACCGCCAAAACGGCGTCGGCGGCCTGCTTTCTCCCGGTCGTTGCCTGTCCTGGGACGGCTCCGCTTTGTGCGTCCAGTGCCTTGGATGCCGCCGCGCTAACCCACTCGGCCGCCTGCCGTACCGGTAAGAGGGAAAGCTTTTCAACGGATGTTACATTAGGAGGACGATTATGCGCGTTGTTTATATGGGAACGCCCGAATTTGCCGTGCCGGCCCTGTCGGCCCTGCTGAACGCGGGGCATGAGATTGCGGGGGTCTATACGCAGCCCGACCGCCCCAAGGGGCGTGGGCACCGCCTGACGCCGCCGCCGGTCAAGGTTCTTGCGCTCGAGGCCGGGCTGAAGGTTTTCCAGCCGGAGGGCTTTCGGGAATCCGCCGCGGTGGAGACGCTTCGTTCCCTGGAGCCGGAGGTTATCGTGGTGGCCGCTTACGGCCGCATCCTGCCGCAGCGCGTGCTCGATATTCCGCGCTTGGGATGCGTGAACATCCATGCTTCCCTGCTGCCGCGCCTGCGGGGGGCCGCCCCTATTCAATGGGCCATCCTGCGGGGGGATACGGTCACCGGGGTGACCATCATGCAGATGGCGGCCGGGCTGGACACGGGCGATATCCTGCTTTCCCAGTCCACCGCCATCGATCCGCAGGAGGATGCGCAGGCCCTTTATCACCGACTCAGCCAGATGGGGGCCGATTTAATTTTGCCTACCCTCGAGGGGCTGCGTTCGGGAACGATACAGCCGGTTCGGCAGGAGGAAGAGCGGGCTACCTACGCCCCCATGCTGGATAAATCGTTGTCGCCCATCGACTGGTCCAGGCCGGCGGATGAATTGCACAATCAGGTGCGTGGGCTCCAGCCCTGGCCGGTCGCCTCGACCATTTTGGAGGGGAAAAGGTGGAAAATCCACCGCTCCCGGGTATGCGATGGCCCCGCCGCGCCGGGGGAGGCGGTCGTTCGCGACGGCCGCCTGTATGCCGGCTGTGGGGACGGCCGTCTGCTTGAGCTTTGCGAGGTGCAGCTCGAGGGCAGCCGCCGCATGAGCGCGCAGGAGCTTTTGCGTGGGCATCCCTTGCCTCCCGGCGCTGTTTTCGAGACCATTTCCAAGGAGGATGCGCAATGATACCGATGATGATCTACGGGGGCTATTTTGCCTACCGCCTGCAATATCTGCTCTTTATGCTGCCGGCGCTGATTTTGATGATGGTGGCCCAGTGGCTGGTGTCCTCCCGTTATAAGCATTACGGCGCGATCCCTAACCGGACCGCGCTGAGCGGACGGGAGGCCGCCGAGCGCATTCTGGCCGCCAACGGTATCTATCATGTGGGGGTGGAGCTGACCAGCGGGCGGCTGAGTGACCATTATCACCCCAAAAAGAAGACGCTCTATCTCTCCAACGATGTTTTTTACGGTACCAGCATCGCGGCTGTGGGCATTGCCGCGCATGAAGCCGGCCATGCCGTGCAGGACGCCAAGGGGTATGCGCCGCTGAAAATCCGGCTGGTTATGGTGCCCGCCTGCAACATTGGCTCCAGCCTGGGCCTCCCATTGGTCATCCTGGGAGTGATTTTTGCGTCCGACTTGCTGATTTATGGAGGGTTGATTCTGTTTTCCCTGGCCGTTGTGTTCCAGCTTATTACTCTGCCGGTCGAGTTTGACGCCAGCCGCCGGGCGATGGCGGAAATCCGCCAGGGAGGGCTGCTGATGCCCGATGAGGCCGACGGCGCGAAAAAGGTTCTGACGGCGGCGGCCATGACCTACGTTGCGGCGCTGGCGCAGAGCGTGATGACGCTGCTGTTTTATATCATGCGCTTCGGCTCGAGGAACGACCGTTGAGCGGGGGCGCCCATACCAGCCCCGGCGGCCGTCCCTATCGGCAAAACGGGCAAAAAGGGACAAGGGGACGTGGGCCGGCGCGCCGGGCGCTCACCGCCCGCGAGATTGCCCTTGAGGCCCTGCTGCGGGTGGAGGAGGGGGGCTACTCCAACCTCGTGCTTGACCATGCCCTGGCCCGCGCGCATCATTGTAGCGCGCTGGACGCCGCCTTTGCCACACAGCTTTTTTACGGCGTGCTGGAGCGGGGGATCACGCTGGACGCGATGCTTTCCCACTTTAGCAAGAAACCGGTGGATTCCCTCAGTCCCATCGCACGCATGTGCCTGCGCATGGGGCTGTATCAGATTCACTATATGGATAAGGTGCCCGACTCGGCTGCGGTCAACGAGTCGGTCAACCTGGTCAAAAACAGCCGGGAAAGGCAGGCCGCCGGCTATGTCAACGGCGTTTTGCGCGCCGTCCTTCGCTCGCCGGATCTGGATGGGCTGCTCCACGCCGGTGATCCCGCCGTACGCCTGTCGCTTACCATGTCCGCCCCGCTTTGGCTGGTCAACCATCTATGCGCCTCCTATGGGGAAGACTGCGCGCAGGCGCTGCTGTCTGCCTGCATTGGCCGGCCTCCGCTGCACCTTCGGGCCAACCCCCTGCGTGCCGACGCGCAGCAGTTGTGCGAGCGGCTTGCGGCGGAGGGGATTCAAAGCGAGCCATCGGCCGAATGCCCCGGCGCGGTGACCGTGCAAAAGGGGACCGGCTCCCTGGAACGGCTGGACGCCTATCGCGAGGGGCTGTTTCACGTACAGGACCTCGCCAGCCAATATTGCTGCATGGCGCTCGACCCCAGGCCGGGGGAGCGGCTGTTGGACTGCTGCGCCGCGCCGGGCGGCAAGAGCTTTACCCTGGCTGAGAGGATGGACAACCAGGGCGAGCTGGTGGCGATGGATCTATACGCGTCCAAGATTGGCCTGATCCGCGACGGGGCGGCCCGCCTGGGGCTGACCTGCATCCGCTCGGTGGTTGGAGATGCCTCGCAACCAGAGAGGGAACTCGGCATTTTTGACAAAATCTGTTGCGACGTTCCCTGTTCAGGGCTGGGAATTATACGAAGAAAACCAGAAATTCGTTACAAAAATGTAGCAATCCTTGACAAACTGCCCGAGATGCAGTATCGTATTCTATGTATCAATGCGAATCGGCTGCGCGCCGGCGGAAGGCTGGTTTATTCCACCTGCACGCTCAACCCGGCGGAAAATGAAGCGGTGATTGGCCGTTTCCTATCCGAGCATCCCGATTTCGCCCCGGCCGAGGTGCTGCCGCAGCTCGTCCGCCGGGCGGGGGAGGAGGGGCATCATATCACCCTGTTCCCCCATATTCATCATACCGACGGCTTTTTTATCGCGGCCGTCACGAAACGGGTGAGGGTTTGAACCGGGCGGATATCAAATCGATGACCTTGGAGCAGCTCGCTGAGGAATTGGCTGCGCTGGGCCAGCCGGCTTATCGCGCCAAACAGATTTTTCGCTGGCTTCATCGGGGGGTCTCCAGCTTTGATGCGATGACCGATCAGCCTGCCGGGCTGCGCCGGGAACTGGCGCAGCGGTACGAAATTGCCTCCCCGGCGATGGAAAAGAGGTTGGTATCGGCCCTCGACGGCACGGTGAAATATTTATTTCGCTTTTCCGATGGGGCGGCGGTGGAGTCGGTGCTCATGCAGTATCATCACGGTACCTCCATCTGCGTTTCCACACAGGTTGGCTGCCGCATGGGCTGCGCTTTTTGCGCGACCGGCATGGGCGGGCTGCAGCGCAACCTGACCGCTTCGGAGATGCTTTCGCAAATCACATCCGCCCAGCTTGACCGGAATATCCGCATCTCCCATGTCGTATTGATGGGTATGGGGGAGCCGCTGGATAATTACGACAATGTGCTGCGGTTTCTTCATCTGGTTTCCCATCCCGACGCTTTGGGCATCAGCGGACGGCACATTTCCCTTTCGACCTGCGGCCTGGTGGACCGCATTCGCCAATTGGCGCAAGAAAAGTTATCCTTGACCCTGTCGGTATCGTTGCACGCGCCCAACGACGCCATCCGAAACCGGCTGATGCCGGTCAGCCGACGGTGGGGCATGGAGGAATTGCTTTCGGCCTGCCGGGATTATATCCGGGCTACCGGCCGGCGCATCTCCTTTGAATACACGGTGGTCGAGGGGGTCAACGATTCCCCCGAGTGCGCCGCCGAGTTGGCCAAACGACTGCGCGGGATGCTCTGCCATGTCAATCTGATCCCGGCCAACCCGGTCGAGGGGAGCGGTTGCGTGGGCGGCAGCCGCCCGGTAGTAGAGCGGTTCCAGCACATTTTAGAGCAGCGGGGCGTCAACGCCACCATCCGGCGCACCCTGGGGGCTGACATCAACGCATCCTGCGGCCAATTGCGCCGCGATTCCAGTCAATAGATTCGCCAAGGGGGGATTCCCATTGAAAATGGCAAGCAAGACCGACAAAGGCCTGCAGCGCAACTCCAACCAGGACTCCTACGCGGTGGGGGAGTTGCCGGGCGAGGCCGTCTGGGCCGTGGTGTGCGACGGCATGGGTGGCGCCAATGGCGGCAGTGTGGCGAGCACGACGGCCGTCAAGTCGATTTCAGAGCAGATCTCGTCGGCCTACCGGCCGGGAATGGGGTCGAACTCAATCCGCAATCTGCTGCAGTCGGCTGTGAGCGCGGCCAACCTCACCGTCTTTGATATGTCAAAGTCCATTAAAAAGCTGGCCGGTATGGGGACGACGGTGGTCACCTGTATGTTGGTGGATTCGGTCGCTCATATTGTGCATGCGGGCGACAGCCGAGCGTATCTGCTCTCCAAGGGGACCATGACCCAGATCACCCGCGATCATTCGATTGTGCAGTCGATGATCGAGTCGGGCCACCTGACCGAGGAACAGGCGCGGGTGCACCCGCGTAAAAACGTCATCACCAGCGCCCTTGGCGTGGACGAAACCCTCAAGATGGATTACGATGAGGTCGAGCTATCACCGGGAGACGCTATATTTATCTGTACCGACGGCCTGACCAATTATTTGGAGACCGACGAGATACTCAGCATCGTCAACAACACCAGTTTTTACGAATGCCCCGACGCTCTGGTGAAGCGGGCGAATGAAAACGGCGGCGGCGATAATATTACCGTTGTTTTGGTTGCACAGTAGAAGGAGGATGACCCAGGTTGATGGATAAATATGTGGGCAAGCGTCTTGATGGGCGTTATGAGATTCAGGAGATAATCGGGGTCGGCGGCATGGCCGTGGTCTACAAGGCCTACGACAGCATTGACGACCGGGTGGTCGCCATCAAAATACTCAAGGATGAGCTGCTCAACAACGAGGAGTTTCGCCGCCGGTTCAAAAACGAATCCAAGGCGATCGCCGTGCTTTCTCACCCCAATATCGTGAAGGTGTACGACGTCAGCTTTGGCGACCGGCTGCAGTATATTGTCATGGAGTATATCGATGGCATCACCTTAAAAGAGTATATCGAGCAGCAGAAGGTCATCCGTTGGAAAGAGGCCGTTCATTTTGTCGAGCAGGTGCTGCGCGCGCTGCAGCATGCGCACGACAAGGGCATCGTTCACCGGGATATCAAGCCGCAGAACATCATGCTACTGCAGGACGGCACCATCATGGTGACCGATTTCGGCATCGCCCGTTTTTCCCGCAGCGACTACCGGACCATCACCGACAAGGCGATCGGTTCGGTGCATTACGTCAGCCCGGAGCAGGCTCGCGGCGACGTGACCGATGAAAAGACCGATATCTATTCGGTCGGGGTGCTGCTTTATGAAATGCTGACCGGCCGGCTCCCTTTTGAGGGGGACAGCGCGGTATCGGTCGCGATCATGCAGCTGCAGAACGAGCCCCCGCGCCCGCGGGAGATCAACCCCGATATTCCCGAAGGGCTTGAGCAGATTACCCTCAAGGCCATGCAGAAGGAGCCGGCCCGGCGCTACCAGTCGGCGGCCGAGATGCTGACCGATATCGAGGAGTTTAAACGCAATCCCTCCATCGAGTTCCAATACAGGTATTTTATCGACGACGCGCCGACCAAATTCATCGGGAGGGAGGATATTTCGTCGACCTCCACCCTGTCGGCCGACACGGCGGAGGAAGAGGAGGAAGAGGAAAATGTCCGTTCCCCCCTTATGCCCATCCTGCTGGGGGTAACCGGCGCTTTTGTGCTGGTGCTGATCATTTTGGGTATTATATTCCTGCCCCGGCTGTTCGGTGATACCGGCGAGGTGCTGGAATGCCCCAATCTGCTTGGAAAGGTCTACGACGAGGTCATCACCAGCGACGAATACAAGGACTTCACCATTACCCTGTCCAATCAGGGGCAGGATTACAGCTCGGAATATCCGGCGGGCCAGATCATGGCGCAGACCCCCGAGGCGGGCCGGAGCCTTAAGGGGAGACATGAAATCCGCGTGACCGTCAGCCTTGGCCCGAAGAAGGTCCAATTGGACGATTTGACCAACTACAATATCAATACCGCCAAGGAAACCCTCGATTCTCTCAAGCTGAACTACGAGGTGGAGGAGGTCTACAGCGACGAGGTCGCCCAGGGTTTTGTCGTGCGTACCGATCCGGCTGGCGGCTCCTCTCTGGATGAGGGAACCACCGTTAAGCTGTACGTCAGCATTGGGCCCGCGCCTACTTTTGTGATGGTCGACAGTTATCGGGGCCTGACCGAAGAGGAAGCCAAGCGCGCTATTGAGGAAAGCGGCCTGCGGGTCGGCAATGTGACCCGCCAGGAAGACAGCACGGTACCGGAGGGCGTGGTCATCAGCCAAAGCCTGACGGCAGGGACGACGGCCAATAAGGACACGGCGGTCGATCTGGTCATCAGCAGCGGTAAGCCGATTGTCGACGTCAATCTTTCCCTGCCGCTTCCCAATACAGAAAACAGCTTCATTATTTCGGTGTATTACAACGGCCAGTCGATTTATACGAGCGGCCGTATCGACCCCACCTCCCTGAGCAACGGCACGGTTACCATTCCACTGACTGCCGACATGTTTGTGCCGCAGAATCTGGAGCCCACCATCACCGTGCGGCTGGACAATTATAATTATAAAGAGTACCGGCTCAACTTTAATACCGGGAGGGCTACCCAGACGGCATCGTTTGATTTGCCGGCCAGTTTCCTGGAGAGTTCGAGCGTCGCGCCGCCCAGCTCGCAGGCTCCGACTTCCTCCAGCCCGGAACCCTCGGAGAGTTCCACGCCGAGCGAGCCGGATGACACCTCCTCTATTGCGTCCAGCTCTTCCAGTACGACCTCCAGTGAGCAGAGGGACGACGACTAATGCAGGGCAGGATACGGAAAGCGATTGCCGGCTTCTATTATGTAGAAGCCGGCAGCGCTGTGTATGAATGCAGGGCGCGCGGATTGCTGCGTAAAAAGGAGACTGCGCCGCTGGTGGGGGATCGGGTGGCCGTGAAGCTGGAGCCGGATGGCACGGGGGTGATCGACGAGGTCTTGCCCCGGCGCAACCAGTTTGGGCGGCCGCCGGTAGCCAATCTCGATCAGTTGGCGGTGGTTGCCTCGATTTGCGAGCCCAAAGCGAACCCCATGCTCATGGATTGTATGATCGCTCTTGCGGAGGACCGGCAGGTTGAGCCGCTGGTCATATTGACCAAAACCGATTTGCAAAGCGGGGAGGAGCTGGCCGGCCGATACCGGCTGGCGGGAATCCCGGTGTTTTGTGTCTGCTGCCCGACCGGGGAGGGGATTGACCCTCTGCGGGAGCAGTTGAAGGGGCGCGTGACCGCCTTTTGCGGCAACACCGGCGTGGGCAAATCGAGTCTGCTCAATGTCCTCGATCCCACCCTGTCGCTGTCGACGGGGGAAATCAGCCAAAAGCTGGGGCGGGGTAGGCATACCACCCGCCATGTGGAGCTGTATCCTGTGGCCGGCGGGGGGTATCTGGCGGACACGCCCGGATTTTCTTCCCTCGATTTTTTAGATGGAGAGAGAATCCCCAAGGAGAACTTGGCCTTTGCTTTCCGCGAGTTTGTGCCCTATCTCGGGCAATGCCGCTTTACCTCCTGTTCCCATACGGGAGAAAAGGGGTGCGCGATTGCCAAAGCGGTGGAGGAGGGGGCCATCCACCCCGGCCGGTATGAAAATTATGTGCAGATGTACCAGCAGGCCAGCACGATAAAGGAATGGGAAAAGTGAACCGATGTGTCATTGTAGGAGGCGGGGAGTGCAAAAGCCCCGCGCGTGCGCGAGAGTGGATTCAGCCGGATGATTTTATTATTGCGGCAGATCGCGGCCTGCTTCATTTGCAGGCGATGGGTGTCGAGCCTCACCTGTTGGTAGGGGATTTTGATTCCTATCCCGGCCGGCCTCCCGACAAGATGGAGTGCGTCGTCCTGCCCAAGGAAAAGGACGACACCGATATGCTTTACGCCGCGAGGCTGGGGCTTGAGCGGGGCTACCGCCATTTCCTGCTGCTGGGCGGCATGGGAGGGCGGTTGGATCATACGATGGCCAATCTGGCTGTCCTCTGCTTTTTAAAACGGCAGGATTGCCATGGCATATTGGCCGACCAGGGCTGCGTGGCGCAAATGGTTTGCGGGGAGGAAATCTCACTTGAGCACACCGGGGAGCTTCGCTATCTGTCGGTGTTCGCTTATGACGGGGCCGCATCCGGCGTCACGCTGCGAGGCGTCAAATACCCTCTGGATGGGGGGGCGCTGACCGGGGATTACCCTATCGGCTGTAGCAATGAAATCATCGAACCCGCTGCCTATGTCCGTGTCGGCCAGGGGATGGCGCTGGTCATGCAATGCGCCGAGTCGCCTTGGTGACGCAGCTTTTTACGGCGGCCCGCCGGGGGATCACGGCTGCCAGGCCGTCGTGCGCTCTTTGGGGGCGTGTATCGCCTGCAAATGATCTTGGGCCACTACATCCATGCCGGGTGCGCTGGCCTGCATGAATCGGCTGCAAACAACACATGTCGAAAATGGAGTAATGAAAATGAAAAAATGTCTTGCAATTTTGTTGTCCCTTATGCTACTGTTGCCCGTGGCTCCCGCCGCTTTGGCCGAGCAGGGCGAGCTGTTGATCACCATCGGCGGTAAAAGCCTTTACGATGGGCAAAGCCCGGAGGAAATCGCCGCGGTCTTTGGGCAGCCGCGTCTGGTCACCTCCTCCGCTTTCGGCGGGCAGACGTATACATATTACGGCGAGGATTTTGCCGATTACCTCTATCTTGAAACGACGGCCGACGGCCGAATCGTCCTGTATGGCACGGTCACACCCGGGTTTACTTCCCCCGAGATCAGTTACGGGGATGTCGTCCAGTGGGGGAGCGATTCGATTGAAGTCGATTACGACACCAATCAGGTGCTTTCGGCCTGCCTGAGCCGGTACACCTGGTCGGATCTTGAACAGTATCAGCGACGGTTCCAACAGGATGAGGATCAGTACCTGGCCAATTTTCAGCGCCATACCACGCTGATGTACAACGCGGTGGCTTTCCAGAGCGGGAAATTCAGCGGCTTTGAATTTAACGAGACCCTCTTCCTGGTCAATCAGCAGTTGAAAGAGAACGGCAGCGATTTTTATGAGTATGCCAATAATGTTGGGAAATCCCAGTATGTCAACCTGATCATGACGGGATCGGATCATTCCAGCCTTCCCTTACCGATTGCGTATGCGCAATACGCCCGCCGCTATAATATGCCATCCAATA
This sequence comes from uncultured Eubacteriales bacterium, assembly GCA_965145485.1. Taxonomy (GTDB): domain Bacteria; phylum Bacillota; class Clostridia; order Oscillospirales; family Acutalibacteraceae; genus CABQCM01. The sequence continues at coordinate 7,085 of CBCTCU010000007.1, read as the reverse complement.
CCGCCCCCTGCTTTGACTTTCAGTATGCCCGCGAAGAGGGAAAGTCCAACCACAGCGGCACCTATTTTGTCAACCCGGAACTGCTGGAACAGCAGAATCAGGTGCCCCTGACCGAGCAGGTAAAGGAGCTGCTTGCCCGTGCGAGAGAGGAATACGTCGCATCGGTCAATCTGCATAACTCGGTGGAGGAATATTTCACGCAGCCATATTCCTATCAGGAACTGCCCCTCGTGGCCGGCAAGGTAGACACCCGCATTCTCGAATCCGCCGTCGGTTACCTCAACGCCATCCGTATTGGCGCGGGCCTGCCCACCCTGTCCCTTTCGGAATATTACAGCGATGCAAGCCAGCACAAGGCGGTGCTGACGATGTATCTCAGCTACAACGGGATTAGCAATCCCACTCCCCATTTTCCGCCCCAGCCGGAGGGGGTGCCCGACGATTTTTACCAGCTCGCTCAGGCCGGCAATGGCGAAAACCTGTATCATGGCAGCATCCTTGGAACGGATAATATCATCGGCAGCCTGACCAATGCGCTACAGGAGGCATATGGCGATGTTATCGCCTGCGGCCACCGTTACAATTTGCTCGACCCATACTGGGAGAATATTGGCTTGGGCATCTGCGCCGGGCAGGGGGTCCATAAGCTCAATGGGTACCAGGAGAGCGATGTGGAAATGGTTGCCTGGCCCCCCAAGGGCATTATGCTCATGGATGCCAACGCTTCGGACTACCGGTGGACCGCACGGTTTTACTCGGATCGCTATGAGATCACCGATTCCACCACGGTAGAGGTGACCTGCCTTAACAACGGGAACACCTGGAGCTTTACGGACGAGAATGCACAGGATTATGAGTTGCATCGCCTGCCCAGCTACAATCAGGTGACTTTTTATGACAACACCATCGCCTCTTTGCCGGGGGACGTCTTTGAGATCACGCTGCATAATGTGTTGACAGACGGGCAGCTTTCGGATTACACCTATCGTACGGTGTTTGAAAGGGCCTACGTGACCGATCAGTCGGTGGTCAGCGGCGTTTCGATCGATCAATCCAGCCTGTCGCTGGCCGTTGGGGGCCAAGGCAAGCTGCATTGTACCATTACGCCGGATGAAGCGGACAACAAATGGATCGACTGGTCATCCTCGGATGAGTCGGTTGCCAGTGTCTCGCCCAATGGGCGGGTGACGGCCCACCAGCTGGGGACGGCGGTAATTACGGCCACCAGCCAGGACGGCCAGTGGACGGCGCAGTGCACGGTCACGGTGACGGATTATGTCTTGGGGGATATCGACGCCGACACCAACATCAACGCCGCCGATGCGCTGAGGGTTCTCCAGCACAGCGTTCAGCTGGTTCAGCTGGAAGGGAATGCGGCCAAGGCGGCCGACGTCAACGGCGACGGTTTGATCGATGCAGGGGATGCGCTTTTGATTTTGCAATATTCGGTCAGTTTGATCGATCGTTTTTCCAGCGTGTAAAGCAGCCATGGAGGCCGTGTGGGCCTGATCCATGGTATTCCTATGGATGATGCAGGCGCCGCCCGGTGGGGCGGCGCTTTTTTGCTTGCCCGTTGCAAATTCACATGCACCATATTCGGCCGGCCGCGTAGAATGGTATTAGGTTATGGAAACGGCGGTGGTTGATATGGGCGGTAGGCGGTGCGGTGGAGGCATTATCGCCATTGCGTTCGGCGTCGGGCTGTTGATATCCTGTGTCTGTCCTGCCGAACTGATGGTAACGGTGCTGGCCATAGCCATGGTTTTGATGGGGATCGCTTACATCAAATGTTGATTAGGAGGAAATGGGTATGCAGATCGTTGTTGTCAAGAGTCCAAAGGTTCTTCGTGGAATCCTGCGCAAAATATTTGGTATGAAAAAGAACGCTTAAAACATAGGCTTTGACATGGCGCCGCCGGGCTATCTGCTCCGGCGGCGCTTTTTTGTTGGCCGCTAAGAGCAAAGCGTTGCGTTTTCGCCCGCTTGGTCCAGCCGATTGGCGCATGCCTGCGCAAAGGGCGGCGCCGTTTGCCGGCCGCCGCTCTCAACAGGGGGTGAAAATAGCGCCGGCAATGCACAGCTCCACTGTTTGAGCGCGATCGGAGGGCTCCATTCTTACGGTTGAGCGAACACCGTCTTGTGACCCTAATAAAAATGCTACTAATTTTTCTCTTCCCCGCTAAGTTTTCGGCATAAAGCGGACAGGGGTTTCATATTATCCAGTAGAAACCGAAAGGAAGGGTGTGCGTATGGAATTCAATGTTGCGACGCAGGCAATTGCCACCAATAACATCCTGCTGAATCAGATGATCGAGCAGGCGGTCGATTGCGAGCTGGTTTTGCCCGACTTCTGTCTCGACCTCTCCCGCGTCCTCAAATGCAAGACCACCACCCGCATCACCTCCAAGGCCGTCCAATCGGGCAGGCTGACCATGGAGGGCGTGGTGTTGGTCAACGTGCTGTATGTCGACGCCGAAGAGGGAGGCGTCCGCGCCCACGAGGCGGCGATGAATTTTACCAAAGAGCTGGATGTGCCGGGGGCCACGGAGGATTGTATGGCGGCCGTTGAGAGCCGGGTTTCTTACATGAACTGCCGGGTGCTGACCGCGCGCAAGCTCGATTTGCACGGAGCGGTGACATTGCATGTCAAAGTGTGCCAGCGGCGGCCAACCGCTATCCTGACCGGGGCCGAGGGATGCAGCGTCAAGCTGCAAAAGCAGGAAATCCCATTGACCACGCTCACCGGTACGATGGAAAAATACATTGCGATCAACGAGGACATTGAGCTTGGGGAGAACGACCGCTCGGTTCGCTGCATTCTGCGAAGCGAAGGCCGCGTGCGCGGCGCCGAATGCAAGGCGGTAGGCGGCCGTGTGGTGGTTAAGGGCGAACTACTCGTCTGCGCCGTCTACTGCACCGAAACGCCACGGGTGATGGGGCGTGTGGAGCAGGCGATTCCATTCAGCCAGATTCTCGATGTCGACACAGTGGATGAGGACAGCGTCTGCGACGCCGTTTTTGAGGTTACCGCCCTGGAGATGCATCCGCGCACCGGGCTCGACGGGGAATGCAAAACCATCAGCGTGTCGGCGGCCGTTTTGGCAACCATCACCGTCACTAGGGATGTGACCGTATCCGGCATCACCGATTGTTACTCCACAAAATATGAGATGACGGTTGACAAAAGCCCTGTCAACGGGCAGAGAAGGGTCGATTCCTTCCATGAGACCTACCGCTGCAAAAAAAACATCGATCTGCCGGTTGAGGTCGCTCAGATTCTCGACTGCTGGTGCGAATGTATGGTCGACTCTTCCCGCGTGCAGGACAACACCCTGCAGCTCGACGGACGGGTTATCGTCTGTATGCTCGCCGCCGATACGGACGGCGGGATCATCTATCACGAAAAGCCGGTCGAGACCCAGTATCAAAGGGCAACGCCGAACAGCGACCGCGAAATCGTCTGCGAGCCGTCGCTGATGGTGGAGTCGATACGCTGCTCGCTCAGCGCGCCGGCCGCGGCCGAGGCGGAAGTTGAGCTGTCGGTACGCGGCGATGTTTACGAGCAGGTCAGCCAGTCGCTGGTGTGCAATATGGAGCCGGACGAATCCCGTCCAAAGGAGGGTTGCGGCGCGGCGCTGATCGTCTATTTTGCCGGCGAGGGGGAGCAGCTTTGGGATATCGCCAAGCGCTACAATACCGACGCCGAAGCGGTAGCCGTGACCAACGAGTTGCCCGACGGCGTTTTGCATAAAAAGACCATGCTGTTGATTCCGAGCGTTTAAGAGGGGGGAACCGTATGGAACAGAATATTTATAAAGACATCACCGAGCGCACCGACGGCAATATCTATGTGGGCGTGGTCGGCCCGGTGCGCAGCGGCAAGTCGACCTTTATTAAAAAATTCATGGACACCCTGGTGCTGCCCAACATTCAAAACGATTACCGGCGTGAGCGCGCCGTGGATGAGCTTCCGCAGTCGGCCGCAGGGCGTACTATCATGACCACCGAGCCGAAGTTCATTCCCGAAGAGGCGGTGGAAGTATCGCTGGACGGCAATGCCAACTTCCAGGTTCGCATGATCGATTGCGTCGGCTATATTGTGCCAAGCGCGCTCGGCTACATCGAAAACGACCAGCCCCGCATGGTGAAAACGCCCTGGTTTGAAGAAGAGATTCCCTTCAACATGGCGGCCGAGATCGGCACCCGCAAGGTCATTGCCGAGCATTCCACCATCGGCTTGGTCATCACCACCGACGGCAGCATCAGCGAGATCCCGCGCGAGGAATACGAGGAGGCGGAAGAGAGGGTCATTGGAGAGCTGAAGGAAATTGATAAGCCCTTTATCGTCCTGCTCAACTGCATGTATCCCTCCTCGCCGGAGTCGGCTGAACTGGCCAATCGCCTTCAGGAGAAATACGGCGTTCCTGTGCTTGCGGTCAACTGCTTGGAGCTGACCGAAGAGCAAATTCGCGATATTATTTCCAAGGTACTGTTTGAGTTCCCCATCCGCGAGATTGCCATTCATCTGCCAGGATGGATTTCCACCCTCAGCCCCGATCACTGGCTGCGCGCCGAGGTGTTTGAGACCATTCGAAACAAGGCGGAGAATCTGTGCCACATCCGCCAGCTTTCCGGCCTGGCCGATGCGGTGTGCGAATGCGAGCATATTACCGGCGCACGCATAGAGCAGGTGAACCTGGGGCAGGGCAGCGCGAGTATGGATATGCAGCTGGACGGCAGCCTCTTTTACCGCGTCGTGGCCGAGACGACCGGTTTGGACATTGGTGGAGAGCAGGAGCTGCTGTCCTGCCTGATGGACCTTGCCGAAATTAAAAAGAAGTACGAGAAGGTCCAGTATGCGCTCGAGGAAGTCGAGGCCACCGGATATGGCATTGTGATGCCCTCGATCGAGGAGCTGACCCTCGAAGAACCTGAGATTGTCAAGCAGGGCGGGCAGTACGGCGTCCGGCTCAAGGCTGCCGCCCCCTCGATCCATATGATGAAGGCCTCCATCCAGACCGAGATCGCCCCAACCGTAGGAAGCGAGAAGCAATCGGAGGACCTCGTGATGTACCTGCTCAAGGAATTTGAGGAGGATAAGCTCAAAATCTGGGATTCCAATATCTTCGGTAAGTCTCTGCACGACCTCGTCACCGAGGGGCTGCACGCCAAGCTCAATCACATGCCGATGGATGCGAGAGGAAAGCTGCAGGAAACCCTCGAACGGGTCATCAACGAAGGCTGCAGCGGCCTGATTTGCATTATTCTGTAGCGTTGTTTCATGCTTGCCAGTGTGGATGACGGCATGCAATCCGACGGCTTCCCACAAGAAAGGGGACGATGTTTCGCCCCCTTTCTTTCATTTTGATTGGTGATGCAAAACGTCCTCCATATGGTTGGGTATTTATTACAACCGTCTGTTTCGAGGAAGCTTCTATCTTCCCTTTGTCCAGCCGAATAAAGTGTTCTTTTGTCGTGATACAGGAAATTTTGGTGACGCAATCCGATGATATCTGTCGTTTTACTATAGCAACAATGAAATCATTCAAAACACAAAAAAATTATATAAATTGTTGAAACAGCTATTGACAAAATCGCAATATCCTGGTATGATAAATACATCTTAAAGCACAGAGGATGGTGTATGTGCAGCGTTCGCAACAGGGGCATGGCTACACTGGCGATGAGTCGGATGAAGAACTGGCTGCCCTTGCACAGCAAAGAGATGACGCGGCATATGCTCTTTTGATTTCCCGCTATGTCTCGCTTGTGAAATCCCGCGCCTTTGGCTATCGGGATTCCGATGTAGAGCCGGAGGATCTCGCACAGGAGGGCATGATTGGCCTGATGATGGCCATCCGCTCCTATCGCAGCGGCTTAGGCGCCTCCTTTCGTACCTATGCCGGCCTTTGTATTGACCGCGCGATTATATCCGCCGTTCGGGCAACCATGCGCGCAAAGGCCATTCCATCCGCTTCCCTGGTTCCCATCGAGCATTTGGAGGAGGGCGGTTATTCCCTGCCGGCCGGTCCGCAGGACGATCCGGAAACCGCCGTTCTCGCGGCGGAGGAGAGAAATCGGCTGCGCGCCCGGTTTGCCCGATTCCTTTCCCAGCTAGAGCTCGACGCCTTGTTGTTGTATTTGGGCGGTTGCAGCTATGAGGAGATTGCGCGCCGGCTTGGCTCCACACCCAAAGCCATCGATAACGCGCTGCAGAGAGTACGGCGCAAGCTCAAACGAAATTGTTGATATACAGCCCAACGGCTGATGTCATAAAATGCCCGCGTAGCTTAAAGTAGAGCGTTGGATTCAAAGGTGTCGGTGCGATTCCGTCCGGGGGGCAAAATCATTTCACAAGCGAGGTAAAAAACATGTTCGAAGACAAGACCCTGATTTGCAAAGAATGCGGTGCTGAGTTCGTTTTCACTGCCGGGGAACAGGAGTTCTACGATGCCAAAGGCTTCGTCAACGAGCCGCAGCGCTGCAAGGCTTGCCGCGACGCCCGTAAGAATTCCTCCCGCCCTGAAAGAGAAATGTTTGTTGCCACCTGTGCCTCCTGCGGCGGCGAAGCAAAGGTTCCCTTCCGCCCGCGCGAAGACCGTCCGGTTTATTGCAGCGAGTGCTTTGCAAAGATGAGGGAAGAAGCATAAGCTTACTTTTGCATTCGTGAAATGAGGCGCTCTCTGTAAATCAGAGCGCCTCATTTTTGTATATCGGGTTGGCCGGGCGAACCATGCGCCGGAAAAGCCGTATATCGACGCTCGCTTTCAAAATCCTTTTTCTCTATTTTCTGATCTCACTATTCGGGCCGGCCTGATGTACTCATTTTTTGGTTTGAATGCCAAAGAAGGATGAAAAAGAGAAAAATATCGAAGATTCTGTTGACAAATCATTCGAGCTGTGGTAGTATTATCAAGCGCTCAACGCGAATAAGAGTGAAATGTTTGTAAAAACTTAAAAATGCTCTTGACAAGCCGTTGATAACGTGATATAATCACTAAACGGCGCTGAAAAATGAATGAGCGCGAATTGGACCTTGAAAATTAAACAACGAGAAGGAACCCGAAGATTTTTTTGGTAGATTT
>CBCTCU010000006.1:0-107923 GCA_965145485.1 uncultured Eubacteriales bacterium | reverse complement strand
CAGTGGTCTGCAAACCTTGTCTTTTTCTTTTTGCGAAACTTATTCTACCTTATCGAAATCAGCAAGGACGATTTTGACCGCTGGCGTTACTACTATCCGAAATACGATACCACGCGGCATTGGGCGAAAGTCCCTTCGCAGGAGTTCAGCGATACGCTGGTGGAGGCAATTCAGGACAAGCTCAAAAAAGACAAATAAGAACGACAAAAAGCCCTTAGCTATGCGTGATTACCCACAGCTAAGGGCTTGTCTATATGGATTCCTTTCGCCACACAAGCCGCCTTTAATCATTCTGTAACCCATAAACCACTGGATTACAAGAATAATGGCTCCCCTATGGCTGTTATCAAATTGTTAGCAAAAGACCTCTTGAATCACCGTAAACCCGCATAAATACTGGCTTTTTACGGTGATTCGTTTTATTCCCACTCGCTCCCTGCAAATCAATTCTAAACAACTTTGTTTATGATGTTTAGCAGAGAGTATCTACATTACTTGTATTATCGGTAAAGCATACGCTATCCGATTTTTTGTTGCCATTCTGTTGCCACAGTTTAGGAGCGCTGCCCCATCTATTGTTAACCCCGACATTGTGTTTTCTCGCTTCCCGAAACCGCAGCCTAAACGATTTTGTATAGATGATTTGGTTTTGGATATCGAGATTATTTAGATTATCCAAGAATTACAGTGTATCAAAATAATTCCCGTTGTCATTATATGTTGTAGAAATACAGATCTATCCAATTTGTCGCAACAAATCTCGTACTATATTTGCGATGCGATCAATTTCAATTTGCGGCAATACTCCTGTGTGCATCACAATGTTTCTTGCCATCTCGAGATCATCCATACGGGAAGTCAGCCATGCTTGACTTGGAATAATATCCGAGAAGTCATCCCAGTTGTTAATTATTATTTGGCCAAGGTTGCCGAGCATCGTATAGCCTATTTCCGAGTCTGAGCGACTGGAGAAGAACTTGTTTTTCTGTTCTTCTTTTTTCAGCTTTTCAACGGCTTTTTTGATATTGCTCGGAACTTTTTCTTCCCACCAATTCAATCCGTGTCGTTCTGACATCCGTTCAACAATAAAGTTGCGCAGTGTGTTTTCAATGCAGAATATTGCTTGGTATACCGAACTCATATTTGTTGCATTATTCCATACGATCGGGCTAAAGTCAGCTTCTACAACTCTGCTAACTTGGGTTAAATCTCCGGATTCAAAAACTGAAATTCCCTTCTGTTTTTCCAAAGCCTCCAGAGAATCATAAAGAAGAAGCCCGTTGAAAACAAACTGCCTAAGTGATTGTTCGTTCATAACCTAACCTCGCTAAATAAGAAGATTATCTTTCAAACTCTTGAAAATAGCATTGTAAACAGATATGTCTGTGGTTGCTGGCAAATGGATCTGGATATTATAATGGAATTGTGGTGTAGTTATAGGTAAAGACGAAGTTAATGGAACATCATTTTCGGGGCAGTCTTCTTTTACCGTCTCTTCAACTGCGACATTGCCACTAAAGTCTGCATTATTGCACAATGTCTTGAATGTGTTGTATATACGATTAACACCATCTTCGTCCTTACCAGTTACTCTGCTAATTGCCCCTTTAATTTCAGCCTCAGGCGCTTTATGGATTTCAACATTTATTGCATACAGCTCAGAATACAATGCCTTTATTTGCGAAGCTAAAATAGTCTTAGTCGTTGTTTTATCTTTAAGTTGATCGTAAAGCGCTGTTGGAGTCCCATCATCAGCCAAAAAGCCTAATCGTTTTGCGAGTGGAATGAATGCCCTGTCATTCGTACTAGTAAAGCCCAAGTTTTTAAGAACTTCTTGGGTAAATTTTGCTGGACGAGCCGCTTGTTGAATTTTATTTATGATGGGAGCTATCTTATTATTGCTAATCATATATGGATAATCTGTCATACTGGATTCCTCCTTTATTTTTCAAATACATTATAGTCTCGAAAATAAAACCTATCTATATTTCTATCATTCACATATTTTACTCGCATACAATAATGCAGATTTGATGTAATTAAGTTCACGCTCTAAACTTGTATTATTGGGTACAATTGCAATGGTAAAATCAAAACTCATATCTCTAACTATCCTTTTATCCTCTCGCCCTAAAAACTTATCCCTCGTTATCTGTTTACATATAACCTTGCACATCTGTAGTCCAAGTCCATGTTTCCCAAGCAAGTGTGAAAATATTTAAAAATCTCAAAGGCTTATGTTTCCTGCCCCAGTCACATTCTATATTTCAAGTATTTTTTCATCCGAAAGCATAAAATCAATGCATTTTTTAATGACACAATTTTCTGTTTCCTGCTTTTTCATCATCTGCCTGATCGTACACTCCCACACAATCAGGCATTTGATATTTCGCTTCTGTAATTCATCTTTTACGATTTTATCCCGTCTGACATTATCGTCAAATTTCCTTTGCCAGAACTCCTGCCTTGACTTTGGCATATATGCATATTTGCACCCCTGATGACGATGCCAGAAACATCCATGAACAAAGATAGCCGTATTATATTTGTTCAAAAAGATATCGGGATGTCCCGGGACGCTTTTTTCCGATATGCGGTAACGGTATCCTCTTGCAAACAGAAGCTTCCGAAAATATATTTCCGGCTTCGTGTTTTTGGATCGGATTGCCGACATGTTTCTGCTTCGTTGTTCGGGTGAAAGAATATCTGCCATCAGAGAGCCTCCACTTCCCGCACATAGTTCACAAATTGGGAAAGCGTCCATATCCTATTTTGACGATCTGCCGGATAGGATGAGATGTACGGTTTCGGAACAACAAGAATTACATTTTCGCTCTGCATTTCGTCCATCTGTGCAGGAGAAATCCCCTGTTGAAGAGTGCAGAGATATTTAGGCCTGTCCCGCAGCCGGTCAGCTTCGTTAATGACCTGCCTCCATCGATCCTTACAGGTTGTTTTTGCTGCAAGAGAAATCAATCTGTCTGTTGGAAAGGTCGCATTGTGGTACGCCTCCTGCGAAGGAAAGAAAAAATCCGGCTTTTTGTTTCCTTCCGTTACTGCCTGTGCGGAATACGCAATGCTGTTTCCGTCAAAGATGGCAGACAGATGGTGTTCAAGGCTTTTTCCGGCACGGCTTTTCCGACGATTCAAAACCATGTTTGCCATCGTAATAAAGGAATCAACAGAATCAAAGCCACGGGAAATTGTCTCTCCATAACGGGCGTGTTCAATCGCCCTGAACAGGGCATATTCCGTATTCGTCCATTCAATGATTTTTCGATCTGGATTCGTTCTGATATATTCCAGATGGTTATAGACGCTGTTCTGAATGTTGCGTGCTGCTGCCGACATTTCTTCGGACAACGGAAAGTCAACAGTCAGGCCTGAAATAAACTCCTGAATTGCCAGTTGCTCCCGTGTTTCAGTCTGCACCTGAGCAGTATCAATCAGCCTGTTTGTTTCGGTTGGTCCGATGCCAAAAGCATCGAGAAACTGGTCAATATCATCTTCGGAATTCAGGATATAAGCCTGATAATACTCATCGCTGCATTTTGCAAAGACGAACAGGGCACCGGTATATTCCGGCCGCAGAAAAGGAAATCCCCGGCCAAAATTGGTGATTCTGTATTCATTTCTTGTTCCCTGTCCGTAATAAATAAAGCGAGTGTCCGTTTCAATATCATCCTGCCATTTGACCTTTACCCATTTCTCCTTGTTTTCTCCCTTGATTCCCGGCTCATCAAACAGGATGGGAACAGACGGCTTGGCAATATAAATACCAGCCTGATGCCCACCGGTCAACCCGGTATCATTAGCAGAGAGAAATTTACAATATGCTTTCCGACTGTTGAGTACAGACTGAATTGCCTGTACGGCATAACTGTTCTGCACTTCATATCACCTGCCTTTGCGGTATTCCTTCAAAGTTCTTCATGGTCTTCTGTGCATCATCAAGCTGCACCAATCGTGTAACAACCAGTTTTGCAACTTCTGTCATCAATGGAACAACAACAGAATTTCCAAACTGTTTATATGCCTGTGTGTCCGAAACAGGGATTTTGAAAGTATCTGGGAATCCCTGAAGCCTTGCGCACTCTCTCGGTGTCAGTCGGCGTGGATTTTTTCCTTTCTGTTCAATCAGAATTTCCGATCCGTCTTTATAATAACGGGCACTCATCGTCCGGGTAATCCCATCAGGCGGCGCAATACCGTAACCGAAGCCATTTCCTGCCTCCCTGTGTTTTGCAGCGTAGTTTTGCAGATAAACCCACAATTTATCAGACAGGGTATACTTGCTGTCAACTTTCGATTCAAGAATATCCCTTAATACAGGTTGCCTTTTCAACGGATGAAGATCGAAATTAAAATCAATATTATTTCCATAGCGCAACATATCGAAACCGACAATCACGATTCGTTCCCTGTGCTGAGGAACATAACCCTGTCCATCGACAACCTGATAATAAATATTATAATTTAACTCCGCAAGGGACTCCTGTATGACTTTAAATGTTCTTCCCTTGTCGTGACTGCAAAGATTTTTGACATTTTCCAGCATAAACGCTTTAGGTCGTTTTGCTTTCAGAATACGACATATATCAAAGAAAAGAGTGCCCTGTGTTTTATCTTCAAAGCCAGTTGCACGACCAAGGCTGTTCTTCTTGGATACCCCGGCGATTGAAAAAGGCTGACAGGGAAAACCGGCAACAAGTATATCATGATCAGGAATATTTTCTGCGGGAACTTTCGTAATATCACCATCAGGCTGAACGCCAAAGTTTGCATAATAAGTCTGCTGGCTGTATTTGTTCCATTCATTGGAATACACACATTGAGCCCCGGCAGCCTCAAAAGCGATGCGCATACCTCCAATACCGGCAAATAAATCTATAAAAGTATAACCATCAGGATTTCTGCCGGGTTCTTCTTTCGCTTTAATCAAAAGCTGCCTGATAGCAACCAGCATACAATCCTGAATGGTCTGACTGCTCACAGTAGAATAATTGTTTAACTCTTCATATGTATCATCATCAATTCTTATATGAATCTGTTTTGCCATGCAAATCCCTCCTGGGAAATAAATAATACCTGATTTATCCCCATTATAGCACGATCATGACAGAAACGCAATGGCATGGGTAAAAAAAGATACCTGTTTGTTCCCAGAAAACAAAGTGCCGCAGATAAATTAATTTTACCTGCGGCACGCACTGCTTATCTCTGGTAATTCAACTCGGCATTTACAATCTCCATCGCCCTGCTACGGATATTATTCAACCTACCAACCCATTCCATTTGATTTTTCGCCTTTAGCTGCTCCTTGCCGCCTTCCGATTTGCCTGGGCGGGTACGCCATTACCGTGACGCACGACGGTTATTCATCTTTTAAAACTTAACGCTATTAGTTTAAGTCTGTATTGTTATTATACTAAGCAAATTCCGTAAAGTCAAGCGGTTTTCAAAAAAATATTAAATTTATTTGTTTTAGTTATCTTGACAGGCATTAAATTTATATGCTATACTGATTGCACAATCCATACATAAGGAGCGTAATGGTTATGGCAATCGGCGAGAGAATTCGTTTCTTCCGCAATTTGCGGGGAATGACACAAAAGTATTTAGGAACGGTAGTCGGCTTCCCCGAAAAAACGGCGGATATCCGTATGGCGCAGTATGAATCCAGTTCCAGAACTCCAAAGGCTGATTTGACAAACAGTCTTGCGGAAGTCCTGGGCGTTTCGCCGCTCGCCCTGTCCGTGCCCGATATTGACAGCTATCTTGGCTTGATGCACACCCTGTTTACATTGGAAGACCGCTACGGTCTGACGGTTGAAAAGAACGAAAGCGGTGTTTCCATGCGTATTGACCCCCGAAAGGGTAAAGACGCAGCGGAGCTTTGTAAAATGGTTTCCGCATGGGCGGAGCAGGCGGAGAAGTATCATAGTGGGGAAATATCCCGTGAGGACTACGACAGGTGGCGTTACAATTATCCGAAATATGATGAAGCCTCCGGCTATGTAAAAGTTCCGTCGCAAGAACTCAGCGACGCAATGGTCGAAGCATTCAAAGACCAGCTGAAAGATTGAACGGAAAAAGCAAAAGAGCTATCTGACTTCAACTTGAAATCAGATAGCTCTTTACTTTTGCAATAATTCAAATAATGTTGCCAAATCGTTGCCACTAAGGGCATCAAAGCGGCGAAAAGCCTTTATTTACGGGCTTTTTCGAGGGTGTGAAATCACTCCCACTCGATGGTTGCCGGTGGCTTTGAGGTAATATCGTAAACCACTCGGCTGCATCCGGGCACCTCGTTAACCAGTCGTTCCGACAGACGGTGAAGAAACGGCCAGGGCAAGTCGGCAAAGTTGACGGTCATGGCGTCGGTGCTGGTCACAGCGCGCACGGCCAGTACTGTTTCGTAAGTGCGCTCGTCTCCCATAACACCGACCGTATGTACCCCGGTGTCTACGGTGAAATATTGCCATACACTGTCCTGCAAGCCGGCTTGGGCCACCTCTTGCCGTAGGATAGCATCGCTGCGACGCACCAGCTCCAGGCGCGACGGCGTAATTTCCCCCATGATGCGAATGGCGAGTCCGGGGCCGGGAAAGGGCTGGCGCCATACAAGACGGTGAGGAATCCCCAAAGACTCTCCCAAAGCGCGTACCTCATCCTTAAACAGCAGTCGAAGCGGCTCAATCAGGCCGCGAAAGGAGATATGATCCGGCAAGCCGCCCACGTTGTGGTGGCTTTTAATCACAGCCGCCGTATCGCTTCCGCTTTCGATCACGTCGGGGTAAATGGTTCCCTGGACGAGATAATCCGCCCCTCCCAGCTTGTTGGCCTCTTCTTCAAACACACGGATAAATTCATTGCCAATAATTTTTCGTTTGGATTCGGGATCGCTCACCCCTTGCAGCAGTCGCAAAAAGCGCTCGGCGGCCTGGACACGAATAATCCGCATCCCCAGAGCATGGGTACAAAACTCGATCACTTCATCCGCTTCATCCTGACGGAGCAAGCCGTGATCGACAAAGATGCAGGTTAGTTGCTCGCCGATGGCTTTGTGTACCAGTGCTGCGGCAACCGAGGAATCCACCCCGCCCGACAGCGCGCAGATCACCCGGCTATCGCCCGCCTGATCTCGAATTTGGGCAATGAGCTGTTCGCTGAGCAGGTCCATACGCCATAATCCCTTGCAGCCGCAGATACCCTTTACAAAATGCTCCAGAAGCATCGGGCCGCAGGGGGTATGCTTGACCTCGGGGTGAAATTGGATGCCGTACATCCGGCGCACATCGTCGGCAAACGCCGCAATGGGGCAGGCGTCGGTAGAGGCAATGGCCTCAAAGCCATCCGGGGCTCTCACCACCCGGTCATGGTGGCTCATCCAAACCTCCTGCTCTGCATCAAGGCCGGCGAACAGGGGATGGGGGAGTACCTTCATGGAGGTGCGCCCAAATTCCGATTGTTCGGCCGGGCCGACCTGTCCCCCAAGCAGCAGGGCCATCAGCTGCATGCCGTAGCATATTCCGAGAACGGGCAGTCCGAGCCGTAGGATGGCCGGGTCGCAGCGCTTGGCCTGTTGCGCCTGCACGCTGTCCGGTCCACCGGCGAGGATGACGCCCCGTATCCTGCTGGTATCGATCGCACCGGGTAAAATGTGATAAGGGACAATCTCCGAATAAACCCCGCATTCGCGCACTCGCCGGGCGATGAGCTGGGTATATTGCCCTCCAAAATCCAGTATCAGTATGGTTTCCTCTTGCATAGCTTTTCTTTTCCCCTTTGTAGGTGATATCCATATCCAGCGCACGTCCGCCGCTGGCGATTGAGGTTGTGCTGTCAACAATGGATCATATATATTCTAACACACGTTTCCGGCTGCGTCCATCTTTGTTTTGAGACAACATCGCAGCAGAGGGAGAATCTCCCTCTGCTGCATCGAGTGTTTTGCTGTTTGTAGAGTCGCTTCTTAAAGCAACGTCACGCCGGCTTCCTCGCAGGCTTTCAACGTTTGGGCGTCCCATACCGAGGATTGCACCTCGCCGATGTGCGCTTTTCCCAGCAGAAGCATGCACAGACGGGATTGGCCGATACCGCCGCCCATGGTCAAAGGCAGCTCGCCCGCCAGCAGCATCTGGTGGAAGGGGAGAGAGCGCCGCCCGTCGCAGCCCGCCTTGGTCAACTGGGCGTCCAGCGCCGCCGCGTCGACACGGATTCCCATGGAGGAAACCTCAAAGGCCGCATCCAGTACCGGGTTGTAAAAGAAGATATCGCCGTTGAGCGACCAATCGTCGTAGTCGGGGGCCCGGCCGTCGTGGACGATGCCCGATTTAAGCTTGTCGCCAATCTGCATGATGAAGGCGGTGCCATGTTCCTTGACAAACTCCATTTCACGCTCCCGAGGGGTCAGGTCGGGATATTGGTCTTCCAGCTCCTGGGTGGTGATAAAGGCCACCTCACGCCGAAGCATGGTTTTGATCTGAGGGTATCTGGCCTTTACCATGTCCAGGGTGTCGCAGATGCAGCCGACGATCGCACGCACGGTGGATTGCAGATAGTCGATGGTGCGGGTTTCGGGCGTGATGACCTTTTCCCAGTCCCATTGATCGACGTAGACCGAGTGAAGGTTATCCAGTTCCTCATCCCGCCGGATGGCGTTCATATCGGTGTAGAGCCCTTGCCCGACCGGGAAACCGTAACGATGCAGGGCCATGCGCTTCCATTTTGCCAGCGAATGCACTACCTGCGCTGTTTTTTGCGCGTAGGGGATATCAAAATCCACCGGCCGTTCCACCCCGTTGAGGTCGTCGTTCAGCCCCGTCTCGGGAAGGACAAAGAGGGGAGCGGATACCCGCTTGAGGTTCAGGGCTCTGGAGAGCCGGTCCTGAAAGGTTTGCTTGACCATGCTGATGGCGTCCTGTGTGTCGTACAGGCCGAGGGTGGATTGATAACCTTTGGGAATGACGGTTTGAAGCATACGGTTCACAGCCTTTCCATAAATGATGTGGATCGATGCGATCCTGCCGCGACTGGAGCATCGCGGGTTTTGTAAGGGCTTTCCCGAGACGAGAAAGGGTTTGATGAATGTGGGAATGCACTGCCGTTATACGCTGGTTAACAGATCGCTGTAGGTTGGCATCGGCCAGAATTCTTCCCCCATTATCGTTTCCAGCTCGTCGCTGGCCGTGCGGATGTCGTCCATCAGAGGGAGGATAACCTCCTTGCGGTGAACGGCCTGTTCGAGCGCCCCATCCAGCTCGGTTCCAACCGCCTCGCAAAGCTGATGCGCCTTGCCGCTGAGGGTTTCGGTGAGGGCAGAGAGGCGGGCGAGCATTTTGGTTTCCACCGTTGCCGCGGCGTCCCCAAGCAGATCCTTTTTCCCCTGCGCCGCCTGGATGAGAACATTCTCATAAGAGATTGCCGCCGGTATGACCTGCTGGCGTATCATGTCCAACAGGGTGCGGGCCTCGACGTCGAGGGTTTTGCTGTAGCCCTCGAGCAGGATTTCGCAACGGGAACGCATTTCCAGCTCAGAGAAAATATGATGGCGGGTAAACAGGCTGATGTTTTTCTCGCTGACAAAGTAGGGGAGCGCGTCGACGGTGGTGCGCAGATTATACAGCCCGCGCCGCTGCGCTTCGGCGACCCATTCCTCGGAGTAGTTGTTGCCGTTGAATACGATGCGCTTGTGCTGGCGGTAGGTATTGGCGATCAGATCGGACATGGTCTTTTTCGGGTCGCTGGATGCGTCCAGCGCATCGGCGAATTGCTCCAGTTCCTCAGCAACGATGGTATTGAGCACGATGTTGGGCCCGGCAATGTTCAAGGCCGAACCAAGCATGCGGAATTCAAATTTGTTCCCCGTAAAGGCGAAGGGAGAGGTGCGGTTGCGGTCGGTGGTGTCCTTGTAGATATGCGGCAGGGCGTTGATACCGGTTTCCATCTCGCCGCGCTCGCGCACCTGGTAGTCGGTGCCGTCGGCAATCGAATCGAGCACCTCGGTCAGATCGTCGCCCAAAAACATCGAAATGATGGCCGGGGGAGCTTCGTTGGCTCCAAGCCGGTGGTCGTTGCCCGGCGTGGCCACCGATATGCGCAGCAGATCCTGATATTCGTCCACCGCCTTGATGACCGCGCACAAAAACAGGAGGAACTGGGTGTTTTCCCGCGGCTTCCGGCCCGGATCCAGCAGGTTGACCCCCGTATCGGTCGAGATCGACCAGTTGTTGTGCTTGCCGCTGCCGTTGATACCGGCAAAGGGCTTTTCATGCAGGAGACAGGCCAGATTGTGCCGGTCAGCCACCCGCTTCATGACCTCCATGGTGAGCTGGTTGTGGTCGGTGGCCAGATTGGTGGTGCAAAAGA
Source organism: uncultured Eubacteriales bacterium (assembly GCA_965145485.1). Classification (GTDB taxonomy): domain Bacteria; phylum Bacillota; class Clostridia; order Oscillospirales; family Acutalibacteraceae; genus CABQCM01. The sequence goes on along the minus strand of CBCTCU010000006.1, from coordinate 97,552 downwards.
CTGGCGCCAGCTCGTGCTGTGCCGGCGCAACCTCGTTGTGCTCGGTTTTGGCGTAGATTCCCAGCTTCCACAACGCATCGTTGAGATCGGCCATAAATTCTTTGACTCTGGGGCGAATGGCCCGGAAATAATGGTCTTCCAGCTCTTGGCCCTTTGGCGGCTTGGCGCCGATGAGGGTGCGCCCGCAATAAATCAAATCTTTGCGCTTTTGAAACAGGGCTTTGTCAACCAGGAAATACTCCTGCTCGGGGCCGACGGTGGTCGTGACACGGCGAACGTTGTCCATGCCAAAGTAACGCAGAATGCGCAGCGCCTGGGTATTGATGGCCTCCATCGAACGCAGAAGGGGAGTCTTTTTGTCCAGCACCTCCCCGCCGTACGAGCAGAAAACGGTCGGTATGTAAAGGGTCGTATCCTTGATAAAGGCGTAGGAGGTGGGGTCCCATGCGGTATAGCCTCTGGCCTCAAACGTGGCGCGAAGGCCGCCGGAGGGAAAACTGGAAGCATCCGGCTCGCCCTTTATCAACTCTTTACCGGAAAATTCCATGATGACGCCACCATCTCCATTGGGCGAGATGAAGCTGTCGTGCTTCTCAGCCGTAATGCCGGTCATGGGTTGGAACCAGTGGGTGTAATGGGTTGCCCCCAGCTCGATCGCCCAGTCCTTCATCGCGTTGGCTACCACGCCTGCCACTTCCGGCTCCAGAGGGGAACCGGTCTGGATGGTCCTTCGAAGCGATTTGTAGGTCTCCTTGGGAAGGCGTTCTTTCATGAGCGCATCGCCAAAGACCATGCTGCCAAACATCTCGGGTACCTTGCTCATACTCTTTCCTCCTTGCAGATCGACGGCCGGTCACCTGGATGGTGGCCATATCAGGGCCGTGTCGGACATAAAACAAAAACGACAAAAGGCGCTGTGAACACAATGTCCACAGCGCCTTTGCTGTTTCTGACCGCATTATACCCCATGATGAAACGGTTGTCAAGCCCCTTTTCAGAAAAAAATTTACTTTTCATTTTTCATCCGCTGCAAAAATAGCGGTGAGCCGATTGTTTCGGCCGGCTCCAAGAAAAGGGAGTACGGCCATATAGGCCGGCGTGTCCGAAAAGATCCCTTTGAAAGCGGAATCTTGCTTCTTCTTCGTTTGCAGAGCATTCCTGGGTAAAAAAAGGGCACAATAAGCCCTGAGGTGATCCATGATGCTATTGGAAAATGAATTGCTGCAATATGTACACAAAACCGCTGCCATGGGATGCCAGGGAATTGAATGCGTGATGCCATACGCATCAAACACTCCGATTGAGGAGGTATTGCAGGGGCAGTGGCTGGAGTACCGCAAGCTGGAGCATACGGCGAAAAAAATTCTGTGCGACCGGGGGCAAGCACCCGCCAGCCTGCCTTCACTGGCAAAGCTGTCGGCACGGATGATGTCGGGTATGAAGCTCATAGGCAACGGCTCGGTATCCAAAATCGCGGAAATGACCATCCAGGGGAATACCATGGGGGTCACCAAAACGCTCAAGCATCTGCATGACTACCAGGGCAGCGACCGCACCGTACGCAATTTGACCCGCAAGCTGCTTGCCACAGAGGAATCCAACGTCGAGCAGCTCAAGCCTTATCTTTGATGGTTTGTCGTCCGAATTGACAGTTTGCCATCCGTATCCGGCGCATGCAAAGGAGCCAAACCGTGTCGCTTATGAGCCGCCATGTTATCATCCGATAAAGCCGCGTCCTAACGACTTGGATGTGCTGCCGGAAACAGACAAACGATATGCATTGTCAAATATTACAGAAAAGCGCGCCGAAAATTCCATACGCTTTATAATTTTCTAATAAATCCAAAAAAATATGGCCAAAGGGGTTGATTTTTACAATTCACTCTGCTAGAATAACGACGAACAAAGGTGTTCCCAAGTTGTTTGGGGGCACCTTTCTTTTATTTTAAGGAGGATGATGGCATGAGTACGGGAGATAACGGCTTCGTGTTGATCTGCGCGGCGCTGGTATTTATCATGACGCCTGGCCTGGCCTTTTTCTATGGCGGCCTGGTACGGCGGAAAAACATCGTAAATACCATTATGGCCTGCGCGGGCATCATGGGACTATCGGTGGTGATGTGGATCGTTTGCGGGTTTTCCCTCTCGTTTGGGGCGGATCATGGAGGGATCATCGGTGGATTGGAGTATCTGTGCTTAAACGGGCTTGATTTTAATGAGGCCCTCGCATACGCTCCCACCCTGTCCTCGATCACTTTTGTGGTATTCCAAATGATGTTTGCCATGATTACCCCTGCTTTGATTACCGGTGCTGTGGCGGGGCGCATGAAGTACAAGGCTTTGTTTATTTTCATCGCGCTGTGGTCCCTGATCGTCTACTATCCCATGGCCCATATGGTCTGGGGTTCGGGCGGATTCCTTGCCGGGCTGGGCGCGGTCGATTTCGCCGGAGGCAATGTGGTACATATCAGCTCGGGCGTCAGCGGCCTGGTTTTGGCCATGTTGCTCGGCCGGAGAAGCGGTATCGAGCACACTTCTTACCGTGTCCATAACATCCCCTTTGTGTTTTTGGGCGCTGGTTTGCTCTGGTTCGGCTGGTTCGGCTTTAACGCCGGTTCGGCGCTGGGCGCCAATGGGCTTGCCGCCCATGCGTTTCTCACCTCGGCGCTGGCGTCGGGCACCGCGTTGCTTTCCTGGATGATTATCGATATCATCAAAGAGGGGAGGCCGACGCTAGTAGGGGCTTCGACCGGACTGGTGGTCGGGCTGGTTGCGATCACCCCTGGCGCCGGTTTTGTCCCCGTCTGGTCTGCGATTATCATTGGCGCGGTCGTCAGCCCCCTTTGCTACTTCACGATGAACCTGCTCAAGAAGAAGCTCAAGATCGACGACGCGCTGGACGCTTTTGGATGCCATGGTATCGGCGGCATCTGGGGCGGCATTGCCACCGGACTGTTTGCACGCACCGAAATCAATTCGGCCGCCCAGTGGAACGGCCTGGTCTTTGGCCAGACAGAGCTTTTTGTCGCCCAGCTGATCAGTATTCTGATCACGATTGTCGTGGCGGTCGCGGGGACCCTGATCTGCGCGGGGATCACCCGAATCTTTACCAAGCTGCGTGTCGACCACAAGGACGAGTTGCTTGGGTTGGATATGTCGCAGCATGGAGAACAGGCTTATCCGTCCTTTAACGGGTTTGATTGATGACGGGCAAGGATCGAAGGCGTGGCCTGCCGCCGCGCCTTGGTCCTCAGATCATTTGTAATGGGGAGGTTACGCGATATGATGTACAAGGTCGAAGCAATCGTCCGTGAAGAGAAGCTCGAAGATATTAAGGAAGCGCTCCACGCAATCGAGGTCAACGGCGTTACCGCCTACCAGGTCATGGGATTTGGCGCTCAACGCGGCTATACCACCGTGGTGCGCGGGCAGGAAATCGACGTTATGATGCAGCCGAAAGTCAAACTGGAAATTGTGGTCTCATCCGAGGAGTGGAAGGAGAAAACCATCGAGAAAATCAAGGAAGTCGCCTATACAGGGGAAGTGGGGGATGGCAAGATATTTGCATATCCCATCACCGACGCCATCAAAATCCGCACAGGAGAGAGCGGATACGACGCCTTGCAGTCAACGGGTGAATCCAAAGAATAGGTTTTGCTCCCGGGCAGTCGCCGTGGTTACGTTTAACGGTCATTGTATCAGCGACAAACCTGTTTTCAAGTAAGCAACCACAAAACACCCCCATGGTGGCAAGCCATGGGGGTGAAGCTTTGTTTGCATTGAAGCATCCTCCGGATGAACCGGGGGAGGGCTATCAGCATTGGCGCCAGGCTATCCAACGACCGGCCGGCTTTCGCACAGCAACCGCACAGTGGCAAAGCAGGGCCATCGCACCAAGGGCCACTGACAGATGATACCGTATACCGGCGGCGCAGGATATGGAAAGCGACTGACACCGCCTCCCTAATAGGGGCCAAGCCGGTACCATGCCCTTTCAGGGGCTCTACACATTACTGTAGCCGTGGCGGGCTTGACTGAGCATAATTCGCCGCCCTCACACCAAAGAATACCGGAGTGAGCGCCCCGGCCTCGTTGGAATCACCGGCTAAAAAACAAAAGTGACGACAATGCAGTTGGCGCCGGGCGTAATGGAATAGGAATAATATTGGGGCAGTCGCCCGTTATCCAAATGTTGGGCGAGTTCACCAAGGCAAGGGAGCAGAAAGTCCGCCGCCTCCTGCGTTGTTTGAAATACACGGTCCTCCACCATGATCTCCACCACATCTTTACCGGTATTGAGCACCCCGGCAATGTCGGCGGCCAATTCCCCTGCGGAGCACTGAGAAGTGGTGTATACGCCGTATTGACGGTGATACGAGTAGGTCGTCTGGTCGCACTGCGGCAAGACGAAGTTAAACTCGCTGTTGAGCCATTCCTCCTGTGTCAACTGAGTATAGGACGGATGCGGGGTGTGAGTGAATTCGAATATTTCGGAGGTCTGGTTGAAGAAGGTATGAATTGCGGGTTGTGCCGCATCCCAGGTCGTATCGGTATAATACCATCCGTCCTCCAGCTGGACGGCATTCCACATATGCGGCCCGCCCCCTCCCGTGCCGGTGACCAGCGTGCATTCGACGCCGGCATAATAGCAAAGCAACTGGAAGGCCTTGGAATAGCCCTCGCACACAGCGGAACCCTCGACCAGAGCGCCATAGCTGGTAAAAGCCTCCGGATAGGCATCCACATCGGCAGCGGCGGGATAATGGTATACACAGTGCTCTGCCAGCCAGTCATGAAGCCGAAGCTCCCGTTGCGATGGTGTTAGATCCGGCACCAGACACTGCGCAAAGGCCTGCCGGACTGCGCCGAGAAGCTCAGAACGCATGGCATCCCGTTCCGCCTCGGTGTACAAATACCCTGTCCCGTCGGCGCCGAAGGCGACGTATGCGGACGAGGAGGAAGAACTTGTGCTGTACCGTATCCCCCGCCCAAGCCAGAACACCTCGGGATGATCGTTGGTATAGGCGAGGTAGGCAAGCCAGACATCCGAAAACTCGACCATGTCGGCGGGGCCCACTTCAAAACTGCCTTGCGTCATGGCCATGGCATGCTGGTGCATGGCTGTGTAGATATCCTGTTGTACGTCATTCAATTGCGCAAAGCAGTAATATTCCGCGGGGTCGACTTGCGTATATCCGAAATCGCTAATTTCGGGATTATCGGGAAGCGGTGTAGACTCATCATCCGGTCGTGATGATGAGTCCGGCTGTGATGATCCGTCTGGTTGAGATGACCCGCCCGGCTGGGATGACCCGTCCGGCTGAGATGATCCGTCCGGCTGAGATGACCCGCCCGGCTGGGATGACCCGTCCGGCTGGGATGATCCGCCCGGCTGAGATGATCCGCCCGGCTGGGACGATGAGTCCGGTTGGGAAGACCCGCCCGGCTGAGATGATCCGTCCGACTGGGATGATCCGTCCGGCCGAGATGATCCGTCCGATTGGGACGACCAGGCGGGAAATGCCGATATCAGCCCTACCGACATTTGCAGGATGTTCAATGCATCGGCTGCATCGACGGAGCCATTGTCGTCTACGTCAGCGGCAACCCTTTGATCTTCATCCAGTGAAATCAGGTTTACCGAATACTGAAGACATAGCAGGGCGTCGGCTGCATTTACTGTTGCGTTATCGTCCAAATCGCCGTAGAATCCATCGTCTTCCAACCAAGAGTCAGCCGAACCATGGAAGAGAGCAGAGGATAAATACAACCCCAATACTAGTAATATCACAAGACGTTGCTTGATGTGGACGTGCTTCATATCGAAAACTCCTTTCCGACGGCTCAAGCGGCCGGAATTTGGATAGCCCCATGAAAGGGGGCCTGTTTCGTTTGCCACGGAAAGCGCGGCGGATAAAGGCCGACGCTCGGATGACGAAATCGAGTGCTAGTGCGCATCCTATGGGGCAAGTACGCCCTTACCGGATGATTGCGATATTTTGTCAATCGGCGACCGTTTGTTCATTGTCCAGAATATCAGCCCATTCCGTGTGCCGCTGCATCCATTGCACCGCATAGGAACAACTGGCGCGGCAACGGCGTCCCGTGTTTTTGATCTGCCAAACGGCCTTTTCCATCAGTTGGCCGGCCACGCCCTGACCACGTAACGCGGGGGATACAAAGGTATGGTTGATGTCCACGACATCGTTGTGTATTGCTGGAAATGTAATTTCGGCGAGAAGCTGGCTAGAGTCGTCTGTAGCGTAGATGCGGTTTGATTCGATGTGCCATTGCATATTGCCTGCCTCCTGTTTTAGGGAATGCTGCATAAAAACGGGCCAAAGACATTGCGAAAATATCCTTGGCCCGACAGCAGAAACATAACATTATTGGGATTCATCGTCAGAACTCGATTCCGATTCGGAACTGGCGGCCGGTTGAGAAGAGGGCGTCGATGAAGCCGATGGTTGCGAAGAGGGAGTGGAGGAAACCGAGGGTGTGGATGAAGATGCCGGTGTGGAAGATACCTCCGGTTCGCTCGATTCCGCCTGACGGTTGTTGATATAGATGATAACATTGCTCTCCACATTGATATTGGCAGTTCGAACAATCGGGGAGGTCTCCACCACAAATCCCGGTTCCACCGTAGCGCTGAACTTCTCGCGGACGGTGATATTTTCAGGAGAGAATCCAAGCTTTACCAATGCGATAAACGCATCCTGATATGTCATCCCCGAGAGGTCGGGCATGGTAACCGTATTTTTCCCCAGCGAGATAACGACGCGGATGGTGACCTTTTCGGTGCTGTTCTCCGGGCGTTCGATGTTGGTACCGGACGCAGGAGTTTGCTCCATAATTTTGCCTTTGTCAATCACCGAGTCGTATTTTTTCGACTCCACTTCAATATTAAAGATATCACCGTACTCCCTGGTTGCCGTGGCATAATTCATCCCCGATAAGGAGGGGACTACCACATTCTCAACCGGTTCCGGCGAACTGACGATAGCGACCGATTCGTCCGATATCATGTCGCTGAAAGTGGGGATCGAGGATACTTCATCCGAATTGCTCGGGGCAAGAAGCCGGATGACCAGGAAAACAATCAGCCCCAAAACCACCGCAGTGCACCCCAGAGCAATGAGGGTATAGCGCATGTTGTTGTTTTTCTTGGCCTTTTTTCCATTGGCCGATTTGGGGTCGACCGCACCGAAGCGGGTGGTGTGCTGATCCAGTGTGACCGACGGTGCCGCGCTTAACTCGTCGCGGAACCGTTCGACCGTCTGCGTGCGGTCGTCTGGAAGAATCTGCAAAGCGTTTGCCAGCGCGGCCATGACATGCTCGGGCAACTTTTCGGCAACCGAGGCCGGGATCACCATGCGGTCGTTGGTTACGCGCACGTTAGCCTCAGGCGGATTGGTCCCTACCAGCACACGGTATAGCGTAGCGGCAAAGCCATAGATATCGGTCCAAGGGCCCTGCTGCCCGTCAAAGCCGTATTGCTCGATGGCGGCAAAACCGGAAAACAGTTCAGGCGGAAGAGAGCTTCTGGCGGTACGCTCGGCCATGGTGCAAAAGCCAGTCAGACGCACCTTGCCGTCTTTGCCTACAATCAGGGTATCGGGGGAGATACCGCGGTGGATGATATCGGCGGAATGGAGCGCCGATAGGGTAGAGAGCACCGGCATGAGCAGGGCACGTGCCTGATCCCAGGTCAGCGTGCCCCCATTGCGGGCGAGAAAATCCCGCAGGGAGAGGTGCTCGATGTACTCACAGACATAGTAAGCAGTGCCGTTGGCTTCAAAGATATCGTACACTGGAAGCAACGCGGAGAGTTCCCTCTGACGTGCCAGCGCGCGTGCCAATTCCAAAAAGGAACCAAGGCAGGAGTTGTAGGTGGCCTCATAACCTTCGGTGACCTTAACCTCCGTCTCGCCCTCTTCCCGGGTGGCGAGATTGGTTGGCAAAAATTCACGGATCATAACCGGCGCCTGCATGACGTTGTCCCATCCCAGATAGGTAGCGCCCTCACCGTTCGAGCTGAGCAGCTTGCCGACCAGATAACGGTCCTCCAGCCAGGTCTTCGTTGGGAGATACGGGGCCAGCGGAAGGGCGTCCTCGTGGTATCCACAGTACGGGCAAACCTCTGCACCCCCGTTGTCCTTCATGCATCCCATGCAAAGATCGTTGATGTTTTGCATTATCCGATTCACTCCTCCAGCTAACGGTCGTTGGCAAATCTCCATTATCCTGCACGTTTGACCCAAAACCCATTGTAACCGATGAATCGGGTTTGGTCAAGTTACAGCTTGGTAACCAATGGAATCTCATGAGAAAAGTATGCCTGACCAACCGGCCCGAACACACAGCGGCGCGATCCATTTCCGCACCGGCCATTAATACAGCGGCGGCATCCTATCGCAGAAAAAGGCAAGAAAACCCGCTTTGCTGCCTGCGGCCTCATTCTCTATCGCCTGGTGCAGCGATCAGGCATCCTCGTCGGGGTTATCCCAGTTGTGCCAGACCGACTGCACATCGTCGTCGTCCTCCAGCATCTCCACCAGACGGTTCATCTTCTTGATGGCGTCCTCGTCGCTGAGCGCTGTCGTTGTCGTGGGAAGATATTCCACCTCAGCCGATACAAAGGTATAGCCCTTGGCATCCAGCGCGTCGCGGACCTTACCCAGGTCGTTGGGTTCGGTGGTGATTTCAAAGATATCCTCATCGGCATTGAAATCGCTCGCCCCGGCCTCAAGCGCGTCTTCCATTACCTGGTCCTCGTCCAACCCCTCGGACTCGATGCGCAGAACGCCGGTGCGGTTAAACAGGAAGGAGACCGAACCGGTCTGGCCGAGATTGCCCCCATTCTTGTCAAAGAAATGGCGCAGGTCGGCAGCCGTGCGATTGCGGTTGTCGGTCAGGGTTTCGACGATGACGGCGATGCCCTGAGGACCGTATCCTTCATACACCAGCTCCTCATAGGTGCTGGCATCCCCCTCGCCGGCCGCTTTTTTGATGATGCGTTCGATGTTGTCGTTGGGGACGTTGTTGGCTTTCGCTTTGGCGATGCAGTCGCGCAGCTTGGCGTTGGCGGCGGGGTCAGGCCCCCCCTCGCGGACGATAATGGCCATTTCGCGGCCGATTTTGGTAAACACCTTCGCTTTTTGCGCATCGGTTTTTTCTTTCTTACGTTTGATGTTATTCCACTTTGAATGACCTGACATACTGATGTACTCCCATCTTTTTAACGAATACTTTATTTTATCATATATAGCGACAGAATTCAAGCGTTGTTCCGGCGGAAAAGGCCCCGTGACGGATTTTAGCTGATGATGGCCAAAATCAGGCAGAAAAGGCCGGCCTCAATGAACTGGAAGGGGCGGCGTTGCCGCCCCTCGGTATAGCGGCCGCGGGGGACTGGTAACGATCGTTCGCCATCGTTCACAGGGTGTGGAACGTATCGCGGGTGAAATCTACCAGGAAATAACCCCCAGCGCCGCGCACAGCAGCACGACGATACCGAGAACGATTCGGTAATAGCCGAATACGGTAAAATCCTTCTTTTTAATATATCCCATCAGGAACTTGATTGCAATGACCGATACCACAAAGGATACCAGCATGCCAACCAGCAGGATGACGACGCTGCCGCCGGTCAGGGCGTTGCCGTCGAGGAAGTATTTCACCAGCTTTAAAAAGCTCGCGCCGAACATGGTGGGGATGGCGAGGAAAAAGGAGAATTCCGCCGCGACCGGCCGCGAGCAGCACAGCAGAATAGCCCCGAGAATCGTCGAGCCGGAACGGGAGGTGCCGGGAATCAGGGAGAGAAGCTGAAAGGCGCCGATGAGCAGCGCCGTCTTATAGCTGAGTCCCGAAAGGCTGGTGATCGCCGGTTTGCGCTGGCGGTTGCGGTACTCGATGACAATAAAGGCAACACCGTACACAATGAGGGTAATAGCGACCACCAGGGGGCCGTAAAGATATTGGTTGAGCAGCTCGTCAAAAAGAAGACCGATCACCGCCGAGGGGATACAGGCGACGATCACCTTCCCCCACAGGGAGAGGGTCTGCGTTTTCTGAAGGCTGGTTTTGCGCCGGGAAAAGGGATTGAGCTTATGAAAATAGAGCATCACCACGGCCAGAATCGCACCAAGCTGAATGACCACCCGGAACATTTCCATGAAATTGTCGTTGGCGATGGGGTCGGCAAAGACGTTGAGGTTAAGAAACTGCTCGGCAATGATCAGGTGACCGGTGCTGCTGATCGGCAGCCATTCGGTAATGCCCTCGATAATGCCGAGGATAATTGTTTTGAGTATATCCATGATTACACCATGCATCCTTTCGGTTTGGCTTTCTTTGCATTGGGGATGGGCCCGGCAGCCCGTCATACCTGCGGCGGCATACTGCCTTTCTGGATTTTATGCAAAAAGGGGGTGCTTTATGTCACTCGTCCAGCTTGAGCACGGCCATAAAGGCTTCCTGTGGGACCTCGACCGAGCCAAGCTTCCGCATACGCTTTTTGCCCTCTTTCTGTTTTTCCAGAAGCTTTTTCTTACGGGTGATATCCCCGCCATAGCATTTGGCCAAAACGTCTTTTCGCATGGCCTTCACGGTTTCGCGCGCGATGATTTTGCCGCCGACCGCGACCTGCACCGGCACCTCGAAAAGCTGGCGCGGGATATGCTCCTTGAGCTTTTCGGCGATGCGCCGCGCGCGGGGATAGGCGCTGTCGGCGTGGACGATAAAGGAGAGCGCGTCGACAATGTCGCCGTTGAGCAGCACATCCAGCTTGACCAGATTGGATTTTTGATATCCCTCGATTTCGTAGTCGTAGGAGGCGTATCCTCTCGTGCGGGATTTCAGCGCATCAAAAAAGTCATACACAATTTCATTGAGGGGAAGGGTATAATGGATGTCCACCCGGTTGCTGGAGGGATACTGCATGTCTTAGAAGATTCCCCGCCGCTCCTGGCAAAGCTCCATGATCGAGCCGACGTAGTCGCTCGGGCTGAAAATGTGCACATCGCATACCGGCTCCTCCGCCGATACGATTTGCGATGGATCGGGGAAATTGGTTGGGTTGTCGATCTCCACCGTTTCCCCGCCCTGCATTTGAAAACGGTATACCACGCTGGGGGCGGTGGTAATCAGGTCGAGGTTGTACTCCCGTTCCAGCCGCTCCTGAATGATCTCCATGTGAAGCAGGCCGAGAAAGCCGCAGCGAAAGCCAAAACCGAGCGCCACCGACGTTTCCGGTTCAAACAGGAGGGAGGCGTCGTTGAGTTGGAGCCGCTCCAGCGCCTCGCGCAGGTCGGTATACTGCGCGCCGTCGGCGGGATAAATGCCGCAAAACACCACGGGGTTGACCTGGCGGTATCCCTCCAGCGGCTGATCGGCCGGGTGCGCCGCATTGGTGATGGTGTCGCCCACCCGGGCGTCGCCCACCGTCTTGATGGCGGCGGCGATATATCCAACTTCGCCGGCGCGCAGCTCCTCACACGGCTCGAGCCGTGTGGCCGACTTGCGCCCGACCTCCACCACCGTGAAGACCGCGCCGGTCGCCATCATTTTTATCTCCATGCCGCTGCGCACGGTTCCCTCCATCACCCGAAAATAGGTGATGACCCCCCGATAGGCGTCGTAATACGAGTCGAAAATCAAAGCCCGCAGAGGGGCGTCGCTGTCTCCCTCCGGCGCGGGGATGCCGTGCACGATCTCCTCGAGCACCTGCTCGATATTCAGGCCGGTTTTGGCCGAAATGCGCGGGGCGTCCTTGGCCGGAATGCCGATCACATCCTCGATTTCGCCGGCCACCCTCTCAGGGTCGGCAGCAGGCAGATCGATTTTATTGATGACGGGCAGAACCTCCAGCCCGTGATCCACAGCGAGATAGGTGTTAGCTAAAGTTTGGGCCTCAATCCCCTGGGAGGCGTCGACGACCAGCACAGCCCCCTCGCAGGCGGCGAGGGAACGCGAAACCTCATAATGGAAATCGACATGGCCCGGCGTGTCAATGAGATTGAGCTCGTATGTCTGGCCGTCCTGCGCCTGGTAATAGAGGGTGATGGCATGGGCCTTGATGGTGATGCCGCGTTCGCGCTCCAGATCCATGCTGTCGAGGATTTGATCCGACATATCCCGCAGCGCCACCGACTGGGTCAGTTCGAGCATCCGGTCGGCCAGGGTGGATTTTCCGTGGTCGATGTGGGCGATAATACAAAAATTACGAATATTCTGCTGTGGTATCTGCATTGAGTGCACTCCGTTTCCGAAAGCGGTGGTCAATCCAAGCTTATCGTGAATTTGCTGTTTATGATTCTCCAATTTATTGACAGAACGAGGCGACGGTATCGCCGGTTGTGATCCAATGCCGGCCATATCATCCGCCCGTTTGCATAGCGGGGCGGATGGCGCCGTGCTCTGGTAGGCAGTCCCGATCCATTCGGCTTCTGGGTGACAACCAGCTGCTAAAACTGCATGCTGCGTGCCATCCGGCAGTGGAAGCCGCTCGGAGCCATGCATTCCCGAAGGCCCAATCTTGGTTGCCTGCCCTCACAAAAGCCGGCCCTCTGTGCCATCCAATTCTATAAAGCAGGGGAGAGGCGGCGCCGGAATAGCTCCACGGCTTCCTCCCGGGTGAATCCGCCGGGAGAGTTGCGGAAATTCTTGCAGTTCTCCCACCGCGCCGCGCAGGCCGCAATCAGCTCATCCGATACCGGGATTGCCGGCAAGGCGGCCAGTTGCTCGGTTTGCTTAGAAAATTCCTCCGGCGTGCAGCCGAGCAGGGTAAAGAGCTCCCCGCCGCGAGGAGGGGATAACCGGTTTCCTCGCAAAGCCAAAGCGGGCAAAAAGGCGGCGCAGGCCTTGCCGTGCGGGATATCGAAACGCTCGGTCAGGGGATAGCCCAGCGGATGGGGGAAACCAGTCGAGCAGTGGTTGAGCACCAGCCCGGCCAATAGAGAGCCGGCATGGAGCTTTTCGCGCAAAGCATAGGGAATGGCGGCGTCTTTCTCCATTCCGGACAACTCGCACAGGCCCTGCCACAGCAGGGGAATGGCCTCGCGCGCCATAGGGTCCGTGATGGCGTTGGCCCGGGGAGAAAACCATCCCTCTATCGCGTGGGACAAGGCGTCGAGCGCCGTAGAAACCGTGCCGTCGTAATCCATGCTCATGGTATAAGACGCGTCGGCAATCGCAACGGCGGGATAGCAGTCACGGTGGGTGATCGACCGTTTCTGATGCGTTCGGTCGACGGTGAGCACCGCATATGGCGTAACCTCCGAGCCGGTGCCAGCAGTGATACCGACCGCCGCAATCGGCAGAGCCGGGCGGGAAAAGGATAGGCCGTATATTGCTTCGCCGGCGATCTCCGCGTTTGCGGCATAGATTGCCGCGGCCTTGGAAGCGTCGAGCACCGAGCCGCCGCCAATGGCGAGCAGAAAGTCAGCGCCGGTTTCCCGGGCCAGCCGCCCCGCACTTTCACAGGCCGATAGCAGGGGATTCGCCCCGATCTGGTCAAAGATTTCATACCGGATGCCAAGCTGGTCCAGCACAGCGGTGGCGTCGGCGAGCGCGCCCGAACGCCTGGCGGAAGAGCGCCCGGTCACAATGAGCGCCCGGCCGCCCAGTGCGGCAATGTCGTCGCGGGCCAGCTCCATCGCGCCGCGCCCGTGTATGAGTTTGGTTGGCATAAAATAAGTGAGGTTCAAACGATCACCCGGCCCTTTTGCATCTATACATAGCTTTCGGGCGGCTATGGGGCCGCCCGATGTTACATGACTACGCTTCCCCCATCTCCCGGCTGTTATACGCCGGTGGAATAGTTGGGGGATTCCTTGGTGATATTGATGTCGTGCGGATGGCTCTCCCGCAATCCCGCGCCGGTGATACGGATGAAGGAAGCGTTCTGCTGGAGTTCATCGATGGTTTTGCATCCGCAATAGCCCATGCCGGAGCGAATCCCGCCCAGCATCTGGAATACGGTATCCGAAACCGACCCCTTATACGGCACGCGGCCCTCGACCCCTTCGGGTACCAGCTTTTGATTGCCTTCCTGGAAATAGCGGTCTTTGCTTCCCAGGTTCATGGAGGTGATCGATCCCATGCCGCGGTATACCTTAAAGGAACGCCCCTGGTAAATCTCGGTGTCCCCCGGCGACTCCTCGCACCCGGCGAAAAGGGAGCCGATCATTACGGCGTTCGCCCCGGCAGCCAGGGCCTTGACAATGTCGCCTGAATACTTAATGCCGCCGTCGGCAATGACCGCGACGTTGTGCTTGGCCGCCGCGCAGGCGACGTCATAGATCGCGGTGACCTGCGGCACGCCGATGCCGGCTATGATGCGGGTTGTGCAAATCGAGCCGGGGCCGATGCCGACCTTGAGCACGTCGGCGCCCGCTTCGATCAAAGCCTCCGCGGCGTCGGCCGTGGCAATGTTTCCGGCGATGAGGGTGACGTTGGGGAAAGCCTCTTTTACTGCTTTCACGGCATTGAGGATGTTGCGGCTGTGGCCGTGGGCCGAGTCGAGGGCCAGCGCGTCGGCCTGCGCGGCGACCAGGGCCTCGGCGCGCTCCATCAGCCCTTTACTCACCCCGATGGCGGCGGCGCACAGCAGGCGGCCGCTTTGATCGCGGGCCGAATTGGGATAGCGCACGGCCTTTTCGATGTCTTTGATGGTAATCAGGCCCTTGAGCATGAAGTTTTCGTCCACAATCGGGAGCTTCTCAATCCTGTGCTGGCGCAGAATTTCCTGCGCCTCAGCCAGCGTGGTGCCAACCGGTGCGGTGACGAGATGATCCTTGGTCATGACCTCGCTGATCTTGATGTTGTAGTCGGTCATGAAACGCAAATCCCGGTTGGTCAGAATCCCGACCAGCTTGCCGTTTTCACAGATGGGTACGCCCGAAATCTTGTATTTGGCCATCAGCGCGTTCGCGTCGGTGACATAATGCTCGGGGGAGAGGAAGAAGGGGTTGACGATAACCCCGTTTTCCGAACGCTTCACTTTATCCACTTCGGCAGCCTGCGCCTCAATGGACATGTTTTTGTGGATCACGCCGATGCCGCCCTCGCGCGCTATGGCTATGGCCATCTCAGACTCGGTGACCGTGTCCATGGCGGCGGTCATCAGAGGAGTATTCAGCCGGATATTGTCGCTCAGCCGGGTGGACAGATCGACGTCGCTGGGAAGCAGGTTGGATTCGGCGGGAATGAGCAGAACATCATCGAATGTGAGCCCTTCCTTAACAAACTTTTGTCGGCTGTCAGTATTGAGCATATTGTTACCCCCTGTTATCATTTCCGGCCGGGCCGGAGCACGGTGCGGCCAACGATCTACGAAGGGCCTGTCCACCTAGCCGTATGGACAAGCCGCTAGAAAATTATAAATAAGTATACCATATGTTCCAAATTCTTTCAATAGCCTGTGTTTGAAATTCGTACGGTGGCTCGAAGACGGGGGAGATAGGGCGAAAATCGCACGGATCATGAACCAAAATAAAGGCCAACCGACATCACATCATCGGCTGGCCTGATTCTATCTGGATTCCATGTCAAACCGGGTCGGTCAAGTGGACCGAATATTGCAGCATCCGTAGCGCGTCCTGGGCGTCGATATGGCCATCCTGGTTTATATCCGCCATGGCGGCGGCCTGTTCGCCGAGACTGACAAGCTGGACGCTTTGCTGCAAGGCAAGGAGGGAGTCCGCCGCGTCAATGGTGTCATCCGCATTGATATCGCCCGGGGTGTCGGCAGGGTAATCCAGTATGGTCACAAACGGGATACCATGCTCGTTAGCATGCTGTTGAGCGACGGTGTCCGGGAACACCCATAACGTGAGCTTCGTGTTGGGGGCGGGTCCATAGTCGTGGGAGTCGCGGGGATTATCCCCTTGAAAAACCAGATTGCAGAACGCCGCGTCGTCAATCTCGGTCACACTGGCGGGAACAACGATATCAAGCCCTTCACAACCCGCAAAGGCCCACTGGTCTATAGTAATTACGCTGTCAGGAATAACAAGGTTCTTTAGTTTAGAACACCCCCAAAAAGCACTATCACCAATATGAATCACACTGTCAGGTATCGTAACTTGCTCCAAATCATCACAGCCCATAAATGCTGCTCTTGCAATAGTAGTGATAGAATCAGGAATCACGATATTCACTAAGCTATTGCAATTAAAAAAAATTTCCTCCCCCATAAAAGTTACGCTGTTGGGAATAGTTATCTTAGTTAATTGGGCACAGGACGAAAAAACTCCGCCACCTATGGTTTTTACACTGTCGGGAATCGCCATTGAAGTGAAAGCACATCCCGAAAATGCAGCATCTTCAATACAAGTCAGTGTATCAGGTAAAAGGACACTGGAAAGATTTTCACACGACCAAAATGCATACTTATCAATAGTGGTGATACCGCTTGGAAGAGAAACACTGATAATAACGCTGTTGTTAGCGAATGCATCCTCGCCGACCGCAGTCACAGGGTAACCGCCCAGTGTAGAAGGAACGGTGACACGCTCTTCGTTCCCCAAGTAGTTGGCAATGGTCGCTTCACCGTCGGTTATGGTGTATTCGTAGTCTCCCTCGGTTAAAGCGACGGCTGTCAAGGAAGTGAATGGTAAGGAAGTCATACAAAGACACAAGCACAAAAGAGAAGACAATACAACTTTTGTCACGGATTTCATATAAATCTCCTTCCTTCAACATATTATACCAGTATTATACATCCAAGGAACAGAATATAATTTCTAAAGAAATATATTTCAAAAATGTAATAAATTAAGTCCCCCAACCAGCCGAAGCCGGTTGAGGGACAGGGAAGGAAACATCAAAAGGAAGGGATCAGATCAACAGAAACTTGCAAGATGAGCAAAGCATCCAGGGCATCAATGGAGCCATCGTCATTGACGTCGGCAGCGATGGAAGATGCATCACCAAGGCTGACAATCTTGACGCTTTGCTGCAAGGCGAGGAGGGCATCCTCCGCATCGACAGCACCGTCCGCGTTGATGTCGCCCGGGGCGTCGGCAGGGTAATCCATCATGGTCACAAACGGGATACCATGCTCGATAGCATGCTGTTGAGCGACGGTGTCCGGGTATACCCATAAGGTCAGCTTTGTATTGGGCACAGGGACATAACCATCAATATCGTGAACCATTCCTCCCTGCCACACCATATTGCAAAATGCTTTATCGTCAATTTCGGTCACACTGGCTGGAATAATGATATTTAATCCGTCGCATCTGGCAAAAACGTATTCCCCAATGGTAGTAACACTGTCTGGAATTTCTAGTTTCTTTAATTTAGTGCATTCACTAAAAGCCCAGTCCTTAATACTAACTACCGTATCCGGAATATTGATTTGTTGTAAGTTTTCACATCCCCAAAAAGTATCCTCTTCAATTGCAGTAAGAGAACTGGGGAGTGTAGCGCTGGTTAAGCTTTCACAATCAGCTAAAACTCCAATGCCCATACTGGTCACACTATTTGGAATGTTAATTTCAGTTAAGTTAGGACAGGAAGAAAAAGCCCCGGCTCCTATGAATGTTACACTATCAGGAATGGCAATCGAAGAGAAAGCGCATCCCAAAAATGCAGCCATTTCAATGCTAATGAGTGTGTCAGGCAATTGAACACTGGAAAGGTTTTCGCAAAACGTAAAAGCTGACTCTTGAATAGAGGTGATACCGCTTGGAAGAGAAACGCTGATAATAGTGCTGTTGTTAGCGAACGCATCCTCGCCGACCGCAGTCACAGGGTAACCGCCCAGTGTAGAAGGAACGGTAACATGTTCATCGTTCCCCAAGTAATTGGCAACAGTCGCTTCACCGTCGGTAATGGTGTATTCGTAGTCTCCCTCGGTTTGGATGTCAGCCGATAGTACGGTAAATGGACTGAATGTACAAAGTAAGCATAGGCAAAGAATAACGCCGACCAATTTTGGAGCAAATGACTTCATACATGCTCCCCCCCTAAAGTTATAAAATGATAGAATAGACTGATTCGACCATCCGATTGCCTTTCTCATCCTCATATTGCATATCCGCCCTAAGTTGAATAGAACCGCTTTCATGGCGGCACCAGACCGGATCAGAAAGCGAGAATGCATTGCCTGCCGCTTTCACGGCGGCCGCTTGTTCCAATGAGGGAAGAAGGGCGTCATAATCCGTTTGGGCAACTTGTTCGCTGTCATTCGATGAAAATGCGCCGTAATCATAAACCGCAAGTCTCACCGGATGCACCGTTCCGTCCTCTTCGGCTTCATAGTACAGGTATATTCTCTCGGTTGTGTCGGTCTCTCCAATTCGGTAACGATAAGCAATTTGGAAGGTTTTGGAGTAATCGTTGGAGTAGGATTTGGTATAGCCGGTCAAATCGTAGCCAAGGGAAGTGAGAAAAGCATCCGCTTGCTGCAGTGCGTCCACAGAATTCACAACCGTGTCGCCCAACTGCAGCCCCTCGTTCGCCGGCAGGTAGAGTTCCAACGCGCCGCTGTCAGCATTGAGAAAGAACAAATCGTTGGAAGAGTTCCTATACACATTATATGCGGTGATATTTGCAGCGGTGTCCGACTCGGTAGCCTCATACAGCGGGCCGCTTTGAGCCAGCCACTGATTCTCCTGCTCGCTGAAACGCCCTAATGGTACATTTGCCATTGTTACCGGCGCATCGGTAGCATCAGTGACAGCAGTGGAACTCGCGGAAGGGTAATTCGCCAGATCATACCGGAAGGAGTTGTCGCCTAGATCATGACGGGCGTTAAAGTTGCCATAATCTCCACTGTAGTTTTCATATAAATAATTATCTGCATTTTCTTTTGCTTCGCCCAGAGTATAGGCGACCGATAAATTGGTAAAGAGATTAAGGCACCAGTAGTCAGTCGCGGGAACGCCGGTGTTCATCGGACAACTGATCACATTATGTGCACCATATTTATAGATAAGCCCGGCCAGGTTGGCGGAATCGTCTTCGGTATTGGCGCCCGCATGGCATCCCATTAAAATGGCCAACTGGAGTTTACGGAAATCATTCTCCGCAGGATTAAACAAACTATTGGAAGGAGAAATATTTTGATGTAATTCATCATAAATACATTGAGTAGAATAAGCACCATGGCCTGTTCCAACCCAGATTGAACTACTTTTTAATTTGTTAATTGCAAAAATTGCATACTTATTGGTTTGCTGTGCACTGTTATACCCCATATTATTGGTAAATGTCATCATATTGGCGATATTATTGAGCAACATCGTTGTCATTTCTGGACTATCTTTAAAAGTTCCACTATCATAAAAAAATGAAGCCTCCCCTTTCACCGTAGGGATCAACGTCCAGTCGTCGCCCTTGGAGAAGTTGACCGAATGAACTGCCATGCGCGCGCTGACGCCATCCGACGCGCCGTTGGACAGGCAAAGATCGCCGGCCTCTGCCGCCTTGGTCATCAGGTGATAACTCCCATCCCAGTTGCGGACTACTTTCCATTTCTGACGGTTATTGCTGGAAGAATAGGATTGCAGTGTAAGCCCCACATTGGGTCCGTTTCCACTGGCTGTTAGATAATAATTTCCACATGTGATTGCATAATAACCGTTGCCAAACGAGGTAATCTTCCAGACTTTACGCGCGGTGACGCTGGTGGTGGATATCGTCACGTTGCTGCCAACCGTGGTACCGGCGGCCATGAGGTATTTTTCACTGTCCTTGTTGATTAGATAATAGGTAGCGCCACTGAAAATACCAGGCGCGTTGGTCGGAGCATCCTCATCCACATAGGTAACCACCAGACTGGGGGTAATCATGGAATGATCGTCTGAATACATCGAGCTCCATACCGAATCGTCCTTTTCTTTGAGCACGATGCCGTAATTGGTCAGCCCCTGCAGCCATCCCTGCACCGCGCTGGTGATATACAGGTCGTAAGTGATTCCGTTAGACTGATAGTTGATGTTTGTCCTGCCGATGACCTCATCGCCATAATAGTCCGGCTTGTTGTTCCAGGTGATAGACGATTCGCTCCAGGTGCTTTTGACAAAGTAGGCCTCCATCACCGCGGTGGAACCATTTCTTTCTCCCTCGGTAAAACGGTAACATGCGCTGGTGATATTATCGTAACGCACGTTGTTCAACGAACTGAGGTCAAATTTGACATAGGTTCGGGCGGTGCCCATGGAATTGGTCGATGTATACCCAATATTATGTTCGACGGAATAACCGTGGGTTGTGTTCGGCTTACCGGAATAGACGCTCGCCGCCTGAACGCCGCTGCTCGAAGGAATGGTAACGGAGGAATTCAGGGCTACGGCAGAAGTCGCGGTCTCAACAAATTCCTCATCCAAACCGATCTGAACCGCATAGGTGCCGTCCGACCGCTGCGCAAGGGATAGGGTGAGGTCGTCGCTGAACCGGTTGTCGCTGTCGGTCAGCATCAGGCCGCCGATACGTAGCTGCTCCTCGCCCGAGGCGTCGGCCAGCGAAACGACGCGCCCTTCCACGATCGTGGGGATCAGGCCGTCAAAGTCATAGACGTATTCGACTTCTTCGGTATTTTCCCCAACGGTTTGCCGCAGAAGGGTTCCGCTTAAGACCGATTCGGCCGTAAATTCCCCATCGGAAGATTGGTAAACGGCCTTGATCCCGTCCTCCAGCACAGGCTGTGCGGACGAATCCCAATCCGGCTGAAGGGTGATAGAATACTCGCCGTACTCCATCGCAATGGCATTTTGTGATAGACTGTTGGGATAGTAGGCGGTCAACGCATTGGCGGCGGTGCGGTAACGATAGCCGGTGGCGGAACGCTCCTGCGCCGGGATTTCGGCTAAATGAATGTTTTTCTCCACCATTCGGCCGTTCTGATCCCGATAGCGGATGTCCTCCCCGTAGATATATACGGTGTTGGTTCCATCGTTATTCCGGTAACCGACCACGTCAGTGGTATTTTCGTATTCCGCCAACCGTTGTAGGCGGGTGGCGCTGGCTTCTTCCTGAGCTTCCAGATAAGTGGGACCGGGAGACACCGGTAATGTCTGCGCTTCGCTTTGCGACGGTGCAAAAGCCGCCACGCATGCCAGGCAGAGCAGTAGGCTCAGTCCACTCCGGCAGGTTCTGGAGAGCCTATGGACTTGAGGTTCCATCATGGTCACTTCCTTTTTTATTTTAGCAATTAAATTATAGCAAATATTCCAGATGAATTCAATGGCGTTTTAAGTAGAATACCAAATTATTGGGTATTCTTTTGATGAGATAGATATGATT
Source organism: uncultured Eubacteriales bacterium (assembly GCA_965145485.1). Lineage (GTDB taxonomy): Bacteria > Bacillota > Clostridia > Oscillospirales > Acutalibacteraceae > CABQCM01. The sequence goes on along the minus strand of CBCTCU010000006.1, from coordinate 76,297 downwards.
GACTGTTCGGATGGTTTTGTTCTCTCTTGACAACGTACGAAGGGGCCGATATAATAATAACATTGTTTGGCCGCTGCGGAATACCGTAGCGCCTTTTTCATAATGGTTCCCGGCTACCCGGGGGAAGGAGTAGATACGATGAACCTGATCGATTCCTTTGGAAGTATGGTGTTCAACGAGCAGGTGATGCGCGAGCGCCTGCCGAAGGATACGTTTCGTGCTTTGCAGCGCACCATTGAGCTGGGGAAAAAACTTGACCCAACCATCGCCAACATCGTGGCCAACGCCATGAAGGACTGGGCGGTGGAGAAGGGGGCGACCCATTTTACCCACTGGTTCCAGCCCATGACGGGGATTACGGCCGAAAAGCACGACAGCTTTCTCACCCCCATCGGGGAGGGCCGGGTTATCATGGATTTTTCCGGCAAAGAGCTTGTGAAAGGGGAGCCGGATGCGTCCAGCTTTCCCTCGGGCGGGCTGCGCGCGACGTTTGAGGCCAGGGGATACACCGCTTGGGATCCCACGGCTTATGCGTTTATCAAGGACAACACACTGTGTATTCCCACAGCCTTTTGTTCCTACGGCGGCGAGGCGCTGGACAAAAAGGCCCCCCTCCTGCGCTCGATGGAGGCGATCAACCGGCAGGCTATGCGCATTCTGCGGCTGTTTGGCAATGACAGCGTTACCGCTGTGCGCACTACGGTCGGGCCGGAACAGGAGTATTTTCTCATTGACCAGCAGGTCTACCGTCAGCGGATGGACCTCGTGCTGACCGGCCGCACCCTGTTTGGCGCCATGCCGCCCAAGGGGCAGGAGATGGATGACCATTACTTTGGCACGATCAAGCCTCGGGTAAAGGCGTTTATGAAGGAGCTGGATGAGGAGCTGTGGAAGCTCGGTATCTATGCCAAGACCGAGCACAACGAAGTGGCGCCCTCCCAGCACGAGCTCGCGCCAATTTTCACCACTACGAACATCGCGACCGACCACAACCAGCTGACGATGGAAATGATGCGCAGGGTGGCCGAGCGGCATGGCCTGGCTTGTCTGCTGCATGAGAAGCCCTTCGCCGGAGTCAATGGCAGCGGCAAGCACGATAACTGGTCGCTGTCGACCGACACAGGGGTTAACCTGCTCGACCCTGGTGAGTCGCCGCAGGAAAATGCGCAGTTTCTGCTTTTTTTGTGCGCTGTGATCAAGGGCGTGGACGAATACCAGGATTTGCTGCGGGTATCGGTCGCCGGGGCCGGCAACGATCATCGTCTGGGAGCGGACGAGGCACCGCCTGCGATTGTGTCGATGTTTTTGGGCGACGAACTGACCGAGGTGCTCGAGGCCATTGAACGCGACTCGGCCTACAGCGGGCGGGATAAGGTGGAAATGAAGGTGGGGGTGCATGTCCTTGCCCGCTTTACCAAAGATACCACTGACCGCAACCGTACCTCGCCCTTTGCCTTTACGGGCAATAAATTTGAATTTCGCATGCTCGGTTCCTCCGCGTCGGTCGCAGGGCCCAACATCATGCTCAATACCATTGTGGCGGAAGAGCTGTCCCAGTTTGCCGACCGGCTCGAGCGAGCGGAGGATTTCAGCGAGGATTTGCACCATCTGATCAAAGAGGTTATCCGCCAGCATAAGCGAATTATTTTTAACGGCAACAACTATTCGAGCGAGTGGGTGGAAGAGGCTGCCCGCCGCGGGCTGTGTAACCTAAAGACGACGGTCGATTGTCTGCCGGCTTACCTTGCGCCGAAAAATATCGATCTGTTTTTGCGCCATAAGGTCTTTACCGAGTCGGAAATTCGCTCTCGCTATGAAATCATTGCGGAGAACTACTGCAAGACCCTCCTGATTGAGGCGCGTACCATGCGGGATATGGCGCGTCGGGATATTGTACCAGCGGTCTGCCGTTACATGGACGATATCGCGCGCACGGCCATGAATAAGCGCGTGGTGTCTCAAAGCCTCCCCTGTACGACGGAGCAAAGGCTGCTCGAGCGTCTGTCCGGCCTGTGCGATCAGCTATATGAGCGTTTAGAGTGGTTGGATAAGGCCATTGATCAGGCCGACGCTTTTGAGGGTGATCTGCTCGAGCGCGCGCGTTATTGTCACGACGGGCTCTTGGCGGAAATGGAACGCATCCGCTCTTTGGTGGATGGATTGGAAACCTCGACGGGATCGGGCTATTGGCCCTATCCGACCTACACGCAGCTATTGTACAGCGTCTGATACCGGCGGGAGGCCGCCGCAATGCAGCAAACCCTCCGGAATGCGCCGGAGGGTTTTGTTGACGAGAGCGAAAGGTGGCAGCCCCGGAAGGGGAGAAGAAGGAAACCGGCATCGAGCGGTAGGCAGCCCTGGAGACCGATTGCCATCAAAACCTCCAGTTACGCTAAAACACCATACAACATAGGGGCGACCGGGTGCTGAAAACGGCAAGGCTTTGGGGAATTCACTGGGAGCATCGCCTTCCCCATGGATTGCAGCTAATGGCTTCGATTTTATTTCACCGAACAATCCGGCCTGGTTCGTAGATTTGGCTGGAAAATTCGCCCTCATAGCACATAGTCGAAGGATGAATATCGTGACGTTTGGCATCCGGAATAGGGGACGGAGCAACCCACGCCGCACGTTGTTTCCCTGGCATGCAAACGGTTCACGTCACGTTTGGTCACCTCGGTATCTGCCTGCCAGAGGTGGTTATAGCGTGTGTATGCGGGTATTTCGCTAGGCGGGTTGGGCGATGACGGGATCGATTTATGGCAAGGGGGCATTTTACCGGCCATTCTTAGCGGATTAGAGACCATTCCAGCGATTGGTGGATGCCTATTCACCGCATATCCGCTTTTTTCTCAAGCTAGGCTAAAGCACAGGGAGAATCATTCTTCCATCAAGGGACGGAAAAAGGCGGCGCTGCTTTTCCCGCTGGGACGGTTGTACCGGCCCAGCAGCAGAAAGGTTTCATCCTGCAGCCCGACGATGTTAATGCGTTCCCGGCAGGTGAAGGCCACTTCAAACCCCATGTCGCGCACAACCTCGATGGTTTTTGTATTGTAGTGACCGTATGGAAAAGCGATGGCGCGGGGGGCCTGGCCGGTGTAGTCGACCAGGGTGTCCTGCAGCTTCTGCAAATCCTGCGTTAGGGTGGCGCGATATGCTTCGTCGCTCTCTCCGCTCTTTTGCTTGCACCCCTTGCGGGCCGTATCGGTCGAATGCATGGAATAAGTGTGGCTGATGATTTCGACATTGCCCTCGAGCATGGTATCCGCGATTCCCTCCCAGCTGAGATAGGAATAGGCAACGTTATGGTCGATATGTTCGGTAAACAGGTCGGCATACTCGCCGACCACAGCAAGGACAGCCTGCATGCCATAATGCTTAAGCAGCGGCACCGCATATACTTCAAAGCTTTCAAACCCATCGTCAAAGGTGATCATGATGGGCTTTTCGGGCAACTCGCCCTGCCCATTTTGGAAATCGATCAGCTGCGCGAGGGAGATGGTCTGGTACCCCTGCTGCTGAATGTATTTTAAATCCTGTTCAAACTGTTCCACCAACAGGGTGTAGTCGTTGGCATATCCCGCGTCGGTTGTCAGATGATGGTACATCACCACCGGCAGCCGGACGCCTTCTGCGTCCGTCGAAGTCTGTTTGACCGTGCGGCAGGCGGAGGAGGTCAATATCATTGCCAAACACAGCGATAGACACAAAGCGGTTTTCCATGGAAGTTTCTTCACCCATATCGTCCCCTCATCGTTGGTATTCTCTTGTATAGCATACGGCATCGTGGATGAGAAAACGACCGAACGCGGATGTAGAAACCGCTGGTATTTTGTAAGTCGGTAATCTGTGGAGGGGACACAGGTCGAATGCGGTTGCATTTTGCTAGCAGATATGATACCATGCCTAAGAAGCAAGATAGGGAGGTCATTGGTTGAAAAACGCGATGCAAAAGGGATATGTAGCCAATCGAATGCTGATCGGCTCGGCAAATGTGGCGATTGGGGTGCTGTTGTTTGCCTGCCAGGATATGATGCGTACCTCAATACTGTACGTGTTGTCCGCATTGTTGGTACTCAAAGGGCTGGGGAATCTGATCGGCTGGGCGACCAAAAAGCCGCGCCGGGGGAAAAAGCTGATTCTTCCTATCTTTACCATTGCCTTTGGCGTTGCTTTTTTGTTTTACCAGCTGCTTCCTTTCACCATTTTGACCGTACTGTTTGCCTGTTATCTTCTGTTGTGTGGGCTCATCAAGGTGTTGGATGCCTTTTTGCTGCTGCGTGAACGGTTGGTAGAGGGGTGGCTGTCGGTGGTAGCGGCCGTGTTTTATCTCAGCTTCGGCGTTGCGTTGACCATTACGCCCAGCCGCCGTATTTCCGCAACGTTATACTGCATCGGGGTCTACTGCATTCTGCTGGGGCTTACCTACTTGGCAGACGGCATCCATGGCGCGATCCCTCGCACGGCCAAGGGCAAGCTGCGCCGGCGCATCCGTGTCACTTTGCCAATCTTTTTTGCCATGTTTGTCCCCTATGAAATACAAAAGAAGATCAATGAACTGCTGTCTGCGGGCAAGGAACCGCCCGATTGGCACGGCGGCGCGTGGGACGACCGGCAGCCTCCCGATCTGGAGGTCTTCATCCATGTCGCGCCCAAGGGGTTCAACGCCATCGGCCACTGCGACCTTTGCTTTGACGGCGAGGTAATCGCTTATGGAAATTACGATGAGGGCCACTCCATCCGGTTTGGTATGGGGCCTGGGGTGCTTATCTTGTCAAAAAAAGAAGAATACATTCCCTTTTGCCTTCGGTTTAATAAAACGACCATTTTCAGTTTCGGCCTGCGTTTGACCGAGGATCAAAAAGAACGCGTTCGGCAGCGTGTGCGCGCCATCAAGGAGCTTCTCGTGCCATGGAATCCGCCCTGTCAGGCCGCGCAAAAGCAGGGGAAAGAGGCGTCGCTGGCGAAATATCGTGATTTTTCCAGCCATCTGGGATACAATACAAGGGCAAGCTTCTATAAATTCAAGGGCAGTAAATTTAAAACCTATTTTGTCATGACCACCAACTGCGTCCTCCTGGCCGAAAGCATTGTGTGCCAGGCGGGAACGGATATTCTGAACCTGACCGGGATCATTTCACCCGGCACCCTGTACGATTATCTGGACGGGGAATATTTTCGCCCGGGCAGCATGGTCATTTCCCGTGACGCCTACCGGCTGGAAGGGAGCGAAATCCGGGTGCTGCATGGCTAGGAATCGGCCTACCGTGGCCTTTGCGTAGGAGTGGCATCTGCGCTGCGCCTGCTTTGGAAAGGCGGGCGGGGAATCGGTTGAAAAGTATACTGACACAGTATATAATATGAAAAGAGTACGACATCGAAAAAAGGATGACAGGCGATGAAAGAGATGATCTATGCCGATAATGCCGCCACGACCCGGCTGACCGAGCCGGTGCTCGAGGCGATGATGCCCTATCTGACCGAAAACTACGGCAACCCGTCGAGCTTGTACGACCTTGGGCAAAGGGCCAAAAAAGCGGTGGAGGAGGCGAGGGCCAACGTCGCCGCTCTTTTGGGCGCGATGCCAAGCGAAATCTTTTTTACCTCCGGCGGCAGCGAGGCTGACAATTGGGCGATTGTGGGCGCCGCGCGAAAGCTGGCGCAGAAGGGGAAAAAGCATATCGTATCCACCGCCTTTGAGCATCACGCCGTGCTGCACACCCTCAAGGCCCTGGAAAAGGAGGGCTTTGAGGTAACCCTGCTGCCGGTGCACGAAAACGGCATTGTCCGGCCGGACGAGCTGGAAAAAGCCATCCGGGAGGATACGGCTTTGGTTACCATTATGTATGCCAACAACGAAATTGGAACCATCCAGCCCATCGAGGAGCTGTCGGCTGTCTGCAAACGAAAAAAGGTACTGTTTCATACCGACGCCGTTCAGGCGGTGGGCACGCTGCCTATCCATGTTGGGCGGCTGGGGATCGATATGCTCTCCTTGTCGGCCCACAAGTTTCACGGCCCCAAAGGGGTCGGGGCTTTGTATATCCGCCGGGGGGTATACCCGTACAATTTGATCGAGGGCGGCGCGCAGGAGCGGGGCCGCCGCGCGGGAACCGAAAACGTTGCGGGGATCGTTGGGATGAGCAAAGCGCTTAGCATCGCCGTCGAGACGATGGAGCAGCGCGGCCAGAAGCTGATGGCCATACGCGATGCGTGTATGGAGGGCCTGCTGAAAATCGAGCGCTCCCGCGTCAACGGCGACCGGATCCATCGTTTGCCCGGCAATGTCCACATGTGTTTCGAGGGGATAGAGGGGGAATCCCTGCTGCTTATGCTGGACCTCAAAGGGGTCTGCGCCTCGTCCGGGTCGGCCTGCACGTCGGGCTCCCTGGACCCAAGCCATGTGCTTCTTGCCCTGGGGCTAAAGCACGAGGTGGCCCACGGCTCCCTTCGGCTGACCTTTAGCGAAGATAACACGATGGAGGACATTGACACCATATTGGAAGTGCTGCCGCCCATTGTCCAGCGGCTGAGGGAGATGTCGCCCCTGTGGGAGCGCATCGTCAAGCAATCAAAGGAGGGCTAATGGATGTACACCGAACAGGTCATGGATCATTTTACCAATCCTCGCAATGTGGGCGAAATCCCCGACGCCGACGGCGTTGGCGAGGTGGGAAACGCCAAATGCGGCGATATCATGAAAATGTATATCAAGGTCAAGGATGGCGTTATTACGGATGTAAAATTCAAGACCTATGGATGCGGGTCGGCGATCGCCACCAGTTCCATTGCAACCGAAATGATCAAGGGCAGGACCATTGCCGAAGCGCTTGCCTTGTCCAACCAGGCGGTGGTAGAGGCCCTTGGAGGCCTGCCCGCGCATAAAATCCATTGCTCCGTCCTGGCGGAGCAGTCCATTAAGGCGGCGATTGCCGACTATTACCGCCGGCAGGGGATCGATCCCGAGCCCATCGTGGGGCATATGTGCCATTGCGATAGCGGTGAAAGCGGCTGCTCGGATTCATAATAAGACATCCGCCGGGTATTCCAGCAGGATACCCGGCGGATGTTTTTGATTGCGGCCCCATCTCGCTCAGAGAGGGCAACCCGTAACAAGTATTCGCATCCGGTAACGAGCATAGCGGGGTGCGAACGGGGGTGCGCCATCGGATAGAACGGCAAACGCCCGTCTATGCGATACAAGGTGCGAGCCGCAGGCGTAATAGACAGCAGGCCGGAAAAACATGGATCGCGATTAGGCCCTGTTAGAGCGAACGTAAGCTTCTGGCAATACCGGTGACTATGACGGCAAGTCTGTCGCGTGTGGCAACAAAGGAAAAGGATGGTGGGCATCATGATTCGAAAGGGAAGGATGGAGGATTGCCGGGCGGTTTACCGCCTGATCTGCGAGATGGAGGGCAGTTGGCTGCCTTTTGAGCGTTTTCGGGCGATATACGAAAAGCAGGTCGGCGACGGCCAGCATTATCGTTGCCTGGTCTGGGAGTGTGATGGAAAGGTTTGCGGGGTTTTGAATCTGCGAATGGAAGAGCAGCTCCATCATGCGGATTGTATTGCGGAAATCATGGAATTTGCGGTGGATTCCGCCTATCGCAACCAAGGAATCGGCAAAACGATGTTGGCTGCCGCCCGTCGGTTGGCTCGGGAAGCCGGCTGTGTCCAGATTGAGGTGGCTTGCAATCAGTTGCGGGCAGATACCCACCGCTTTTATTTGAGGGAGGGGATGCACAATTTCCACTTCAAGTTTTCCAGGAACTTGACGGGGGAAGATACTCCGGTGAATGCCATAGGCAAATAGCCGGCCGCCCCGCTTAGGGGCTGGGAACGCCTGCTGTGTCGGGCCGGGGGCTGGCTGACGCTGGAATCATTCGATACGCAATCGCTTGCAACCGCCTCAGGATGTGCTGCCTGGATAAAGATGTAAAGGTCCCTATTTCTCCGATGCATTCCCTGATCGCAAGAGGCAATCCGCAGCGTTATTGGGCCGAGGCAGAATCTTCCACCACCCTGTTTTTGGAGGCTTTTGCAGACGAAAGGGCAGGCTGATTTTCTTTTTTTACCCACGACCGGTAGAACGCCAGGGCGATCCCCGAAACCAACAGCTCGGTAGTGGGGAAGGCGCACCAGACACCCTGGAGGTTTGCCACGCGGGAAAGAATGAGTGCCATGGGGATAATGACGAAAAATCCACGAAGCAGGGAAATCCCATGCGCCGGCCTTGGACGTTCGATCGAGGTGAAAAACATCGATAAGATGATATTGAACCCGGCAAATGGGCAGGCAATAAAGTACAGCCGCAGGCCCTCGATGGCGATGGTCTGCAAAAGGGGATCATTTTCGCTGTTAAAAATGCTCGTGATCTGGGAGGCGAAAACAAAGACGCTGGTATAAATCAGGGCGGAGATGATGAGCACGGTGAGCACGGCATATCGAAAAATCGCCTTTAAATTGGTTCGATTCCTTATGCCATAGTTACGGCTGACGATGGGCTGAATGCCCTGCGCGATGCCCGTGTACACGGCAATGACGACCAAAGACAAGTTGGCGATCACGCCGTATGCCGCAACGCCGGTATTGCCCGCAAGCCCCAGAATAATGGAGTTAAAGACAATCATCACAATCCCCGAGGACACTTCGGTAACCAGGGAGGGGACGCCGCTCGCCAAAATGCTTGCCAACAGCCTTCCGTTCGGCCGGCAGCGTCTCAGATGAAACCGGTTTCTCTTTCGGATAAAATGGGGGGACAGGATCAGCATGCTGATGATGGGAGCCAGCCCTGTCGCGAGAACGGCGCCGAAAATCCCCATCCCGCACGGGAAGATAAAGACCCAGTCGAGTACAATATTGGACATACTACCGCCGATCATGGCCGCCATCGAAAGCTGTGGAGCCCCGTCGTTGCGTACAAAGCACAGCAGCACATTGTTCATTAAAAACGCGGGGGCAAACAGAAGGATGACCTGCAAATAGGTCTTTGACATGGCAAAAACGCTTTCGTCCGCGCCCAAAAGGGTAGCGATTGAGCTGGAAAAGAAAATCCCGATCAAAACAAAGAACACCGCAAAAAGGAGGGCAAGGTATACCGCGTTCGTAAAGGCTTGGTTAGCCTCGTCGCCCTTTTTCTCGCTCTTTCGGATGGAATATTTGGTGCCGCCGCCCATCCCGATCATCAGCCCGCTGCCATGGATAAAGCTGTAGATCGGAATCGCCAGGTTTAAGGCGGCCAAACCGTTGGCGCCAAGCCCCTTTGATACAAAAAAGGTGTCGGCAAGGATGTAGCAGGACAGCCCAATCATCCCCATCACATTCAAGGTGGAATACTTGGCGAAATCCCGCAGACAGCTCGATGCTTTCATAAAAATCCTCCTAAAAAGAAAAATAGGCCTGTGTTTGTGCTACACAGGCCTAACGCACAATCAAAAGCCCCGGCGGGCTGGGTGGAAAAAAGTTATTTAGCGTGTTTCATGAGTTCCAACGCGGCCTTTCCGCTCATATGCGCTACCTCCATTTCCAGCATGCACAGGGGGAGCCACTCGTCCTCGATGGCTTTTTGGCGGTTGGCGGCGCTGTCGTTGGGGGCATATTTGATTGCCAGCTTCTCTATGGCGACACGCTTGTCTGCCTCCTTGTCCAAAATGCGGAGATGGCCAAACAGGATGACGCTCCTGTAATAGGAGGTGTATTTCTCCGGGACAACCCGATCCTCGTCGATGACGCAAAAGGATGCTTTGGGGTTTCTCGCGATCGCGTCCAGCTTATGGCCGCTTTTCGCACAGTGAAAGTACAGTTTTGTGCCGTCATATACATAGCTGATGGGCACCGCATAGGGATAACCGTCGTCTCCATCTAATGCGAGGACGCCGGACGTCCCGCGATGCAGTATCTGCGCACATTCTTCTGCCGATAACGCCTGCTTTTTTCTACGCATTGGTCGAAACAAAGCAATTCCTCCTTATCATGGCCGATATCATGTTTTGCGCCGTGCCGGGCAAAAATAAAGCGCTGATTTCCGTATCTTCATCGGCCTAACGATACGAAACCAACGCATAACCCCACCCGGCGGCAAGGATTCTTTTATTTTTTAAAGTTTATCATATAAGCATCTGCCTGTCAAGGGAAAACGGAAAGTCTACAATCCGTACTTCCGTCAGGGGCATTTCTTTGTTTCTGCTGCCGACACCGCCGACAACCGGGCCGGGCACAAGGCCAAACACAGCACCCTTCTACAGGGACATATGCTAATGCTTCCCCGATTGCTTGCGTAGGGGATGAATCCTGCGGTACACCAGACCGAGCAGCACACAGACGCACAGTAAAATCAAACCTGCCAATATAAAATATCCCAGCGCGGTGTTGAGATAGGATACCACAAGATTGTACAGGGATTCGTCGGTTATGGACAGATGACGTATTTTTCCTGAAATAAGGGCTACGGCAGGCAACACGGTGAGGGATAAACCCGCGCCTGCGGCGCCGCAGATCAAATAACGCAGCGCGCGGTGCTTGAAGCGGTGCATCGAAAACTCAATCACAATTAAAATACCGGTGATGACAGCGCATACTACCGCCCCTAGCAGCAAAGGGGTACGAAACAGGTTGGCATAATGGCCGATGCTGCCCACGTAGCTCAGCGTCGCATGGTCGCGATACATCTCGCCGCATAACTCAGAGATATTTTGCAGGTTTTCTTCGTTTACCTCAGCATCGTTCTCCTGGGCGTAGGCTGACAACGTGTCGTAGATACCGCTTTCAAAGGCCGAACTGTCAGGGGTGTAGGCAAGCCCCTCAAACGAGTAGAGTACCGATTGATCGACATCTTCCCTCAAATGGTTTTGCCGCAATACCTCTTCCAGACGGGCCGGATCGATACCGATCGGCTCTGCCAGATAGGTAAGCTCTGCGTTGAATTCATTAAAATTGGTCTCGTAAAAATTTGAACTGGCCAGACGGGAAAGCAGGAAAGAACTGTTGCAAACCGTCAGGTTCAAAAGCAAACAGGATGCAGACAAAAAAAGGAAGAGGGCGATGAAAAAAGATAATAAAACATCCAGTAGTGATTTCAATTTACTGTGCATGGCGAACTCCTCTCGAGCTTTTGTATTTTGCGTTGCGCCTCCTTGGTGGGCAAAGGGCAACACACCCGCCGACGGCTAACCACTACCGCTAACGGCAAAACCGGGTTCGGACGGCGAATGCCCGCTGAACCCGGTGGCCTTGTCTACACCAGTATTATGCCGGCAGCCCCATGGAAATATTGCAGGAACATGGCAGGCAACGAGAGAATGGGACTGCCAACACCCCGGCAACAAAACGGGCGCAGGTCGGTTAGACTTCGAAAACCGCATTTCAGCCTTCCCTGCCCCAGGGCGTTACGAGTAAATATCCACAATTGGTCCAGAGGTGTAATCGGCATACACAAAATAGCGTTGCTTGGAAAAGCCAAGCATATTGAAGGGATAACAGGTATAAAGAATCAGATTTTCCTCGGTAGCGTTGAGATCATACGCACTTTTATCGTTAGGGTCGACCACTTGCATATCGCGCACCGTGTATTCATAGACCCCATAGGTGGTTTGCAGGGTGATCACGTCGCCCACTTCCACACTCTTCAAGTCCATAAAATGGGTCGTTTTATGCGCGGCAATGAGGATGGTACCGCCAAAACCGGGGAATTTTCCGCCAATATACTGACCGGCGCCTTTTTTCATGATCGCATTGCTATCCCCGTAATAGATGTCGCAGTCCACGTCGGTGCCGGGAATCGTCACATGCGCATACTTCTCACCGTACGACGGCAATGTGATGCTGCTAGCCTTGATGGTATTGGTGGCATTGGAGGTCATCAGGTTTTGCAGAGAATCCTGGGTTGTTTCGTCCAGGGTAAAAACCGGCGCTTCATCGCCGATCATCAGGGAACCAATGGCGCTTAGGGGGGCCAGAATAGGCGACCCGGCCAGGTAAACAATCAAATAAATCGCCACGAGAAAAGCTAACGGCATTGCAAGGAATACCGTTAGCTTCGATTGGCGTTTTTTCAGCCGTGTATCTCTCATGGATTACTTTTGCACAGCAAACTTGCGGGAAGCAATCACGGTGAAAGCCAGACCACAGAGCAGCAGAGCGCCAACAACAATGGTACCAGTCATGTCAGCATCGGTCTGCTTGATGGGATTGTTGTTGTTGCTGAAGTTGGTCTCAAAGATGGTCTTGCCGTCTTTGGTGATGGAGATGCTGCTGCCGCTGACGCTCAGCTCAGCCCCAACGATCTTAGCGGAATCGGCAGCCAGATCCAGAACCTGGTTGCGGATGCTGGAAGAAACCTCGCTGAACTTGGTGATGGGCTGATCTTTAACCAGTTCCTTCGCCTTGTCGATGTTGGCGATGATATTGTTAGCGTCTTCTTCGGTCATGCTGTCATCGCTGAGCAGGAAGTTTTCAGCCTGGGTGATAAACTGGGCGGGGATATTCAAGGTAGCGCTGGCGGTAGGGATATCAGCCCTCAGAGCCTCGAGAACCCTGTTCTCCTGATCCGACAAACCAGCCGCGCTGGCCGAGAAAACCGTCATCACGATCATAGCAGCTACTAAAAGCAGCGTTGAAATTTTTTTCATTGTTAAATCCTCCTCAATCATGTCGGGCTCAAATTCGTTCCTAGTATACCTCAAACTTTTGCATTCGTCAACCCCTCTGTTGCAATTGGATAAATTACAAATTTGTAACAAATTAGTTTGCGTTGACCAGAATCCTATGCTATAATGAACGAAACTCGCAAATGTTTCGAGTAATATCGCGTCGTTTTGTTCACGTCGGGTGTGGTTGGACCATAATAATTGTAAAATATTACAAATCCAACTGCATATTACCACATTTATTATAATATAAGAAAAATATAATGAAAAGATATCAAGGTTTATGAATCGTACCTCCTGTGATGCTTTGATAACGTAGTTGTCAACGTTCTAAGGGTGATATCTCTTGTCTTGTCGGCCGAGAGCGCCTTGCGGGCCACGCAGCGACCCGGCTATTCATCGCCGGCCATCCGCACCGGCCCGGCAAGGGGGGGATGGCACTGCCGAAGGCTGGAGTAACCTGAAATCGGGTTTGGAAGATAGTGCAAAACAGAAATTTCTGCGAACCGATCGTTGGGTAGCCTCTCTTTTTCCATACGATGCAAATTGGATGGGAGCGCTATTGCGGTAATCATTTGGGGCATACAGCCGCTTGCCTAGCGCAGCGTTACAGGTTAAGCTGAAAAAAGAACGCGCAGCGGGTGAGCGGCATGTTTTTATGTTAGGAGGAAACATTATGAAACTGCCGTCTAAGCTTGTAGGAATCGAAAACAGGGCCTTTCAAAGCGTGATACGCGGCGCGGCCCATATGCCCATTGTGCTGAAAAGGAATGATTGGGTCCGGCTGACGCACGTCGCGTGTTCAGGGGAGGATGCCCTTCTCAGCTTTGAGGCGCTGGAAAGGGGACGCGGTGTGGTTACGCTGTACATTGACGGCGAACCCCACGAAATCCCTGTGGCTGTTTTTCGGGATCGAGAATTTTTTGTCTGCCTGACCATCTCGTCAAATTATCACGTCGGCATCGATCCCGAAGCTTATGTGATCGGAGTGCAGGAGGATGGGCGTATGCCCGAGGGGCATGGCTTTGAAAAGGTCTGCCGCACACTGGTCGAGCCGCATGTCCATGCGCTTGGGCTTCCGGTTACCTGGCTCATCGACGGGACGGTTGCCTTTGTGGGGCAGCAGCGCCTGCGCCGGTGGCATACGGAGTTTTATGACGACGTGGGGGTCATGCCGCCTTCCTATATCCATTTCAACGCGGTCAATTACAACCAGACGATGAAGGAAGATGAGCTGACGGCCTATCTGGGGGCGGAAATCGCCCGGGTGGAGGCGCAGCTCGGCTGGTATACCGATATCATCGGTATCGATCAGTTCATCGGCTCGGTCGATAACCGCTTTGTCGCCGCGGCGGAAAACCTCGGCCTCCATGGAATATGGGGGATGGGATACGACCACTTTGCCTGCGACACCAGCATGTATCATAGGGGCGTGCCCTGGGACTGTTTTAAGCTCAACGCCTCCAATGCGCGCATCCCCGCTAGATACCCCACCGACCTGTGGGGTTTCCAGTGGACCCAGCGCGACCTGATTAACACCCTCAAAACGCCGACCGGCGCCAGCGGCGCAGTGATATTTTCCACCGATGTAGACGATATCCGATGCACAGGAATCATGCAGGCGCAGCCGGATTATTACAACCGGTTGCTGTCGGATTACGTGAAAAATTTCCATGCACAGGCAGACAACGACTTCGGCGTTTTCCTCGTCCATCAGGAAGATCACGATACCGGCTTCGAGGACAACAACGCCTATTGGGGCCACTTCCTGCGCAATATCACCGAACCGGTAACCTATGCTACCATCAACGAGATTACCGCATGGCTGAATCTGAAGTACCCTCGCGACCAGCATCCTGCCCAATACCTGCTGGCGCATGATGTTTTGACCTGTCAGGATCAGGTGCAGTGGATCAATGGCGGGGTGTTGCGCCCGGACGATTGGGGCGTTTATCCGCCGCATGCTTTCTACTATGACCGCGACGTTTTTCTGACGGCCGTACAGGGGGACCGCTTTCCCTGCCGAGTCTTTGATTATCGGGAGAATGTACCGCTGTCCTTTGGTGAAATCTATCCGGAAAAGGAGCTTCCCCATGCCGCCGTGCTGGAGGAATCGGTCGTGGAGCGGGAATATACAGCACGCATCCGCTCTGACCGTGCCTGCTCGCAATTGCCCTACTTGATCGAATACGCCGGCCGTTCGGGCACCCGGCATGCCCAAGTGATTCGTGTCGATCTGCGTGAGGGCGAGCAGGAAATCCATGCAACACTGGATTTTGACGCGGCGATTTTGCTGTAAGGATAGAGCTTGCGCTGTTTACTCTCTTCGCTCGGTGTTTGGCCGCTTTGCGGCGCGGATTGGTTGGACAAGTGCTTTTGCCCGGGGGAAATACGCGGTATGCCGCATGATGTTGGCTGGATCGGCAGCACCGCTGTGTGCTGTGGTCAAAAGAGCTGTCCACGATCCTTGAGCTTTGCGGCAGGGGAGAATCCGCCCCGTTGAGAAGCGGTGACGGTGACAAACAGCGTTTTTTGGGCGGCCGGTATGGATGCCCCCCCTTTCTTATTCATAGAAATAGGAGAGGGGGAATCCATTGTGAAACTGCTTATGAATCGCTGTGGCGCCCGATGGATCGCCATGGCCGGGAGCGCAGCCCTGATGGCCCTTGTGCTGCTCCAGGGAATCTCTTTTTGGAATGGCCGCAAAGATCAGCGCCTTATTGCCGTGATCGAACAAAAAACCGAGGCCGAAATAAAAAACGAGCAGCTACTCAGCGCGCTTGGACGCCTGGGGGCCTGCGACCCCACTAGTGCGGTACGGCTGTGGGCCGACGGGGTAAAACAGCGCAACGCAGCCATGCAATATGCGGCCTTGTCGGCCGTGCTGCGGGAAAGGTACGCCAAAGACCTTATGTTGAGCGCACCCAATTGGGTCACCGGGGTCTCCAGCCCCTGGGTGGACCATTACCGCGTGGATTGGCTGGAGCCGTCCGGTTCCCAAAAGCGTGCGCAGGTGCATTTTTTCTTTGTCACATCGGATGGGCCGGCACAGGAGCTGAAAGCGGAACTGACGTTAGATCAGAAGGGGAACGCCTGGTATGTCACTGCTCTGAATCTGGAGCAAGAGTTGGTGCCATACACCGGATTTTCCGTACATACCGGGGGCAATATTAAGGAATGAAAGGGCCAGAGGGTAACCATTGTGAAAGAAAAGAGTAACAACAGCCGGTATTTCTGTAATTTGGAGTGCGAATGGTATCCCTGCCACGCGGTAGAGGAGGATGCCGGCTTCAATTGCTTGTTTTGCTATTGCCCGTTGTATCCCTATCGCCAGTGCGGCGGCGACTATGTCATGCTCGATAACGGCTGGAAGGATTGCTCGGCCTGCACTCTGCCCCACCATGCTGAGCAATACGACGAGGTGCTTGGGAGGCTTCGCAAGATTCATTGCAATTTTTTATAACCGGCCCTTTCCGTATGATTTGCCCCAACGAAGCATGGAGGATAACCATCCTATCAATAGGGTGCTATCACCGCTGTCACAGTGTTGATCTGCGCTCCATAAGGGACGTAAACGCAAGGCGGATATTGACAGCTACGAAAGCCGGCAGGATCGGGATGAGGTATGTTAAGACCGAAATGCATCCATCCTATGGAGTGGGGCCGAATGCACACGACCTGCAACGGGGGAAGGAGCATCGTGCGTACCGACGAGGGCTACTGATTCACGGCAGCGATGTTCAAACAAGCATATACCCAAACACACAATGGCGGCACAGCTTAACGCTGTACCGCCATTGTGCACACATCCCCCAGATCACACCGGGATGATTGTTTTTTGCTTTGCTCTTACTGAACCGGGACGACGTTGACAGCACGCAGCTTGCTGCTGTTCTTGGGATCGGGCTCGGTTTCAAAGGTGACCTTCTGGCCCTCGGCGAGGGTTTTGAAGCCATCGATCATGATCGACGAGAAATGCACAAAGACATCCTCGCCGCCGTCGTCGTTGGAAATAAATCCATAACCTTTTTCTGCGTTAAACCATTTGACCGTACCGTTCATTATCCTGGTACCTCCTAAAAAATATTTATATCCACGTGCAAAAATAAAGGCTCGCATTTTCTGCACTCATGAACGAACCATGACTTACAAAAAATGTGAGCTTAATTCGTACCGTAGGAATATATACATATATTATATCCATAGCATATAAAAATGTCAAGAGGATTTTTCATATTTATACTAGTTCTATGGTTCCGGGTTTTGAGCGCCGCGACCACGCTTTATGCCACACGGCAGATGGAATGATTTTACTTAGCAATATGGGAAAAGCACGGTGCAAAACCGATAATTGAGCCGGTCGCAAAATCAGGCCGCATGGGATGCTTTTTCGCAGCGGGAGTAGTTAAAGCGTCCCAGCCGCTTGCGTACGCCAAACAACTGATAAAGCCGGAGCACTTCGCAGACTGTGCATATCTTATCCGCCATATTGACGACCATGGATTCACGATAGCGGGGCAATTTGGAGATGGTGACCGGCCACATATGTTTTATAATGATATCCTCCTCCACCGCGGATAGACCGTATGCTTTGGCGTTCTCCAGCGCCATTTGCGGATGAAGCCTCAAATGCTTCCATAAACCCATCCCGTTTTCCTCCCGGGTGGATAAAAAAAGATCGTGCAGCAGGCCGGCACGCGCGGCCGCCTTGTCGTTCCAATGCCAGCGGCGGCATAAAGAAAAACTGAGGTAAGAGACGAAAAGGGAATGATCCAGGCAGCTAACGCCTTTGGCGTGTTGCTTCATGTCCGCCATAGCCTGTACGTCGGGCCTTGCTACCATCGCTCTCACGAGCCGCTCGTATGCTTGCAGGGTATCGGGGTTCCACATGGAATCAATTACTCCTTTAAAAATCGTTGAAAAAGAAATCTGTTCACGGCCCGTCTCAAACCCAGAGGTAGACAGCCGTCAAACAATCGTTTCTTATTTATTATATCCATGCGCCACGCGTGTGTAAAGCGATTTCGGTCGAATTTCTCGTGGAAGTTTCTGGATCATTCCGTGCGCGCAAATTGCAGGTTGGTTTATTAGTAAATGGGAAAAAGGAGGGTCGCGCAAAGGGCAGAGACAGCACAGGATGAAATGGCGACGGTACTTTTGCAACCGCTCCATCGGTACAGAGAGGAAAAAGCCGCCGTGCCACTGCGCAAGTGCCCGCGCGGCGGCAGATTCTACTTGACCTGTTGTTATATTAATGTTAAAATAATCAATAAAACAATCCCGTGGACGCTGTGCTTACAAAGAAATTTATGTTTGGCGCTGTGGCCCGCCGTCCATCGATGCAGACGACGCGGGATGGATGGAATTTGATATAAAAGGATGTGTACTTATGCCCAAGCAACTCGATAAGATATACGATCCAAAGTCGGTGGAGGGCCGTACCTATGAATTCTGGCAGAAGAGCGGCTATTTCCATACCCAGATAGACCCGGGCAAAAAGCCGTATACCATTGTCATGCCCCCTCCCAATATTACCGGTCAGCTCCACATGGGGCACGCGCTGGACAATACCTTGCAGGATATCCTCATCCGCTTCCGCCGGATGCAGGGCTATGCCGCTTTGTGGGTGCCGGGGGTCGATCACGCCTCCATCGCCACTGAAGCCAAGATCGTTGCGGCCATGGCCGAGGAGGGGGTTACCAAAGCCGATATCGGGCGCGAAGGGTTCTTGAAGCGGGCGTGGGCGTGGAAGAACACCTATGGCAACCGCATCACCAGCCAGCTTCGCAAAATGGGCTCCTCCTGCGACTGGGAGCGGGAGCGCTTTACCATGGACGAGGGTTGCTCCAAGGCGGTGCGCGAGGTCTTTGTCCGCTTGTATGAAAAGGGGTTGATCTACCGCGGCGAGCGCATCGTCAACTGGTGCACCCACTGCCAGACCTCCATCTCCGACGCGGAGGTAACCTATGAGGAGAAGGACGCTTATTTCTATCATCTGCGCTATCCCTTTGCGGATGGCAGCGGGTATATTGAGCTGGCGACTACCCGGCCCGAAACCATGCTGGGCGATACGGCGGTGGCCGTCCACCCGGAGGATGCGCGCTATCGCGAGCAGGTGGGTAAGATGCTCGTTTTGCCGATTGTGAATAAAGAAATCCCCTTAATTGCCGACGAGTACGTGGAGATGGATTTTGGTACCGGCGTGGTGAAAATCACACCGGCCCACGATCCCAACGACTTTGAGGTAGGCCTGCGGCATAACCTCCCGGTGGTGACGGTCACCACGGAGGATGGCCATATGAACGAACTGGCCGGTAAATATGAGGGTATGACCATTTTGGAGTGCCGCAAGGCCATTGTAGAGGATCTGAAGGAGCAGGGCTACCTTCTCAAGATCGAGCCGCTCAAGCACAACGTGGGTGGCTGCTATCGCTGCGGCACTACCATCGAGCCCCGGGTGTCTATGCAGTGGTTTGTGAAGATGAAGCCGCTGGCCGGCCCCGCGATTGAAGCGGTCAAGAAGGGGGAGACCAAATTCGTCCCCGAGCGGTTTGAAAAAATCTACTTCCACTGGCTGGAAAACATCCGCGACTGGTGCATTTCCCGCCAGCTGTGGTGGGGGCACCGCATTCCGGCATTCTATTGTGAGGACTGCGGCGAGATTATCGTGCAGCGGGAGGACCCGACGCTCTGCCCCAAATGCGGCGGAAGCCACCTGCATCAGGATGAGGACACCCTCGACACCTGGTTTTCCTCTGCGCTCTGGCCTTTTTCCACGCTTGGATGGCCGGAGAAGACCGAGGACTTTGCGTATTTCTATCCCACCAACACCCTGGTCACCGGTTACGATATTATTCCTTTTTGGGTTATGCGTATGATGTTTTCGGGGATTGAGCAGACCGGCCGGGCGCCTTTTGATACCGTGCTCATCCATGGCCTGGTACGCGACGCGCAGGGCAGGAAGATGTCCAAGTCGCTGGGCAACGGCATCGATCCGCTCGAGATCATCGACCAGTATGGCGCCGACGCCCTGCGCTTTATGCTCGCTACCGGCAACAGCCCGGGCAACGATATGCGTTTTCTGCCCGAGCGGGTTGAGGCTTCCCGAAACTTTGCCAATAAGCTTTGGAATGCGAGCCGCTTTGTGCTGATGAACCTGCCCGAGGATGAGCCGGCTCCCGCCCTTCCCAGCGAGCTCGTGCTGGAGGATCAGTGGATCGTCAGCCAGTTTAACACCCTGGTTGGCGAGGTGACCGATAATCTTGAAAAGTTTGAGCTTGGCATCGCGGTACAGAAGCTGTATGATTTTATTTGGGATATCTTGTGCGACTGGTACATTGAGCTGAGCAAGATCCGGCTTCAGGCGGGCGGCGAGGCGGCCGCGCAGGCCAGGGCCGTGCTGGTGTACGTGCTTTCGAATACTTTGAAGTTGTTGCATCCCTTTATGCCCTTTATTACCGAGGAAATCTGGCAGACCCTGCCCCATACCGGTGAGTCGATCATGGTCTCGGACTGGCCGCGCTACGACGAGGGACTGCACTTCCCCCAGGCCGAAGGGGAGATGAACCGCATTATGGCGGCGATCCGCGGGGTGCGCAACCGCCGGGCGGAGATGAATGTTCCACCCTCCCGCAAGGCGGCGATCTATGTGGCCACACAGTACGAGGATACCTTCCGCACCGGCTCGGCTTTCTTTGAGCGGCTGGCCTCGGCTTCCCGGGTTGAGGTTGGGGCCGAGTGGTCGATCGAAGGGGCTGTGAGCGTGGTCACTGACGACGCGCGTATCTTTATCCCCATGGAGGAGCTCATTGACGTCCAGGCAGAGTTGGCGCGGCTGAAAAAAGAGCAGGCCGCGGCCGAAAAAAATCTTTCTAACGTCATGGCAAAGCTGAGCAACGAGGGTTTTGTATCCAAAGCGCCGGAGGCTGTTGTGCAGAATCAGCGCGACGCAGCCGCCAAGCTGAGGGAAAAGCTCGCGATGCTAGAGCAGAGCATACAGTCCCTCCAAAAATAGCGTTTTTGTTTTCCTACGGATTCTACTTTTCCCCGCAAAGCATGATCGTTGATGCGGGCGCGCCCTGCCGGAAGGAGATAGGTTAACGGTTGTACTGCCGGCAGCGCGCTGGCCTGCGTCTCAGGGTTTCTCCATTGCGTGTGTCCTTTAACAGTGCTGAGAGGAAGTGCTTTGATGAAACACAGACTGCAAGCTTTTGTGACGCTGGTTTTCTTTCTTGTATGCCTGACCGCCTGCTCGCCGGGGCAGTCCGTCATCGTGGGTACGTGGACGCTGGAGACGCTTAGCGCGGCCGACGGCAGCTATTTGGCGATGGGCCAGGCTTACGACGGCTATGAGGAATACGATGGGGAGAAAAAAGACGCCCAGGTGATCGTTTCAGAGGATGGGACGCTGCAGCTGATTGAGGACGGCGATGTCCGCACCGGGACGTACAGCCTGATTCCCCACTGGGGGCTGGATCGGGAAGATGAGGACAATGGTACGACGGCCTGGACGGTGGAATTGGATGATGGGTCGGTGATGGAGGCCGTATGCGGCGCCCGCTATGTATCGGATGACTCCATGCAAACCCTATTGCTGACCGACGACGACTGGATTTATATGTTTTTGAAGACAGAATGATACTGTACTCCACGGTGGAAAGGCCGATGAAACTATGACCTATGAGCAAGCGCTGCGCTACACCCATTCGCTGCTGCGTTTTGGGATGAAGCCGGGGCTGGAACGAATTCGCGAGCTGCTGGACCGGCTGGGCAACCCGCACAAAGGGCTGCGGGTGGTCCACGTTGCCGGCACGAATGGGAAGGGTTCCACCTGCGCCATGCTCAGCAGCATTTTAAAGAGCGCGGGGTATCGAACGGGGCTGTTTATTTCCCCTTATGTGATCGATTTTCGCGAGCGCATCCAGGTCGATGGCGGCATGATCGCCAAAGAGGATTTTGCCCGCATCGCCGCCCGGGTACGCGCCGAGGCCGACGGTATGGCGCAATCGGGTAAGGGGCCGACTGAATTTGAATTTATTACGGCGGCCGCCTTTGCCTATTTCAGCGAAAGGCGCTGCGACGCCGTCGTCCTCGAGACCGGGCTTGGGGGCCGGTACGATTCCACCAATGTTGTGGAGTGTCCACTGGTTTCGGTGATTACCTCCATTTCTCTCGATCACACCGATATCCTTGGCGATACGGTGGAACAGATCGCCGGTGAAAAGGCGGGGATAATCAAGAAGAACGGCTTGTGTGTGACCTGCCCGGACCAGGACCCAGCCGCACTGGGCGTGATCATGGAGGCCGCGGCCAAGCAGGACGCTATCGTGTGTCTGCCCTCTTTTCAGGCGCTTTCGGTCGTCCGGGAGGGACTGGACGGAACCGACGCGATATGGAAGGGGGAGAGGCTGCACATCCCCTTTTGCGGCCATTTCCAGCTTTCGAATGCGCTGTGCGCCATCGAAACCGCCGAACGCCTTTCGACGCGGGGCCTGCCCGTTGCGCAGGAGGCGATCCGGAGCGGGATCGCGGCGGCCTCCATGCCCGCCCGAATGGAATGGATGTCGGATAACCCGCCCATCCTGGTCGACGGTACGCACAATCCGGGCGGCGCGAAAGCCATGGCCGACGTTTTTCACACCCATCTGGGGGAGAAAAAGGCCGTCGCCATTTGGGGAATGCTGCGGGATAAAAATTATGAGGCGGTGATCGGTTCCCTGGCCCCATTTGTTGCGCAGGCATACGCCGTTTCCCCGGACAATCCGCGCGCTCTCCCAGCGGAGGAGTTGGCCCGCTGCCTAAAGGCGCATGGCGTGCCATCCACACCGGCTGTGGTGAACCGTGAACTCGTTGCCAACGCAGTCCAAAGGGCGGCCGGCCGGCCGGTGGTGGTTTTGGGTTCTTTTTATCTCGCCGCCCAGATGCGCCCCATCGTAGAGGCTTTTTTGCAAGAAGGCTGAAAAGTCGACGACAGATTCTACGTGCAAACTAAGGCAAAATCCCCTATCCTTTTGGATAGGGGATTTTTCTATGCCGGGAGATACGGATAGCGCGTTTTTCTCGGTGGATGGCGTTGCGCGTTGCGCCGTCCCGGCGTATGGAATCTGCATTCTCAGCCTGTTTGTTTGCGAGTTGCCTCTGGGACCCGATCGGCCTTTTGCGCGGGGCGGCCGGGCGCTTTGTGCCTTGCGGCGGTAACGCTGCCAATATGCCACGGCGGAAGCTTCGAGGCCGCACAGGGTGCCGAGGGAAGGATTGCGCCGGACAGGGTTGGAGGAAAGAGGTGTTTGAAAGAAAAAACGACGGCGGCGTTGGCTGGTCTGGCATAGCCAATGCCCCGCATGGATTGTGAATACGAAAGGATGTGTCAGCACCGTGTCAGTCAAATTGGAATCGAGCAACCACGTCATCACCGCCTATCTGGAAGGGGAACTGGACCATCATTCGGCTCGGCTCATCCGCGAAGAGATCGACGCCGAAATTCAAAAGAGCATGGCCGATCTGTTGATTCTCGACTTTCGGGATGTCACCTTTATGGACAGCTCGGGCATCGGCCTGGTCATGGGGCGTTACCGGCAAATGCAGTTCCAGGGGGGACAGGTTCAGGTGGTCAACACCTCGCCGCAGATATACAAAGTGATGCGCATTGCCGGCCTCGACCGGCTGGCGGTCATTGAAAAAGGAGTGAAAAAGGCATGAAAGCGCAAAACGAAATGAAAATCACCCTGCTTTCCCGTTCCTGCAACGAAAGCTTTGCCCGCGTGGCGGTCGCCGCCTTTATCGCGCAGCTCGACCCAACGGTGGACGAACTCAACGACATCAAGACCGCCGTGTCGGAGGCGGTGACCAACTGTATCGTACACGCTTATCGGGATAATCTTGGGCCCATTTATCTGACGGTGGGCATATACGATAATGGAAAAATTCGTATCAAGGTGCGCGATACCGGCTGTGGTATCGAGGATATCGACCGTGCGATGGAGCCGCTGTTTACCACGGCGGGAGGGGAGCGGGCCGGCCTGGGATTTGCTGTCATGCAGAGCTTTATGGATGGCGTCCGGGTGCACTCTACCCCGGGGAAGGGGACGACCGTCACCCTCAGCAAGACCCTCAGTCTGCGCGCGCGCGGCGCAGACCGGCCGTGACCTCTTTGACGCTCCTTCATTCCGACGGGGAAGCCTCCGCCAAGCCGGAATTGGGAAGTGAAGTTGGCAGCGACGGTTTTATTACCGACAATCTTGGCTTGGTACATAGCTGCTGCCATCGTTTCCAGGGGCGCGGTATCGAATACGACGACCTGTATCAGGCCGGCTGCCTCGGGCTGGTCAAGGCGGCCCAAAACTTTGACCCATCCAGGGGGCTGTGCTTTTCCACCTATGCCGTACCGGTCATTTTAGGGGAGATCAAGCGTCTGTTTCGCGACGGGGGCACCGTGAAGGTGGGCCGTACCCTCAAAGAACGTTCTCTCAAGGCGTCCCGGGCCAGCCAGCGCCTGGCGATGGAGCTCGGCCGGGAACCGTCGGTGAGCGAGGTTGCCGCCGCCTTGAAGATCAGCGCCGAGGAAGCGGCCGAGGCCCTGTGCGCCGCGCGCCCGGCCTTATCCCTGAGCCACTGCGGCGAGGATGAGGAGGAGCGTGAAATGGACATCCCGGTCGACTCGGCCGAGGAGGAGACCGGGGACCGCCTTGCCTTAAACGAGGTGATGGAGCACCTGGAGGAGCGGGATCGCCGGCTGATCCATTTGCGGTATTTTGAATCCAAGACCCAAACCCAGACCGCACAGGAGCTGGGGATGACCCAGGTGCAGGTATCCCGGAGGGAGAGGGTCATCTTGGGCAGGCTGCGAGAACTGCTCAATTGTTAGAATAAAAACTGGCGTCTCATGACCATTGTCGTGGGACGCTGCTTTTTTGTGCCAAATCGCCCTCCCGCTTGTGTTGATAGAGGCGGGAAAGCACTCGCCTTGAAAGGAAATATGGGTCGAGCGCAGTAAGAAGAAACTCAGTAAAGGCCCGCGGATACCCAAGGCATTCTGTTCCATCATACATTACGGAAAATTAGGTGGAAAGATGTACTAAAAAAGTATTGACAAATGGGTTAGTCGGTGCTAACATATAAACGGTTAGGGGATTCTAACTTTAAAGAGGGCCCATGGATTATTTTCACAAAAGAGGGATGTATGGTGATGCCATTGACCTTGGCAGTTCCGGGGGAAGAAAATATGATTCGCAAGATAGGCGGGAATCCCGAGGTTCGCGCGCATTTGGAAAACCTTGGGTTCGTGCCGGGTGGGAGCGTTACGATCGTTACCACCATCGGAGGAAACCTGATCGTCAATGTGAAGGAGTCCCGTGTCGCAATCAGTAAGGAAATGGCCAGTAAAATCATGGTGTCGTAGCCGCAGGCGGCTGTTTTGGCCATTGTTTTTAAGCGTGGGTCTGCATCCGCGTGTTGACGAGGCCAATCGGATACATGGCCTAAACGGCTATGGTACGTAAGGTTTCAGCACGGTTCACAGCCACGTGCAATGATATCACTGTGTTGATACAATCCGTGAAATAAAGGAGGAAAAAGCAGCATGAAAACACTCAGGCAGGCTAAGGTCGGGGATACGGTGACCGTGGTCAAGCTACACGGCGAGGGCGCGGTCAAGCGGCGCATCATGGACATGGGCATCACCCGGGGGGTTGCAGTGCATGTGCGCAAGGTAGCGCCGCTGGGCGATCCCGTGGAGGTTACGGTGCGGGGCTACGAGCTGTCTCTGCGCAAGGCGGACGCCGATATGATCGAGGTGGAGTAACCAGCGGGAGTGGGGACAGTCCTTGTCCCTTACATCGTGGTTAGTTGCAACTAATATTCTGGAAAGGAAGGATCATCCATGGGCATCAAAATTGCTCTGGCGGGCAACCCGAACAGTGGTAAAACCACCCTGTTCAACGCGCTGACCGGCTCCAACCAGTTCGTGGGAAACTGGCCGGGCGTTACGGTGGAAAAGAAGGAGGGCAAGCTCAAAAAGCACAACGACGTCGTCATCATGGACTTGCCGGGTATCTATTCTCTCTCGCCCTACACGCTGGAGGAAGTGGTGGCGCGCAATTATTTGATCGGCGAGCGGCCCGACGCCATTCTCAATATCGTCGACGGAACCAACCTGGAGCGCAACCTGTACCTGACGACCCAGCTGACCGAGCTGGGGATACCGGTCGTCGTCGCGGTCAACATGATGGATGTGGTCAAGAAAAACGGCGATAAAATCAATATTACCGAGCTCTCCCGCGAGCTGGGGTGCAAGGTGGTGGAGATATCGGCCCTCAAGGGTACTGGAATTATGGAGGCGGCCGAGGAAGCGGTCAAGGCCGCCCAGGGGGCCAAAACCGTTCCTCAGCACAGCTTCAACGGCGTTGTCGAGCATGCCCTCGCGCATATCGAGGAGGCGGCCGTACATAATATGCCAGCAGAGCAGCAGCGCTGGTATGCCATTAAAATTTTTGAGCGGGACGAAAAGGTGCTCGAGCAGCTTCAGCTTGATCCTGCTGTCCTCAGTCATATCGAGGAGGACATTCAGGCGGCCGAAAAGGAGCTCGACGACGACGCGGAAAGCATTATCACCAACGAGCGGTATGTTTATATTGCCTCCATCCTCAAGGGGTGCTATAAGAAAAAGAACGCCGGCCAGTTGTCGGTATCCGATAAAATCGACAAGGTCGTGACCAACCGCTGGGCAGCCCTTCCCATTTTTGCGGCGGTGATGTTCATCGTGTATTTCGTGTCGGTCACTACGGTCGGTACGTGGGCCACCGATTGGGCCAACGACGGCCTGTTTGGCGAGGGCTGGCATCTGTTCAGCATTGGGTCGGCCGCCTACGAGGAGGCCGCGGAGGCATACACCGAGCCTGGAGCGGTCGTCGAAGCCTTTGAGGCGGCCGCTGAGGAAGCGGGCCTGGAGCCGGATGAGGCGACCGGCCTGACCACCACGGCCTATCTGTATGACGACGAAGGCAATGTGGAGGAAGAGATTCCGGTCACCTACGCGTCCTACCAGGAAGCGGCCGCCGTCGAAGAGCCCGACCCGGCCGATTACGGCGTTTGGGTGCCGGGCATTCCCGGCCTGGTGGAGTCCGGCTTAAACGCGATACATTGCGTGGACTGGCTTCAGGGGCTGATTCTGGACGGTATTGTCGGCGGCGTCGGCGCCGTGCTGGGTTTTGTTCCCCAGATGCTGGTGCTGTTTATCTTCCTTGCGTTTTTGGAGTCGTGCGGCTATATGGCCCGTGTGGCGTTTGTTATGGATCGTATTTTCCGCAAATTTGGCCTGTCGGGCAAATCCTTTATCCCGATGCTCATCGGCACCGGCTGCGGCATCCCGGGCATTATGGCGAGCCGAACGATTGAAAACGAGCGCGACCGCCGCATGACGGTGATGACCACCACCTTTATTCCCTGCGGCGCCAAGTTGCCGATCATTGCCCTGATTGCCGGCGCGCTGTTCGGCGGGGCATGGTGGGTTGCGCCCAGTGCTTATTTCCTTGGCATCGCCGCGATCATCGTCTCGGGCATTATGCTGAAAAAGACCAGGATTTTCGCCGGCGATCCCGCTCCCTTTGTCATGGAGCTTCCTGCCTACCACTGGCCGACGGTTGGCAATGTCCTGCGTTCGATGTGGGAGCGCGCCTGGTCCTTTATCAAAAAGGCGGGTACTATCATCCTGCTTTCGGCTATCGTGCTTTGGTTCCTGCAGGGCTTCGGTGTGGAAAACGGCAGTTTCGGCATGGTGGAGGATCTCAACAATTCGATTCTGGCCGTCATCGGCAACGCGATTGCCTGGATTTTCGCTCCGCTCGGTTGGGGCAACTGGCAGAGCGCGGTTGCGTCCATTACCGGCCTGATTGCAAAAGAGAATGTTGTCGGCACCTTTGGCGTCCTCTTTGGAGGGCTCGACGAGGTGGCGGAAAACGGCTGGCAGATCTGGGCCAACATGCGTGAGGTCTTTACGCCGCTGTCCGCTTACTCCTTCCTGATCTTCAACCTTCTGTGCGCTCCCTGCTTTGCCGCAATGGGTGCCATCAAGCGGGAGATGAACTCGGCCAAATGGACCTGCTTCGCCATAGGGTATCAGTGCGTATTCGCCTATGCCATCGCTTTGGTGGTCTATCAGCTGGGCATGCTCTTTACCGGGCAGGGGAATATCATCGGGTCGATCGTGGCGTTCGCCATCGTCGCGTTCTTGGCCTATATGCTCTTGCGGCCGTACAAAGAGAGCAATAAGCTGAAGACCAAGGTCAAGGTTTGAACACATGAATAGAAAGGCGGAATGAACATGCTGAACTTTTTGGCCCAGCACTGGGGCTCCATTCTTATCGGAGCGATCATCGCCATCGTCGTGGCCCTCGTGATCGTTAAGATGTACCGCGATCATAAAAAGGGCAAGTCCTCCTGCGGCTGCGGGTGCAGCAACTGTCCTTCCGCCGGTATGTGCCACAAATGCAAATAGTTCTTTTCGGTGTTTTCACGGGCGTAGCGCGATTATATTACCGCACTACGCCTTTTGCGTGATATGGGGCAATCAACCGTGTGCGCTGGCGGACGTGTTCTATAATCCATTGGTAAGCAGGAGGGGGACAGACCCTGGAAGGGCCGTCAACCGATTGGATTCCAAGGAGCGTCCAGTGTATCCGCTCATCCTGTGACCCGTTCCCGCTCATGGGCAGAAAGCTCCGGCGGACGTGCAATGGTTTGAACATTGGATACCGTGGGTAATCTCGCCCATAAAGCCCGTTCCACTCGCTTGCGTTCCACTGGATGCGTCTGGCGCGGGCAGGCCAATCCAATCTCGCTTGCTTGATAAAAATATAGGGCACGGTCACGGACAGGATCGGCCGCCTGCCAAATAGGATTGGTCTGGCGTAAGCCGATGCGTGTCACGGATACCACGTCGGAGCAACCTTCGCTTTGCTCCGACTTATTTTTGCCTGCGGCAGGGAAATAAGCCGTCCGCCTGCTCTTTGCTCCTCTACTTGCGCATAAGGTCACGCTTGGCTTACCTGCCTGGCCGTAAATGTCCTCGCGACACTTCCCTGTTGCTATCAACTTTTGCGGGGTTCCAGTTTATCTAAAAATTCTTCGCAGGCCTCTTTTTGCTGCCTGTTGACAATGCAAAGGACATCGCGCGTCCTGGCGGCCGCACCCTTTTCCTATCCGGCTGGCTCTGCGGTTGCGTGGAGGGAAGTGGGTCTTGCAAGCATTTCGTGTGGTGCGAAAGGTGCGTCAGAATCCGGGCAATTCCACGTGCGTGAAAGAAAATCATCCCCTCCAAAACCGTCCCGGTAGGTCCGCGAGGGGCACAATGTCCGCAACGGATTTCGTGAGGATCACCCCAACGAGAAAATTGTGGTAACTATCTTGACAAACCCTGTATTGTATGGTATGATGCACGAGGTTAGTTAAAGCTAACTTATTTAGCCTCCAGCTTTGATTTTGTCAGCAAGGGCCATTCGTGGCGTGTATATTGCGTGCAAATTTTGTAGAGGAGCTGGAATATACGATCTACAATGGTTAGTTGCAACTAATAGCATGCTGGGACGTTTGGCACGCAGAGGACACGAAGGCGGCCGGTGTGGAAAGCACGCCATACGATAAGGTGCGTAGGCCAGCAAGGAGATGGCAGCGTATGATTGGCCGCTGTAGAAGGGGAGTTGTATCATGCTGGAGCGATATTTCATTGAGCATTGCTCGCCGACGCTGGCGTCGCTCAAAACCGCGAGCCTGTTTACCTATATCTGTGTCAGCGACTGCGAACTGATACGCCAGGTACAGGCTTGGAACCATTCTTTTCAGGCGAAAGGTCTGTCGCTGGTGGTGTTGCGCAGGCGGCAGGGGAGAGCGCTGCTGTATGTTTACCGCAGGTCGAGCCTGCACCATGATTTGACTTCCCCGGGGGTGGCACGATTTCTTTCCAGCTATGGCTATGGCGACATTCACAATATGGACGCGGCCTTGGAGCGCTTGAAAAACAGATTGAGCGACAGCGAGGTATTTCCGCATGAAATCGGTGTCTTTTTGGGATATCCCTTGGGCGACGTCATCGGTTTTATCCAGAACGCGGGACAAAACTGCAAATGCACCGGTTGTTGGAAGGTGTACTGCAACGAATGCGAAGCGGTGCGTTTGTTTGCGAAATATCAAAAATGCCGGGATGTCTATCTGCGCCTGTGGAATCAGGGGAAGAGTGTTTTGCAGCTGACCGTAGCTGCTTGACATATATTTTTTAGCAAAGGAGAGCATGCCTATGAGTAAAATTGCCGTCGTGTATTGGAGCGGCACAGGCAATACTGAAAAGATGGCGCAAAAAGTGGCCGAAGGGGCCAGGGAAGCCGGCGGTGAGGTGACAGTGTTCACCGCGGCCGAATTCGATGCCGATGCGATGAATCGGTTTGACGCGATTGCGTTCGGTTGCCCGTCGATGGGGGCGGAACAGCTGGAAGACAGCGAGTTTGAACCCATGTTTCAAGCCTGTGA
The DNA here is from genome assembly GCA_965145485.1 of uncultured Eubacteriales bacterium. GTDB lineage: Bacteria > Bacillota > Clostridia > Oscillospirales > Acutalibacteraceae > CABQCM01. The sequence continues at coordinate 46,136 of CBCTCU010000006.1, read as the reverse complement.
ACCCAAACTTCAGGGGAAAAAGATCGCACTCTTTGGTTCCTACGGATGGGGAGACGGCGAATGGATGCGAAACTGGGAGGAGACCTGCATTGGCGACGGGGCCACGATGGCCTGTGACTTTGTCATATGCAACGAAGCGCCCGATAGCGAGGCGGATTCAAGCTGCATCGCTCTTGGTAAGGCGCTGGTTTAGCCTCTGCTTTTGGTGTACGGAACGAACATACATAACGATAACCCAAAATGGCTCTGCGGATGATTCCGCAGAGCCATTTCTGTGAGTAGGGACCCAGGCTTTTTCCGGTGGCTATGACTGGAAACGCCGAAAAGGCCATGTGTGTATGATACCGCACAAGCTGCACGTTCATAGCATTTTCCCTTGCCGTGAGCGCGTGCGTGGATATGGACTAATCCTGCGGAAATCTAACGCCAGCCATCGAGCAATTCACCCATCGGCCGCCGCGCCGCCGCTTCCAGCTCGCTCATCCGGCGAAGCGCCTTTGCCAGTTTTCTGCACTGTGCCGCCGTCAGGCCATCGTTGTACTTGCCAAGATATAACTCCCGATAGGGGAGTACATCCGACAGGACCTCAAACATTTCTTTGAAACAGGCGCTGGCTTGTGAAAGAGGGGAATGCATACCGCTGCCAAGACGCTGGGCGCATTCGGCCAAATAGACGTAAGCTGCGCGCCGTGCATCGAGCAGGGCGCCAAAATGATGGCGCAAATTGTTGTAACAGTTATTTTCAATTCCAGCGGCAGCGAATTCATAGGCGTCGTACCCGTAATGATAAAGCGGGGTACTCCCCTGTGCAAACATCACCATCGCCGCCTGAAGGGAGATTTTTACCCCTTCCGCCCAGGGGCGCTTTGGACACGTCCGGTTATACAACCGGAATAAATTCGACGGATAATCGCCCGGATAACGGTCGGCGAGGAAGTATTGATTGCTGGTATACACTTCTTCCTTTGCCGCGCCCTGGTAATCAAAATAGGAACGGCCGTAAAAGACGGGATCCTCTTGCCCAAACTGATATCCGGCGATTAGCCCCCATTCGGGGGCGTAGCGGCTGCCGCAGATTAAAATGGGGATTCCATCGCGAATGGAGCACATGGCCTGGTGATCGCGTATGCGCCGGTCCTCGATTTCATACACCTCGACGCCGAAGCAGCGGTTACAGTTGTCCTCCGAATTGATCCCGACCTGTAGCATTGTGGAGGCTGGATTCCATTCATCGTTTAAAGCAAAACGAAAGGCCGATGCCGACAACCCCATGATCTGCTCATAGGTGGCGCCAATGCCCATAGTGGATAAGAGGGTTGTTACCGACCCAGCATAAGTGCAGTCGCGCCATTTTCCCCATTCAAGCAGCGGAACGCCGTCGATAAAATGCTCGTCGTCTGATACCTTGACCGACCTTTTGCGATCCATTTGGCCACAAATGCTTTCGGTCATGCCGATGATGGCGGGGCGGTCCTGCGGATAAAAGGACTGCGGCCATGCTTCGGACTTTTTCATTGCTCCCATTTTTTCGTGCTCCTTTGTTGAAATAACTCCTGTAAGCGGTATCAGCTCTTGCCTTTAAAACTGTACCGCGCGGTAAACCGTCATGTTGATATGGCTGGTATCCAGTCTGCCGTCGAGCGAATCATAGATAGCAAACGTTCTCTCGTCGCGGCAGGCGATGCCATTCGCGCAAAGCCACTCGTCCAGCTGCCGGGCGGGTAGCCGGATGTCGCCCAGGCAAGGCCCGGACAGCGTAGCGTAGGTGCTGCGCGGAATATGTCGGATTAATAACCCCGCTTGGGCCGCAATGCTGTGGCCGGCGGGAAGCTCGATGCCACATTCCACGACGTCGCCCTTCCAACTGGTGATAAAACGCCGGGCCGCCTGCAGCAGCCACGGACAGGCAACCCTGACAAAATCCACCACGCGCCGGGAGGCGATCTGTTCCGCATCCGGGCCGGTTTGACTGGAGGTCAAAAAAGTGAACGGCCCATCCTCCGCGACATGTATCACCGCCGTTGTCCGTTTTTTGACCGGCAGATAGAGCTTCAGCCGCACCGGCTTGCCACTGCGAAAAAAGATTTCTTCCAGATACGGCTCGTCGGCTTGCTCAAACATGCTGCACGGCAGCCAGGCATTATAAAGAAGATTCCACGCCCTGGTCGCAGCATGCGATTCAAATGGGACGATGCAGGTAGCGTACAGCCCTTCGGTAGCGGGCCCCTCGGTTTCGGTCAGAATCTCGTAACAATACCGGTTTCCGCTTTGAGGGCCGTTACGACCGAAAACCCTGCCGCCATCGGGCGTGTAATTGGCCAGCGCGCGGCGTTCCATCCCCTCTGCTTGCACGTCCAGATAAAGCCGGCTTTTGCAGGCTGGGATGCGCTCGTTCCCCACCCGTACCGTAATGGATAGGTCCTCGTTCGCAGAGTGCAGGGACAAAAAGGTTGCGGGGCTAAAGTAAAATACTGAGTCGCTGTTTCGATATTCAACCGGCGTCATGCCAACCAGCTTTCGGAATTGCTTGTGAAAAGCCTGTTGGGTTTGCAGACCGCTGTGATAGGCGATATAATCCAGAGATAATTCGGAGCTGCGCAGCAGGGCGCAGGCGTTGGAGATCCGCCGCTGGCGAATATATTCCTTGACCGAGTGGCCGGTGCATGCGTAAAAGTCTTTATACAGCTGACTGGGCGATATGTAATGCGCCTTAGCGATCTCCTCCGGGTGCAAATCTCCAAAAAGATTGCCCTCGATATTGGCGATGATGTCGCGGATGTGTTGGTATGTCATAGTCTGTCACCCTCTGAGGCGCTTTCTAAAAGCGTCAGGCCGGACGCATCGGGCTCCGGATCGTATTTCCGGTGTCGAAACTGTCCCGGCGTCAGACGCATTTCCCTGCGAAAAAAGCGGATAAACGAGTTGGCGTCATGAAATCCCGTACGCAGTGCCACCACCGATACGGGAAGCGAGGTGGACAGCAACAGGGAACGCGCTACCGCCAACCGGCAAAGCATCTGATAGCGTTTGGGCGTGATCCCCGTTGCCCTGCGAAAGCATTGGATGAAATATCCGTCGCTTAAATATAGCCTGCCGGCGAGCTGAGCGATGGGGAGCTCCTCGCAGCAGTGCTCTTCAATATACTGCTTGATCGAAAGGATTGCGGGATCGATCACCCTGGTGTTCCCGGCAAAATATTGGGGAAACGCGCGGCATAAGGTGACAAGAAACAGACCGAACGCATAACCGGCGGCCTGCTCGCGCCAGGTATCGGGCGTCTGGTAAGCCTCCAGAACACGTTGGAGCGAGCCGGCAAGCTTCTCATGCCCGGCACACGGCAGACAGCAATGGGCGGGATCGCCCCCCTGGCCCCAAACTAGCGACAAGCGGCCGTCGGGGCATAGCGCCTGAAGAAAATCCGGCGATATCTGGACACAGATCCGGCGGTAGGGCAGGCGCTGTGGATACAGGTCGTGCATGGTCATCCGGTCGAAAAAGACGATGCTGCCCGGTTGCGCCGTCATCCTTTTCCCATTGAGGTTGATGGACAGAAGTCCGTCCTCAACGTAAATCATCTCAAAGAAAGAGTGCAGATGCGGGGGATAAACCCCATGCTCCGATGTCGGCGATTCTGCACGATATACATGGATGCGCTGATCCTGCCGCATACCATTTCCTCCTACGGAGATATCGTCTACCTAATGATAGCATAGCTTGAGCAAAAAATCCAGAGGATTTGTAGGAAATGTCGTAAATTGCAATTTATTTTGAAGTCGTACGTGGAATTTGCTGAAAATGAGACTTGCAAGCCATGGTCTATTGCCGGCCAGTCGCACCATATGAGCTGGAAAAAGCGCCCTCGGATCAACCGAAGGCGCTTGGAGTGCTCGTTGCCCGTATCAGGCTCCCATTTCATCCCGGCGGATGATTTCCTCCTGCGCGTTGCGTGACATATCCACAAAAACCGCGCTGTAGCCGGTAATACGCACCATGAGGTCCTTGTAATTTTCCGGGTGCTCCTGCGCGGCGCGAAGCTGCGCCGTATCGGCTACGCTGATTTGAAATTGCATGCCGCCGTTTTCAAAATATGCCTCGGTCAGCGCGCTCAGCCGTTGCAAGCCCTCCTCGCCCCGTACCAGGTCTCCGCGCAGCCGCAGGTTGAAGGCGCCGGCGTGGATACGCCTAAAAGGCAGCTTGGCAACCGAGTTGAGCAGCGCCGTGACGCTTTCCACCACCCCGACGGTGGGGGAGAGGTTTTCACTCAGCGGAGCGCCGCAGGCGCGCCCATCGGGGGTGGCGCAGAGGGTCGCACCCTCCTGAATGTGCCACATGTCGGTGATGGTAACGTTCAGGGAGATGACGTCCCGCTCGCCGGCGTCGTTGAGCGATTCCTCGTCGATGATGTCGAGCAGCATGGTCAGCAGGCGGGTGGCGTGCCGGTCGGCCGCGTCGTTGTCGGTGCCGAATTTTGGCGATTTCAGCCCCAGCGTGCGCAGCCTGGGTGCGCTTTGGAAGTCGTCGGCCAACGCGCGCGCCAGCTCCTCCAAGGTGCATTCCCGGCGGCGGTAAACCGTCTCCTCCAGAGCGGCCATGATATCCGCGGCCGTGCCGATGTTGCGCAGCAGGGTGTAGATGGCCGGATTGCGCACGCCGCCGTCCATGATGCCGCGCGCCGCGTCGATGGTGCCGTCGGTGAAGCAATCGGTGCAGCTCAATGTCTCGGAAGGGGGCAGGGGGCTTCCGGAGCGGTAGCGCTTACGGTAGCCTGCAAAGTGTTCCCGCACCATGGCCCTGAAGTCGCCGGCTACCGCCTCGTACAAATCATCCAGCGTGGGGTAGTCCCGCCGCAGCTTTTCGCCGTCGAGCAAAGCGCCCATGATCATTTTGGGGATCGGCCCGCCGATGGTGTCGACCACCGCGTAGCTGGGGATGTCGGGCCAGTTGCAGGCGTGGATGGTGTAGTTGATCGCGTCCTGCTCCGATATACCGGTATTTTTCATCGCGGGGACCATGGTCTCGTCGTTGTACACCAGAATCGACGAATTCTGCCGCAGCTTGTCGCACAGCAGCTCCCAGCGTTCCTGCGGGTCTTCCTTCGTCCAACGGTAGATGTAGACCGGATTCTCAAACCGCGGCTGAATGCGTTCGATAAACAGATCGGTCAGGGGATTGCTGCGATGGTCGCAGGTGTTGTTGTATCCGCCGATGATGATATAGGTGGGGTCGTCGTATACGTTGTTGCGCTCCCAGCCGGTGATATTGCCGCCCTGGGAAGGGTCGGCCATCTGGTGCTCGCCACGCCCCAGGATGAGGTTGGCCTTACAGTTGAAGTCGTCAATGAGATAACCGGCTTCCTCACGGGTTAAGCGGCCCGCAGCCAGGTCGGCCTCGTAAAAGGGCAGCAGCATAACGTCCATACGCCCATACGAGAGGGTGGAATTGAGATTCCCGGCATAGAGATAGTAAATATTGAGCACCAGCAGCATCAGCTGCAGAGCCTGGCGGAACGTACCCGGCGCGCCCGCAGCGACGGCATCGCAGACATCGGCCAGCTCACTCTGCCCGGCTTCCCGCGCCGCCTGGGCGTAGCGCTCGATGTACCGCTGGCAGGCCCGGTAGGTCAATACCATCCCCTCCAGGAAAATCAATTCCTTCTCGGGGGCGCCGGCGGCCCGCTCGCTGTCGAGTTTCTGCTCGGCCCGCTGGATGTAGCCGGTAATCCCGTGGCCGATAACGTGCTCCCAGTCGAGGGTGATATGGCTGGCGTTGACCATGGTGATGGGGTTGGACAAGGGCTTCTGATCCTTCCAGATTTCCTGAAAATGAGCTTCCTCCTCCTCGGTCGGCACCTTATCGATAAAGCGCCCGAGCAACAGGTCATGCTCGCTGACCGGCAGCGAGGCCCGCTCCAAAATATACATCAGCCCCTGGCCCTCCTGCAACGGCTGAGGCAGGTCGCGCACCTGCTCCCACGCCTCCTCGAGCAGAAACCAGCGCTCGGTCAGCGTGCTGTTGACCGGCTTGTTGCGCAGCATTTCCAGAGTTTCTTCCCGCATCCGGCGGGCTTTTTCCTGCATTGTCATCGTTTTCTTTACTCCTCTCTAACGCCGCGCACCTCGAAGCCCAGGTCGGTTAAGGCATGCCGTAGCTGCCGCATGTGTTCGGGCGACGGCAGGGGAATGGCCTGCGCCGGATAGTCCCGGCCCAGAGCTTCGTATTTGTGCGCGGCCAGTTTATGCATTGCAATGAGTTCTATGATGCGGTAAGGGGTATGCTCCAGTAAAAAACGGGCGGTGCTCTCGATGTTTAGAAGGCTGTCGCTGAAACCCGGTACTACGGGAATGCGGATCAGCACATCGGCCCTAAGGTCGGCCAGCCGTTTCAGGTTGTCGAGGATCGGGCGATTGGACTGGCCTGTCGCACGCCGGTGCAGCTCGTCGTCCATGGTTTTAATGTCGGCCATCACCAGGTCGCAGGCGGCCGCTACCACTTCCAGCGACTGCGTGCTGCCAAAAAGGGATGTCTCCACTGCTGTTGATATCCCCTCTGCGTGCAGTAAAGCGGCGGTTTCATTTACAAATCCAGCCTGAGAAAGGGGCTCGCCCCCTGAAAAGGTGACCCCGCCCCCCGTCTTGTCGTAATAACGCTTGTCACGGCGGGCGATTTCCACGACCTGCTGGGGCGTCATTTCCTTCCCGTAGACCTCCATCGCCCCGGTGGGGCAGGCGTCGGCGCAGGCAAAGCAGCTTTGGCAAAGGTCGGCCTTTCGCTCGATCCCATCGCTGCCCAGCCGTAGCGCGCCGTGCGGGCAGGCGCCGACGCATTGGCCGCAGCCGACGCAGCGGTTGCGGCGATAGCCCAGCTCCTGCCCAGGGCGCATCGATTCGGGATTGTGGCACCAAAGGCAGCGCAGGGGGCACCCCTTTAAAAAGACCGTTGTGCGTATTCCCGGCCCGTCATGGACCGACAATCGCTGGAGGTTGAAAACCATTCCCATGGTCGTGCAACCCGCCTTTCTCGATAATTTCTAAGGATATAGCCGTGGGAGAAAGAGGGCATTGCCGGCAGCGGCATACCCCTTTGTGACTGATGAGATCCTATCACAGGGCGGGAGTTCTCTGACGCAGCTCCTCCACGATGGCCGCTCCACGGCTGGTGCCCAGGCGGGTCGCGCCGGCTTGGAGGAAGGACATGGCGTCGTCGAGCGTACGGATACCGCCCGCCGCTTTTACCTGGATTTCATCCCCAACCCGCTGCTTCATCAGCGATACATCCTCTAACGTGGCGCCTCCCGGGCCGAAGCCGGTCGATGTCTTGATAAAATCCGGCCCGACCGAGCGGGCGACGTCGCACATCAAAAGGATTTCCTCTTTGGTCAGGTAACAGTTTTCAAAAATCACCTTGCATATGGCTTTGGCCTGCCGGCACAGCGCAAGGATTTCTTTCATCTCCCGCTCCAGGTAGGCGGTATCCCGCTCCTTGAGGCGCCCGATGTTGATGACATAATCGATCTCCTGCGCGCCGTCTTCGAGAGCGCAGGCCGTCTCAACCTGCTTGGCCTTGAGGGAGGTCTGTCCCAATGGAAAAGAGATGGCGGCATCGACGCCTACCTCGCTTCCCGACAGAAATTTGCGGCATACCGCTACGCTGGCCGGATTGACCGCCACCGTTTTAAAAGCATATTTTTTGCTCTCGTCACACAGCGTTTCCAAATCTGCTCGTGTTGCGCAGGGAGAAAGCAGGGTGTTATCAATCAGCCGCGCGAAAGAGTGCGGCGTGTAGGAATTCACCGGAGTCATAGGGTATTACCTTCCTTTTTACCATCGTTATCGGCGCACCTCTACCACAAATTCTACCCGGTCGCCCCGGTAGGTGGTTTTGGAGTATTCCACCGGCTCGGTGTCGTTGCAGTAACCGGTAAATGCCACGCGGAACACAGCCGATTTGCGTTCCACGCCCAGAAGAAGAGCCTCCTCCTTGCTGGCGACGGCAGCCTCGATGTGGCGCACCACACGGTTGACCCGGCAGCCGTAGCGGTTCTCCAGGCGCTCGTACAGCGAATGCTCTTCCAGGTTTTCCTCCAGCAGCCCGGGAAAACGGGCGGCCGGCAGATAGGTCTGGAAGGTAAGCACCGCCTCGCCGTTGACCGAGCGGGTGCGGCGCAGAAGATAGAGGGGCTCGCTCTCGGCAATGCCAAGCTTTTCGTTGATCTCTGCGATGCCGGGGATGGCCTTACATTCCAGCACTTTCGTTTGGGGGTGGTAGCCCTTTTTCGACATCTCCTCGTGGAAGCTTTCGAGCACCTGCAAAGCATGCTCTTGCACTTTGGGAGCCATGACGAACGTCCCCTTGCCTTTGTAGCGCGCGAGCACGCCCTGATTGACGAGGTTGCTGATGGCCTGACGGATGGTCGCCCGGCTGACGCCGAACAGCTCGGTCAGCTCGGTCTCCGGCGGAAGGCACTCATCCACGGCAAGCCGGCCGGACTGGATATTCTGCATCAAAAACTGCTCGATTTGATAATACAGGGGCATGGGGGTGCTTCTATCCAACTGAAAGGTGGATATATCAATGGCCACCGGCAGTCCCTCCCGCCAGATCCAGCTCAGCCATCGTGGCCGGCATTTCGTGCGCCGTGTTGATCGATTTGCCGTCGGTCACCAGGTCAAAACAGGAAACCACCAGCTTGCCCTGCCACACGACGGGCTCGCCCGGCTGATCCAGCCCGCCGTCCAGCCCGTCGCAATCGGGGCTTTGCGCGATGCGGCAAACCTTGGCGTCGGGGGTCACCTTGACGATGGCGTTGGCGCAGAAATCCGCAATGTACAAGTTGCCATCCTCGTCCATGATCATGCCGTCGGTGCTCACCAGCTGGTCGGGATCCTTTGCCCATACGATGTTCTCAAGGACGTTGCCCTCTCGATCCATGGTCAGACGGTAAACCGCCCCATCGCCGAAATTGCCGACATACAGCCGCCCTTCTTTGTCGAATTCAATGCCGTCCACCCCGTACTGGCAGTCGGGGTCTTGGGTGACAAAGGTGGCCAGGATGTTTTTGTCGGCCAATGTGTTGGTGATTTCGATCCCCTCATCGTCGAGGGCAAAGCGGTAGACGCAGCTGACCAGCTTGCCCGAGGGATGCTCCACCTTCTCCAGCGAGCTCTGGGTGACATAGAGGTAGCCGTCGCGGATGCGCATGCCGTTGGGATGCTCCATATGGCGCGCCACCTCGGTGCAGGCGACGACCCGATCGTCGCGGATGCGCAGGCGGAGGATGCGGCCCTTGAATTTGAGGCGTTCTTCCCCCGGCCATCCCTGGTTGTCGCAAACGTAGAGATCGCCGTCGGGGCCAAAGGCGATGCCCATGGGGCTTGCCAGCCCGGTCTCGGGGGATACCGGCACATCGACCCATTTTTGAATGTGACGGTCGGGGCTGATCTTACACAGGCAGCCCGGAAGCGACTGATCGGCATAGTTGGGGCAGGCGAGGATGAGATTGCCCATCGCGTCGATGGCCATGCCGTCAGGCGTGCTGACAAAATCGGGCAGCTTGGCAAATAATTTGGGTGTTATCAAGGAAGGTCACCTTACCTTTCAAATCATGTTTTTTTATAACCGCGGCGGTTCCCCGGCTTTGGGCGGCGCGGCCGGTTACCGGGCGGACGCCAAAGCGGTTTGCTGCTGAAAATCGTCGAGCTGGTGGAAGGTTTCTTTCAGCAGGGGATAGGCCTTTTGGAAAACGGGCTTGAGCGCCTGATACTGCGCCTGGTCGGTGGCGTCGGGCGTATAGGTATCGCGGATTTCAAAAAAGCGGTCGATCACCTCAAAGCTGTCGTAAACCCCTGCGCCCACACCGGCGGTCACCGCCGCGCCCATGGAGCAGGCTTCCTCCAGCACGTTGGGCCGCTGGATGGGGAGGCCGTATACATTGGCAAAAATCTGAAGCCAGGCAGCGCTTCTGGCCCCCCCTCCGATCACCACCAAACGGTCGATCGGAATGTGGCTGCGAAAAGCGGAGAGAACCATGTCGAGGGTGAGCGCCACCCCCTCCATGACCGCGCGCATCATGTCGTCAAGGGTGTGCTCGAGCGTCAGGCCCAAAAACGCACCGCGCGCCTGCGGGTCCCAGTGCGGGCTGCGCTCGCCAATGAGATGGGGCAGGAAAATCAGCCCCTTCGCCCCGGCAGGGGAACGGCCCACCGCCTCCTCCACCCGGTCGTAGACGTCGCGCCCCTCGGCTTGTGCGGCAACCTTTTCCCCGGCGCAAAGGCGGGAGACCGCCCAGCTTAAGGAACCGCCGCCGCTTTGAATGGTTCCGCAGGGGAGAACGTAACCCGGGACAACATGATCGAAGTTGACGGTGGTCATCGCCTGGTCGGTGACCGGCGTAGGGGATGCCATCGAAATCCAGGAGGAGGTGCCCATACAACTGTTGGCAATCCCTTCGTGAATACATCCGGTCCCCACGGCGGCGCAGGGGCCGTCCCCGCCGCCGCAGACAACCGGCGTGCCAGCGAGCAGGCCGGTTGCCTCGCCCGCCTGCGCCGTCACTCGGCCGGCGACCGCGGTCGAGGGCAGGATGTCGGGCATTTTATCCCGATCTAGGCCGAAAAGGTTGAGCATATCATCCGACCATTCCCGACGGTTCAAATCGTACAGGCAGGTAGCGCTCGCATCCGACCGGTCGGTGACCGGCCGGCCGGTCAGGCGATAGACGATATAGTCCTTGGCGTTGAGTACGACGGCGGTCTTTTGATAGATTTCCGGCTCGTTGTCGCGAATCCAGCGCAGCTTGAAAGCCGAGTAAGAGGGGCTGATCCGGTGCCCGGTAATGCGATAGAAATCACTTTCCTCCATCTGCTCGCGTACCATGCGCTCGGCTTGAGACGAGCGCATGTCGGCCCAGATAATGGCGTTGCGAAGCGGACGGCCGTCTGCGTCCAGGCACAAGCACCCCATCATCTGGCCGCTGAAGGAAACCGCCTCAATTTCAGCGGGATTCACCATCGCGGCCAGCTCCCGCGTGGTGCGGCAAACCGCTTCCCACCAGTCGTCGGCCCGCTGCTCGGCCCAATTGCCGTGGGTCACCAGCAGATCGTAAGGATGCACCCGGCTGGCCACCAGCTTCCCCTCGGTGGTGTAAAGCGTCGCCTTGTTGCCTGATGTCCCCAGGTCATGGGCGAGTAAGTATGGCATAACCCGATTCCTCCATTAGAATTTGACGACCATTTTCATCATGGGTTCGCGGCGCTCAATCTTTTCAAACGCCTTTGCAATGTCGGCAAAATCAAAGACGTGGGATATGTAGTCGGCAGGATTGAGTATCCCCAAGCGGATCCAGTTGACAATCTGGCCGTGAGCCTGCGATTCGGCGACTTTGGAGGGGAATTGATTGAATTGCAGCGTCCAGTTGTAAGGGCACCGGCTCCAGTCAACCGAAGCGGTGGAGCGCTCGGAGATGCCATAGACGCAGATTTTGGCGTCCGGCTTGATGATCGACAGGCCGGTGTTGATAAATTCCGGCACCCCGACCGCGTCGAGGGCGAAATCCACCCCATCGGGGCAGACGGCGCGCACGGCCTCTACCACATCTTCGCGGGAGGAATTGACGACCGCGTCGGCCCCCCTCTGACGGGCCAGCTCCAGCTTTTCATCCGAAAGGTCCATGGCGATAATCGGCCCCATCCCGGTTAGCCGGGCGAACTGAACAAAACTCAGCCCCACCGGCCCCAGACCCAGGACGGCGATGCTTTTGTTGGGGGCGAATCCAAAGGTTTTCATGGTGCTGAGCACCTCGCGGAAGGTGATGATCATGGCCGATGAAACCGGGTCAAAGTCACCGGGGAGGATATTCTGTCCCCAGGCGAATTCATCCGGCACCAGCCCGTCGTCCTGCATGGCCTGTGCGTCGGTGACGACGTTGTATTCCGAGTAGGTGCCCCACGCGCTGGAATAGCCCTCGGGTACGTCCGACCAGTATGGCATCAGCACCAGGTCGCCGACCTTATAATGGCGAACCTTGCTGCCCAGCTCGACCACGCGCCCGACCCCTTCGTGCCCGAGAACGACGGGGTAATCCTCTACCCCCTTGAAGGTCCCATGAATAATTTTGGTGTCGGTCCCGTTGCATACGCCGCAGCTTTCCATCTTGACCAGAGCGCTGTAATCGTCGTAAACGGGCATGGGCATTTCTTCAATTTTGCATTTTCCACCGGGATAGACCACATAGCTTTTCATTGAACGTCACTCCTAATAATAAAGTTAACGGATTATGGTACCGATAGAGCCGCCTTCGAACTGTATCTCCTTAACATGATGCAGCAGCAGGTGCTGCATCGCCAGTTCCCCGATGTCGCAGCCGGGCTCGGTGCGCAGCAGAACGCTCTCCTTTGGTCCCTGCGGACGGGTGATGTCGATATTACGCAGGATCATCTGCTCTACCTTACCGCGGCAGGTGATGTAAGGAAAAGCGCGCTGTGCATCCTCCTGTGCGCTCAGCCCGTCGATAAGAAGAGAACGGATGACCGGGCCGCCCTGTTCCGGTATGGGGTAATTGTGATCGTAATAGGGATAGCCTACCCCGATCACGGGACGGTCGTCCGAGGGAAACCACTGGATGTTGCGCAAAGCAAGACGGTCGATATTGCCTCCAATCTGAAACAGGAAGGGGGTGATGTAGGTATAAACCGGCTGGATGGGGCGAAGGTCAATGTTTTCAAAGGTGATGTTGCCAAAGTTGCCAAAGGTCCCATCCGGATACCAGCAGTTGATGTAGAATCCGTAACTGGCGTAGGTGCCCGAAATATTGCGGATGGTCACCCGGTCGAGCCGCCCTTTATCGCGCGTCAGCAGGCGAACGGCCTGGTCGGCGTCATCGAGAAACACTCCGTCGATGAGCACATCGGTGATGCTGGAGGTAAAGTCCTCCTCATCGGGGGTCAGGGCGATGAAGTCGTCGCCCGCACAGCCGCTGATATCGCGCAGGGTCAGGAATTGTCCCGGCCCCAAAAAGTGCAGGCCGTCCTGGTTCTGCGCGTACATTTTATCGGGCAGCTCGATCACAATGTTTTCCATATGTACTTGCCGGAAATTGGACATCAGCGCCGCGTAGGTACGCTGGTTGCGGATATGAACGTCCCGCACAACGAGATTTTCCACCCCGTGGAAGCGCAGGCAGATGACCGCTTCGGTCCTATCCTGCTCGCATGGGCCGCCGTACAGGCTTTCCCATTCCGCTGCCGGCCGGGCTGCGTCGTGGTCCTGGTGCAGGCAATTGTGATTGTATGTGCCGCCGATGAGCGTGATGTTGCGGTTGACATACTCATCGATACTGCGCTTGGCTCCCTCGAGCACGGGACGGTTGGCGCCGTCGGCCAGATAGAAGCCGCAGGAGGCGTTTAGGCAGAGAATGGTGGTGTTGGAATGCACGCGCAGCCCCCGGACAAGCGCCGCGCCGTCCATAACCAGCACCAGCCCGCCAAGCTCGGGAGCCTGGTCGAGGATACTTTGCAGGGCGGCGGTGTCGTCGGTCCCGCCGCCGGTGTAGACGTTGCTGTCGAGCTTTGCCACTTCGCTGGCTTTGATGGTTTTGCACAGGTTATGATCCCTCATTGTGTGAGTCCCTCCAGTCGGCTAATATGTACGGACATTATGATATCATAAAGGCCGGAAAAAGTCAATGGATTTGGTGTAAGAATATAAATCGTGCCCGCGATATTTTTTAGATTTTGACAAAACCGACAAAAGGGGTTTTCTCCCTTTCCAGTCCATCCGCGCATGGTGCGCGCGAATGCTCTGTAGCCGTTTCCACGGCAGGCGGCCTTTGGTGTGAACAAAAAATTTGACCTGCAGGAGAGATTCTTTCGCTGCATGCGTTGGCGATGGAAGCCCCAAGGGCACCATAGGACGCAACCATTTTCCCTTGTATTCACGCGCTCTATTCCGTTGAAGGGCGGGGGCAAAATGGCTAAGCTGCCGGGAGCCGAACGCAATATTGGTTTTCAGCGGCTGCTTTCCGCACGGACTACGTTAAAATTTTTGCCATACGGCAGTATAACTGTAAATATATGCCTTGCCTGCATGAAAACCTTCTCGCTGAAAACTGCGCGCACCGAAAAGGATGGCGCGGATGGATTTTTTGCTTTAGAGGCCGCAGATGTACTGACGCACACCAGGGTAAAAAAGGGAAAAGCCGCTGTGCCGGTACATTATCGGCATATCGGCTTCGGCTCTCGGCAGCTTAGGCATGCATGGTAGGAATAAGGCGGCAATCAGATTCCCCTGGGCTTGCTTTGCCCAATGGCTTGATCGGCTTCTGTTCCCGGGGGGCTTGTCCGCGAATTTCCAGGCGCAATTGTCAAAAAAGATCATTGGAGCGGGGGAGTGGGCCTTATAATAGAAGCTGGTCCGCGTCTAGCGCCCACAGGCCGGGCAGGTTGATAAAAAGTTGATGATAACAGGATATTATTTCATGGGGAGGTGTCTGTCGTGAACGAAAGGATTTTAATTGCCGACGATGAGATCGACATCGTACGGTTGCTGTGCGATTATTTTTCCATGCAGGGATATCGGGTGGAAAGCGCTTTGAATGGGGAAGAGGCCATGCGCAAGGCGGCCACGCAGCCCGACCTGATCTTGCTCGACGTCAATATGCCCGGCCTCGACGGCTTTCAGGTGTGCGAGCGCATTCGGGCCTTCGTGTCCTGTCCTATTCTCTTTTTGACCGCCCGGATGGAGGATGCGGATAAAATCAAAGGTTTTGGCGCAGGCGGCGATGATTATATCGTCAAGCCCTTCTCGATGGATGAGCTTGGCGCGCGGGTGGAGGCCCATTTGCGGCGGGAGCGTCGGACGCGGCAGTCGCCCAAAATACGCTTTGGGCAGGATATCGCCATCGACTACACCGAGCGCAGGGTCTACTACAAGGGAGAGCCCCTCCTGTTTGCCAAGAAGGAATTTGATATTTTAGAGCTGCTCAGCCAGAACGCCGGTCAAATTTTTGACCGGGAACGCATTTACGAGGCCGTCTGGGGGATCGACAGCATGGGGGATAATGCCGTGGTCGCCGAGCATATCCGGCGCATACGCTCCAAGCTGGCGAGCGCCGGAGCCCCCTGTCTGGTGGAGACGGTCTGGGGAGTGGGATATAAGTGGAAAAAAGAGATAAGGTGAAGCGGCCGCGCCGCGCCCTGTCGCTCAAGGTGTCCTTTATGCTTTATGTAACGGTGTTCTTGATCGTTGCGCTGGTTGCCTCGACCCTGGTGGGGGCGGCGATTACCACTCTGCGCGATCGCTTCATCGACCGGTATGAGGGCAGCTACGAGGAAAAGTATCTGGCCGAAACCGATCAATACGTCATTATATACGATGCTACCGCACGGAATATGAGCGACCGGGATCGATTCCTCTACCGGGTGTTCAACGACATCGGCATCCTCAGCATCCCCGTTGTCTGCTTCGGGTGCATTCTGGCGGCCGGGCTGTTGTTTTATCACAATAAGCTCCGCCGCCCCATCCACATTTTAAACGATGCGGCGCATCGTATCGCGTACAATGATCTGGATTTTTCCATTGAATATGAGACAAAGAATGAATTGGGCCGGCTGTGCGATTCGTTTGAATCCATGCGTTCGGCCTTGCTGGAAAACAACCGCGAGCTTTGGCGGCAGATGGAGGAACGCAAGCGGCTCAACGCTGCCTTTTCCCACGATCTTCGCACGCCCTTGACCGTCCTGAAGGGATACAACGACATGCTGCTGAAATATTTGCCCATGGACCGCTATCCAAAAGACAAGGTGCTGGATACAGCGCGAACCATGTCCTCCCATATCACCCGGCTGGAACGTTATGTCTCGGCAATGAACCAGCTGCAAAAGCTGGAGGACATTGCGGTGGAGCGACGGTACATGGAAGCGAAGCAGTTGTTTGCCGATATTCAAAGCTGCGCGCAAATCCTCTGCCGGGATCAAAAGCTGCAATTTGAGGCTAGCAGTACCGATGACATGGTCTATGTCGACGATGAGGTAGTCAGCCAGGTGTGCGAAAACCTGATGTCCAATGCTTTGCGGTATGCGCATAGCTGTATCCATATGGCTCTGCACGCTACACCCGGCAGCCTTCAAGTGATTGTGTCGGACGACGGGCCAGGTTTCTCCCCCGCCGCGCTGATCAATGGATCCGCTCCCTTTTTTCGCAGCGATCGCAGCTCGCCGGAGGAACACTTTGGCATTGGGCTCAATATTTGTAAAATTCTATGTGAGAAACATTCAGGAGCACTGCTTCTGGAAAATAGCCCGCAGGGGGGTGCGCGTGTCACGGCCTGCTTTCGCGAGAAGCTCGCATCGTCCACAATCCATGTGTGAGTCCCATCCTTGTCTTTTTCGCCTTCCATCCGAATGCGGTTGCATTCACCGATATAGAAAGGATTGCGTAGATGGCGGGGCCCCGACCGATTTGAGCAATCTACCGATATTGATTTAAATTTATAAAAGAAAAATAAAATTTATTGTTTTCGTTTAGTGAAACAGGTAAGTTGATGAAAAGCAAAAGGGAAAATATGTTAAAATGCAAAAAGACGGTATAAAATCTAGCGCCAAGCGCATTGCTCACGCCGTGACATGCGATGCGAAAGGAAACGGATGGTTGGGGTTGCAGAACTTGGAGTATTGCCAAGATGCCGGCGCGCTGTTATAATGCGCTTGTCCGATCAATCGACAAATCATATCGAGGTGAAGAAATGAAACGAATTTTGTCGCTACTGATGACATTGGCCATCGGTGTCGGAATCTTTGGATTGACCGGTACGGCGAAGGCGGCGACATCCGGTTCGACGGCGGGCCTGGTTGCTACTTCAAGCGGTAGGCTGAATGTCAGGAGCAGCGCGTCGACCTCTTCGTCGGTCGTTGCCTCCCTGAACAAGGGAAGCTATGTTACCCTGATATCCAAATCCGGTTCCTGGTGGTATCTTGAATATGCCGACGGCCGGTACGGTTATTCCCATGCGGATTACATTCAGAGCGTATCGAGCTATGCGGCGACGGTACAAACCCAGTCGGGCAATCTGAACGTGCGCAGTGGGGCCGGCACATCCTATTCGATCGTCGGCAGCCTGGCCAAAGGCAAAACGGTTGTGGTCTTGTCCTCCTCCGGAGGGTGGAGCCGTGTGCTGTACAACGGGGTCAAGACCGGTTACGTCAGCAGCCAATACCTATCGGGTAGCGGTGCGGCTTATGCTCCGATCTCGATGAATTTGCCCAATTATAAGCAGACAGACAGCCGCTGGGCCAATGTTTTGATTGGCAACTCCGGCAAAACCATTGCCCAAATCGGCTGCACCACGACGGCGATTGCCATCATGGAATCCTACCGCCAGGGCAAGACCATTTATCCCGACGCCATGTCCAAGCAGCTGACCTATTCCTCGTCGGGGGACCTTTACTGGCCGAGCGATTATCATGTGGTTTATAGCAGCTCCAATTATCTGCAGGGCATTTACAACCAGCTCGCGCAGGGCAAACCGGTCCTGTTTGGAGCGAAAAAGTCCAACGGAAGCCAGCATTGGGTTGTGATATCCGGTTACACCGGCGGGAATACCTTGACGGCCTCGGGCTTTACGGTCCGTGATCCCGGTTCCAATTCCCGCTCCACTTTGCAGCACTTGCTCAACGAGTATCCGGTGTTTTACAAGTATTTTTATTATTGATTCTAGTAGAAGAGCCGAGGCATACCGCCTCGGCTCTTTTGTTATGCACAAATTTATAAGGGCAGTTTCCAAAACTACTAGCCGCGGATACGCCTATCGCAGGGATGGCATAGGACGGAAACTGACGGTTCCTCTCAAGCTGCGCAGGTTATGTCTTGCGATGCCGGTGCCGGCATCCCATCATAGGCTTCGGAAAAAGACGGGGAGCAGCAGGGTCAAAGCAATGTTGATTCCCTGGTAAGCTAGCACAATACCAATGTTCAGCAGGCTCAGCCCTCTGAGTGAAATCAGCAGCAGAGACAGTACAAGGCCCAGCACCCATAAGGCGATCTGGATGCCCTTGCCCAGCCGTATGGAACGGTAAAGGCTTTGGCAGGCGCATAGTCCGTCCGCCAGGTTTTCCACGCCCCCCATATAGGCGAGAGAGGCGTCGCATTTGTCTTCGGCGGCCGTTGCTTCCTGATAGGCTTGCCGCCCCGCCGCCCCCATGACCGATACGGCGTTTTTGGATACGCCGAAAAGCTGATCGAGCATTGCGGGCGTAACATTCGGGTCGCAGGAGTATACCGCGATCCCCAGCCCGCTGTCCACAGCCTTTTGCAGCGCCTCAACGATTCTTTCGTCGGCTTGATAGGAGACGACGAACATCGCCGACAGGCTTCCCCTGGTGGCCAGGTAGACCGCATGCTGCCCATGCTTACACAACCTGCGCTCCAGGTTCTCGTCCGGAAGGGCGATACCGTGATTTTTCATCAACAGCCGGTTGCCGATGAGCACCCGATTGCCCGACACCCAGCCCGAAATACCCATCTTTTCTTCGTATACCAGCGTGTCTACCTCCGGCAGGATATTGCGCTGCCCCTCGATGATCTCATCGAAAATTGAGGCAAGCGGGCCGTCGGCCGCGATGGCAAGCCCGGCGGCGTCCAGCAGGGCGCGGTCAATCGACTGATTACCAAAGGTTTTGACCTGGTGCAGGCCGATCGTTCCCTTGGGAAAGAGATCCCTCGCGTTGACCGCCAGCACATTGGCATAGGCAAAATCGTAAACGGCGTCGTAGCCGGTGAGCAAAACGCCCTGTTGCCGCAGCCGGCGGCAGGCATGCCCTAGCGGGAGGTTCCCGGCAAGCAGCGAAGCGGCCGGCACGCAGACGCAGGCGACGGCGCTCAGAGCGGTGACGGCGTAAATCAGGGAGAGGGAGCGGTCGGGAGCGGCAAAAAAGGCCAGAACCGCGCCAATGATCCCCGCCACCAGCATGTAGGGGGAGAGCCTCTGGGCCGATTCGTCCGCCGGGTCCTGCACATAGGAGTGATCGAGAAAACGCCGTATGGTAACGGTATCTTTTTCACAGCAGACAAGCGGTTCGCCAAAAGCGACGCCATGGCCAATTTCCTCTGCGCTTTGCGAATTTTCCAATAACACCGCCGCTTTTTTGGGGTCGTCGTTGCCCACCAGCTCAAAATTGCGCTCGATGCGGGCGATCATGCTGAATTTACCCCAGAGATTGCAAACCATGGCCAGGACGGCCACCGCATTGTATACATACAGACCCGAGGCGGCAAAAGCGTCACTGACGCATAGCATGACGACGTTGTGCAGCAGAGCAGCAAAAAGAGCAACCGCGGCACCCGTGTCCAGGTCGGCGCTCAGGCGGAAAAGACGGCCCAGCCCGCCGAAAAAGGAGGAGGCATTGATTAAAATAACCCCGGCGGTCAGCAGCGCGTTGACAACCAGTTTCACCGGTATGGTCAGCACGTTGCCGAGAACATCAGGAATCCATAGGGTGTGCAGGCTCAGCGCAAGCAAAACCACTTCAGCCACTAGCGTCACCCCCAGACGCAGGCCAACCGACCGGCGGCGGGATGACAAATCCATTCGAATAACAGGCGCGTCGGCTAAACTCTCATAGTCGTCGATGACCACCTTGTCGTCATCGTCTGTGGTTTCGAGGTTTTCCTCCGGCTCGTTTTCTTCCTCCTGGCCGGACAGCACAAAGTTCTGAATCCGTTTGGACCGGGCCTCGCGCAACTGCTTTTCCCATATATCGTCCTGCCGTCGGTCGGAAGCGGCGGGCTTCTCGTCAAAACCGGGAAGGGGCACCTGGCCGGTAAAGCCGTCGACCGTGCGGTTGGACTTTTCCTTCTTAGGTGATAATATTTTCGTTTTTTCCTGCTTGGATCGAGAGGAAAAGAGGGGAATGTCGACCCTGGTAGAGGCAGTATCCAAGGCATTTCTTTCCGCAGCTTGCCCGGCGTTCCCGGCCGGAGCGGACATAGCTTCTTTGTTTTCTAACGCCCGGTCGGATTGGGCTGGCGCGCTTGGCTTTCGGTCAATCACGTCCTCTTGGGGCTGCTCATCCGGCTGGGCTTTGGCGGCCTGCCGTTTCATTTCCTCGAAAATCGTGTTGGCGCGCTTTTTACCTGGCGCGGGGGCGGGGGGGATGTCGTGCAGGATCTCCTCCCGCGTGATGCGATGGGCGGGTACCGGCGCTGCGGCCTTATCCGCGTTTTGCGGCGCCGGACGGGAGGAGGGGGTGGGAACCGCAGCATGGACAGTTTCCCGGCGCTTGGCAGCCGGCTGTAAATCCGGCTGGGGGATGGGGGGACGTTTGTGCTGCTGCGTCGAAAAAGGCTGTGCGTCCGCCTTTTCTTCGCGGGGGGAGGAGGCGGGCTGCCTGTGCCTTTCAACGCCAATGTCCGCGTTCGAGCTTGCATGCGAGGCTTGCCGGGCCGGTGTGGAAGCTGCGGCGTGCCGGGCGTGCGTGTGGCCCTGCGCGCGGCTTTTGGATGTAGAGGCTGCCGGTTTTGCATGCAGTTCGGCGAGAATTTGGTCGACCGGATCGCTCGCGGATATCCCGGATGGCGAGGGCGCGTTCCCCCGCATCCTGCGCACATCAGCCAGAATTTCATCCAGGCTCCATTCGCCAGCCGCATTTTTCACCGAATTGGCCATGACGGGTACATCCTTTCTTAAGCGAGTTGATTGCGCTGCCGGACGACTTCATACATTAAAATTCCGGCGGCCACCGACGCATTGAGGGAATTGATTTTGCCTTGCATGGGAAGGGAGACGATGACGTCGCATTTTTCGCGGCATAAACGGCTCAGGCCACTGCCCTCCGAGCCGATGACCAAAGCGACCGCCCCGGAATAATCCACCTTGCACCAGGGCTGCCCATCCATATCCGCCCCATAAATCCAAAAACCCTGCTTTTTCAATTGATCGAGCGTAGAGGCCAGGTTGGCTACCCGCGCCACCGGAAGGTACTCCAAAGCGCCGGCCGCCGTCCTGGCAACCGCCATGCTCAGCGCCGCCGAGTGCCGCTTTGGTACAATCAGGCCATGGCAGCCCGCCGCCTCGGCCGAGCGGATGATGGCGCCGAGATTGTGAGGATCCTCCAACCGGTCGCAGACGATCACAAACGGGGGCTCGTTTTTGTCCCTCGCCTTGGAGAGGATATCGTCGAGCGAAGCATACGAATGCGCCGCGCATTGCAGCACGACCCCCTGGTGGTTCGCATGCCCGGTAAGCGTGTCGAGCTTCTGAGGAGTACTTTCTTTGATTGGGATGCCGGCCTGCCGGCACAACGCCACAATCGCGCCGATCGATCCCGACCGGTCCCCCCGCACCATGAGCAGGCAGTCAGCCGGGCGGTTGGCTTTGAGCGCCTCCAATACCGGATTCCTCCCGTAGATCAGAGCCTGGTCCGATGAATCGTATTTCGCTTGCATATTTCTCCTCGCTGGTCAAAATTAGGATACCTTCCATCTGCCTCTTTGCGTCGGAATCCTGTGGATATCCGAGACAGCCTGCCCTACGGGCTGATAATCCAACCATCTGAAAAAATGTTCGGCCCTTATCCTAGAAAACGGATGAGAGATGAAAAGTGGCCGTGAGGCGTATGGCAAAGCATACCCGAACAAGCCATGGGCCAATCCAAGGGCTACCGTTTTACGGCGCCGTTTCTCTGGCAGGTGGAAGGTGCGATCAATTATTTCAAATTATAGCATATTTCGGCATGCTTGAAAAGAGATATTTGGAAAGGAATCGCGGGAAATATCCGGTAAATTGTGTCCAATCTTATCCTGCCGGCGCCCTGCGTTTTGGTCAAAAATGAGGATTGCATCCGGCCGGTATGATGATGTATGATTAAGATGGTTAAGATAGAGAATAAGCTTTTGAACAGTCCCCATCAGGAGGTAGTCGAATGCGAAAAACAAAAATTATCTGTACGCTCGGGCCGGCTGTGGACAGCGAGGAGATGGTCAAAAAGCTGATCCTCTCGGGAATGGACTGCGCCAGGCTGAATTTTTCCCATGGCGACCATGAGGAGCAGCGCCTGCGCATACAGACCGTCCGCAAGACGAGCGATGAGCTCGGCCATCCGGTGGCCATTTTGCTCGATACCAAAGGTCCGGAAATACGCCTTTGTACCTTCCAAAATCACTACGCTGATCTCCAAACAGGGCAGGAATTTACCCTCGCTTGCGAGGAGTGCGTCGGAACGCAGGATAAGGTCGGCATCACCTTCCAACGCCTGGCGAGCTACGTCGGTCCGGGCACGCGCATCCTCATCGACGACGGTAGGATCGAGCTGTCGGTCAGCTCCCTGCAGGGGGGCGACGTGGTCTGCCAGGTGATCAACGGCGGCCGCGTCAGCGACCACAAAAGCGTGAATATCCCCAATGTCCCGATTGATATGCCGTATCTGAGCGATACCGATCGCAGCGATCTGCGCTTTGGGGTAGAGCAGGGGGTCGATTTTGTCGCCGCTTCCTTTGTCCGCACGGCCGACGATATGCGTCAGCTTCGTTCGTTCCTTCATTCGTGCGGGGGAGAGCACATTCAATGCATCGCAAAAATTGAAAATATGCAGGGAATTCATAATTTTGATGAAATCCTCGACTTGAGCGATGGCGTCATGGTCGCGCGGGGGGATATGGGGGTTGAGGTCCCTTATCAGATGCTGCCCGCCATTCAAAAGCAGCTCATCGACCGGTGCTACAGCCGGGGCAAAACGGTGGTCACCGCCACCCAGATGCTCGAATCGATGACCCACAATCCCCGGCCCACCCGCGCGGAAATCTCGGATGTTGCCAACGCCATTTACGACGGCACCACCGCTATCATGCTTTCCGGTGAGACTGCGATGGGGGATTATCCGTTGGAGGCGGTCTCGACGATGGCGGAGATTGCGCTGAGCACCGAGCAGTCGATTGACTATAAAGAAATATTTGCCTCCCGGCGGCTGCATTTTAAGACCGATTTTCCCAACACCATTGCCATTGCGGCCTGCGACGCTGCCCACAACCTGGGGGCGAAGGCCATCTTGGTCGTGACCCGTAGCGGAAAAACGGCCGACCTGATCTCAAAATACCGGCCGGCCTGCGATATCATCGCTACTGTCGTCAGCGAGGAGGGGCTGCGCCAGCTGAATCTTGCCTGGGGAATCACCCCGGTCAAGGCGTGCGAACAGGCGACGCATGAGCAGCTACTGCGCTATTCGATTGATTTGGCCGTAGCTTCGGGCAAGATTCAAAAAGGGGATACCATTGTGCTCGTTTCGGGAACCGATTTGACGCTGGACAAATCCTCCGACATGCTCAAGCTGTGTGTGGTAGACTGATTGCGCATGTAGTAACACACCCCCGGCCTGCTGGCAGGCCGGGGGTGTTGTAGTTGGTTTTTCCCTACCACCTCTCGCACCGGGCGATCATGCCAAGAGACTTGCAGGATACCACCGGATGGAGCAAGGAGCGTTATGCAGATCGCTGTCGCAAACTTTGCGTCACTGTAGGATAGGGCGCCCGCCGGGGCGCACGATGCATCGACGCGGGCTATATACGTCGGCTCATTTATTTGAGCGGTCCATTATAATCCGCGAACGAAAACTTGTCAACGGGTAGCGGGATGAGAGAGGCGGAAAGCTGCGAGCTTCTGGAAAGAATGCCGGTAAAAACCGCACTTTGAAGAATGTGGCCGGACGACGAACTAAGCCATATTCCTCGGTCAAGCCGGGAAATAGGGAAAGCACGGTGAGCTCCTCCGCAGGAACCCTTATCGGCGCGAATAGCAGGGCTTAACGCAGAATCGTGCCGGTCGCATGGCGTTTATTCGCCATCGGCGACTTGATGCTGATAGTGCAGCATCAGCTTGCGGTATAAGGGGAGGCTGAAGCGTAAAATCAAGGCCGCCAGCCGTCTGCCTTTGGTAAAATTGGCGTTTGCCGCCGCGGCAAAGGCGTGCTTTTTCAAAAAGCGCACCACCGGCTTGAATTCGGGGAAGCTGGAATAGTCGTCCACGGCCAACATCCGGTCAAGCACCACGAAATGCGCCCAGATGTAGCGGAAATCCGCCACTTTGGACAAAGACGGGTACCGCTCACGCACCACCTGACGGGTTTTGTCGTATGCGAGGATGGCGTCCATATCTCTGCTTTTGAATCGAGAGGTCGTGCTGCTCCCGGCGCGATGATAATAATAATACTTTGGCTGGGTGGTATACGCCACGGTCTGGACCAATGGCATCAGGTCGGCGATAAACATGGCGTCCTCGTAAATGTGGCCGAGCGGAAAGCGAAGGTTTTGAAGCAGGCGGCGGTCAAGCAGCTTGTTGCACATTGAGCCGGCAATTCGCTTGCCTTCCAGAATATAGCCAAAGGCGGTCTCGCCGTCCACGCAGCCCTCTTCCATCGTCTGGTATTGCAGGGTAGTCGTGTCCTGGTAACAGTTGGCCACCCCACAGCTGGAGAAATCCGCATGATAGCGCTCAATCAGGCGAAGGAGCGTTTCGATCATATCGGGCTCAATAAAGTCGTCGCTGTCAATAAACGCGACATAATCCCCCGTGCTGGCCTCGATCCCCACATTGCGCGCGTCGGATTGCCCGCCATTTTTCTTATGCAACGCACGAATCCGCCCATCCTCCTGCGCGTAAGCGTCGCACATCGCGCCGCAACGGTCGGGGGAACCGTCGTCGACAAGCAGAATTTCCAGATTGCGATAGGTTTGGCAGCGCACCGACGCAACACAGCGCTCAAGGTACTGCTCCACGTTATAAATCGGAATAATGATGGAAACAAGGGGATTTGGCTGGGCCATGGCGCGATTACTCCTTTGATAAGCGGTCTGCGTCAAAGTATACCCGATTGAATATGGAAAGTCAACCGATCGTGCGTTTCCCGTAAAATTGGGTTGACTATTATTCACGATCGGGGTATAATAGCCGCAGGCGGTTATTATACTAATTTCAGCATGGCCTACGGCCATGTGCATAGGATGGCATCCGCACTGTGTGTTCATGCTATCATAAAGCGTGCGTGGCAAACTTGCTTGATGCATCGTCTCAGGCGTGGCGTTTTTCTACCGGCAGACGGACGCCGACGAAACAGATTCGTTGGTCTGACGGCGCTTGCCATCACGCCGCTGCATACAAGTTTGAGCTTCTAACGCCGTCTTTTTATGATAGCCGGCATACTGGACAGAAATGAGGGCATCAAGATGGAGGAATATAATCCCGACCTGTTGACGTTGACCAACGACGAGGGGGAGGAATATACATTCGAGCTTCTGGATACGCTGGAAGAGGACGATGTTTCCTACGTTGCCCTGACCCCTTATTTTGATGATCCGTCGGCCGCGGTGGAGGACAGTGGCAACCTCGTCATTATGCGCCTTGTTACGGACGAGAACGGCGAGGAGTTTTTTGAGGAAATTGAGGATGACGCCGAGTTTGACCGCATCGGTAATTTGTTTATGAGCCGGTTGCAAGATCTGTTTGATTTTGACGATATGGAGTAGCCTGGTTTTCCCTGCGTTGTTCGCGAATTGTGGCTTTATAACCCTACAAGTTTTTTAAAAGGGAATTCGGCTCCTGCAGTGGGTTTGCAGACCTCCCGGTGACAAGCCGGACGTTGGGAGCACAAAGCTGTGGGGAGAATACCCACCTGTCTATTGTATAGCAGGTTATCAACAGCCACTTTACGGCAATGCGGGGATTCTTGTGTTCTAGGATAAATTCGCTTTTTCTCAATAAAACCTATTGACAAAACACGCTTTAAAACATATAATATATAAAGTTGTCGCCAATCGGGGTGTGGCGAAGTTTGGTATCGCGCTTGGTTCGGGACCAAGAGGCCTCGGGTTCGAATCCCGACACTCCGACCAGTCGAGAGCCTCGACACGCAATTCGCGTGCGGGGCTTTTTTCTTTGCCGGAGTTTTAGTACTCGCGCTGGAAATGCATCTTTTTCTTTACCTGTTGACAGTGGGAGTGTCCTGATAGGACTCTCCCATTTTTTATTTTCCTAAAATCCTATAATTCCACTCCGACCACGTCGGAATGGACTACGCTTCATTCAAGATCCCCCAGCCGAACTATTGGGGATTTCTCACACCGATCCGTCATTCCTTGTCCCCGCAAAAAGTCACGCTTGCTTCGGTTGTTTGCTTATCAACATTATAAACGCGCTCACAACGCCTTCTCGGCGCTACCAACTTTTTAACAGACGTGCCTGCGGCGCGTGGAGAGCTTTTCAATCCTAAATTCCATTGGGCCATAGGAATGAGACCTATTTCAACATTTTTATCGAAAAACAGGTCTTTTCAATGAATGAAGCGATGAGCTTGTTGTCGATGATTTCGTGAGCCTTTCTCAATAAAGGTGCACGGGTTCCTATCGCTTGCTTCTTTGTTTCACCAAAAAATTTTCGTGATTTTATGCAATCACAATTCGTTTTCCGACACTATCTGATGGGAAGGAGGTGAAGCACCATGGCAGACCGTGACCTGATCCAAAAATACGCGGATGAATTTTTGGAAAAGGTATTTTATTTCTGCCTCAAAAAATGCAGTGACCCAACAGAAGCCGAGGATTTATCGAGCGATATCGGGCTGAACATTATTCAAGCATTGAACAGCGGCAAGACCCCGGATCAGTTTCATGCATGGGTATGGGCGATTGCCCGCAACCGATACAGTAAATGGGCAATTCGTTCCAGAAGCAGGCGTGAAAATGTCCTTCCAGAGGATATTTCCGAGTACGCTATTCCCCATGACCATGCTTTCGAAGACGCCGTCGTTGAAGAGGAACAGCTGAAACTGCTGCGGCGTGAGTTAGCATTCGTGGCAAAGGAATACCGGGAAATTCTCGTCGCTTATTATATCGATGGGATGAAAATCGATGATATTGCTCGTTCGCTTCGTCTTCCAAAAGGAACGGTACTTTCAAAAATACACCGTATACGTAAAAAACTGAAGGAGGGCTTTGCTATGTCACGGGAATTTGGGGTACTGAGCTACAAACCGGAAAACGTCGGATTTGTTATGAACGGAGAAAGCAGCAGAGATGGGGCGCCATGGTGCTTTCTCAGCCGCTTGATGGTCAAGAACATCCTACTGGCCTGTTATCGCAATCCGCAGACGGCGGAAGAATTGGCTATCGAAATGGGCATTGCGTTGCCGTATATGGAAGATGAGCTCATGCGATTAGTGCATTCCACGCTGATGAATCAAAGCGGCGACAAATACGAAACGGCCGTCTTCATTGTCAGTGATAGGGCACAGCAACGGTGCTACGCTCATATGGCGTCCATCACGCAGGAACTGACAAGGCTGCTGATCAAGGCGGTGGAATTCAGCATTCGCTGTGACGAGGAAAACGGCTCGGTTTGGCAGGAAGGATATCAGCCATATGAAGATATGAAATGGGCATTGCTCATGCAAAAGGTTGATACACTATATTGGCGCAATCGGGGCAAACACATGGATCAGCGTAAGGGCGCAGGGCGCAATGGTCATACGATCCGCCCGGATGGCGGTCAATGGGATCTGATGGGGTTGGAAAATTGTTCGGTAGCTTGTCCGCCTTTCGTAGGTCTTCATGGCGGCGGCGAAACACCCGACTACAGTAGCGACGGCTACCATTATCAGTTCGGGCAGTATAAGTTCAACTACAAAAAGATCAACGAGCAAACCCCAGACTTATTGTCAGTCGAACAGCTTCACGCCCTGGTGGCGGTGGCGTGTAAAACGCCGGATAAGGCGCCGGCCTTTGTGATGCAAGAATTGAGTGACTTTGGCTATGTGAAACAAGTAGGTGAGGAATTTATTCCAACCATTTGGGTATCGTTTTCCAGCAAAAGGAAGGCATGGACATCGGAACAGCAGTTGGAATACGACCGGCTTATCGCGCCGATAGAAGAGCTGTTTGAATCGCAGTATCGGGTGTGTCGCGAGGCGGTGCTTGCCGAAGTACCCGTCTTTTTGAAGGACGATGAATATGCCATCCAGCATGCCGTGCAAAATTTGATGTTCCCGCGCGAGTGGGTGTTGCAAGAGGCGTTGGATATCGGTTGGCTTACCTACGATGAAACGGACCCGGAAAGTGCGAAACGAAGGATGCTAGGCGCTTATCTAACGATAGGATAATACGCAACGAGATTTGCTTTTCGGCCGATCGTTCGGTGTTGTATGATTGTAGCGAGAGTTCCTATGTTTTGAGGATTTCTCATAGCGTTCTTTTTCGCACCGCCATTATAGTACACAAAGAAGCCGGCTCTTGACAAAGAGCCGGCTTCTTGTTTTGCGTGAAGATGCAGATGAGATCATGTATTCATAGGGGAGAGGGTGTTGAAAACAATGCTAACAACTCATGAAAAAGCATGGACTGGATCAAGCGTTTGGTGTTTTGTTGAGCGCCGATCGTCTGTTAAGGAAAACAATACGATCGACCGTGTGTAATGGGAACCGATCGTATACGATGTTTTCAGGCAAACACACCAGGGGCCTGTCTACGGGGAAAAGGAGCTGGTTGTAGAAACCGAGGCAGTGCCCGTCAACCCGGCCAGCACCCACGACATCAGCGGCACGATTACCGATGATAACGGCGATCCCATCCCCGGAGCCACGGTGGACAAACAAGCGTGACCGATGAGGACGGAAACTTTACCATCGAGGATGTGCCGGACGGGTATCATCCTGTCACCATCACGGACGAGGACGGCGACATCATCGGTTATACGGAAGTTGAAATCGGCCAGGACGAGCCGGGAATCACCCCAAATCCGGATGGCAGCTATACGCTGACAACACCGGAGAATGCTGATC
Source organism: uncultured Eubacteriales bacterium (assembly GCA_965145485.1). Classification (GTDB taxonomy): domain Bacteria; phylum Bacillota; class Clostridia; order Oscillospirales; family Acutalibacteraceae; genus CABQCM01. Next base: position 17,331 of record CBCTCU010000006.1, on the reverse strand, counting down.
TTGATCTGGGTCTGACGGTAACGTCGGACGGCAAGATTTCGGTGGATAAGCTCACGGATATCCCCCCAGATCCGTCGGATCAACCAGATGAACCAAGAGGACCAAGCGAGCCAGGGCGGCCGAATGAGCCCAGCTCCAGCGAAGCCTCGCCCCAGACCGGGGACGGCAGCAAAAGCCCTCAGACCGGCGATGACAGCAACATCCTTGTGTGGGTCGCGTTTTTATCCCTTAGTGCCACATGGCTTGCATTCCAGGCGATAAGGCGTCGACAGCAAGCAAAAGAAAATCAATAATTTCCCCTAAAAGCAAAGGCGGCGACGGAAGCCATTTTCCGCGCCGTCTGGTTTTTTTCTATGCCCCATCTGGAACGCAAAGATTCGCTTTTGCAACGGCGCAGGCGGTACACCATCGGCGGACGGCAGGCAAATACGGATTTTTTTCACGTCCAGGGGGGGCTATGGATTGGGTATTGCACGATGCATCATCCAAGGGCGATGGGGCAAAGACTGTGTTTGTGTCATGTCGGAATGTCCTCCTTTCTATCGTGCCAGTGCGGTACAACCAAAGCGTCAGACGGGATCTGGGCCATGGCCGCATGAAAATCAATGGGTTTTCCATACCCGCATGGTTGCTTTTTCCTGGATTGCTCAATATAATGATGAAAAAAGCAAATCAACACTCCTTTTGTGCAACTATATTGATGTAATGCATTACATGGGAAAGGGAGGGAAGGCTTTTGGACGTCGATGCGCTGCTGTCCTATATGGATGTGCTCTATAAGACCGCCTTGATCAAAACCAGAGATGCTGGTCAGGCGGAGGAACTCGTGCAGGAAACCTGTCTGTATGCTCTGGATGCGCTATCCAAAGGCACGCAAATACACAATCCAAAGGCATACCTGCTCTCTGTGCTCAACAATCGATTTTTCATGGCTTTGCGAAAAAAATATAAAATCAGCACCGTTTGTTATGATGAGATGCCAAACGAGGTGGCCTGTGATGAAAGCCCGTCCGACGAAGTCATTCGATCGGAGGAGGCGCAGGTTGTGCGCCGAGAGCTTGCTTTTCTGTCGAAGACGTACCGCGAGGTGATGGTGCTGTATTACGTGCAAGGTCAAAGCGTCGCACAGATTGCCGAAACCCTCTCCATACCCAAGGGCACCGTTCTCAGCCGGCTGGACACTGGAAGAGAAAAAGTGAAAAAAGGAGTGGAAACAATGGCAACCTATCAAGCGAATAGTTTTCAACCCGAGACTTTGACGATTGGTATCAATGGACGGATGGGACAAAACCGCGAGCCGTTTTCCTGTATCGAAAATGCAATGGACCAGAACATTTTGCTCATCGCTTATGAGAAGCCGCTTTCGGTTTTAGAAATCGGGCAGGCGCTTGGGGTTCCCATGGCGTTTGTGGAGGAAGCCGTGGAGAAACTGGTGGACGCGCAGTTGATGAAGCGCGTCGGAACCAAGGTGGCAACCGATTTTGTCATACTGGATGGAAAAGACCGGGAAAAATCACTGGCGCTGTGCAAAGCTTTCGCCGCGAAAACCTTTGACGCCGTACATCCAATTTTCCTACGCATGGTGGAACAGTACCAGGACATCCAGGGATTTTCGGCCTACAATCCAACCCAGCGGTATATCCAAGCCGTGCTTTCTGCCCGTCAAAGCTATATCTGGAGGTTGGAGGAGGCTGTAACCGGCGAAAAATCCATGGACTTTTCGGATTATCCGGATCGCCCCAATTACGGCAAATGGATTGCTTCCGGTGGCCGTTATCCGCATGGCTATGATTTTCATGACGAGCGTTCCAAATATGCGGTCAGTGGAAGATGCAATACCGATACGATCAATGAAACCATTGTATCGTCCATAGAATGGGATACGCCGGTCGGGCATACGCACCAGGCGAAATTCAAATACAGTCTGTCCGAGAGGGAACGGGCGCTGGCCATCGACGCGGTGAGAACCGATTCGGTCAATGCCTTTCAGGCCGAGCTGATCCCCGATCTGGAAAGGCTGGGCTTTATCAAAGAGGCAGATGGTAAGAAGATACCGGCCGTACCGTACATTACAAGGGATGAGAATGCCCGGTTTGGCGAAATCGAAAGAGAAGCCGGCAAAGCCTTTTGCGACGCCTGCCTGGAAGATGCGGCCAAAATCTGCCGGGATCATCCGATCTCATACCCAAAACGCATTTCGATCGTCCCAGGTTACCTTCACACAGAATGTATGATGGATTTGCCCATGGCCTATGTGTATGAGGCTGCAAAACGAGGGGTGATCGCACTGGAAGCAGATGAATTGTATCCAATTATGTTTTTTATTACACAATGATGCGGTTTTCCCGCACGTCGCTCGTTTCGCTCGGAGTTTGTGGCATAAGCTGTTTATGCTCCACGGCATGGCCGGGAGCGTTACGCGGAAGAAAGAAGAGGAAAACCGCCGGATTTTGGATCCGGCGGTTTTGTTCATGATGTAACGCAGCCCGGCTCGATCAAGACGTACGAAGGCAGTGCATTCAATCGGGCTGTCTTGAGATTCATTCGCCAGGGCAGCGCTTTACTTTGATACGCCGTAGGTTCCGTCGAGGTCGGCTACGCCGGCGGATGAAACGTCCGGCTTGCGGCGGGATGTCGCAATGCGCTGCTGTAATTCATGCACAAACCGTTCTTCGTCCAGCGGCAGGGTGACCTCCCGGCCGAGCCAGGACGACAAATGCATCGCATTGGATAAGGTCAGCCCATAAATTCCCTCCCGGCCATCCGCAACCAGGGGAGTATGGTGCAAAATCGCCCCGGCGAATGCATTGAGAACCCCAATGTGCTGCTCGGATTTTCCGTCGGTCTCCACCTGGCTCAAGGCGCAGTCGGGGCGCGCAAAGGGAACGGTATTGGTACGGGAGAACTCGGGCTCGCTCACGGTGTTTTCCCACAGGGAAAGCTTTCCGCCTTCGGCAATCAGCTTACCCTTGTCCAACGTGATCTCAAACCGGTTGGTTCCGGGCGTGTCGCCCGTGGTGGTGATGAAGGTTCCGGTCGCGCCGTTTTCATATTCCACATAGGCGGTGACATCGTCCTCCACCTCAATATCGTGCCATTTTCCGTAGTGGAGATGGGCGTCTACCTTCACCGGCATGCCGCAGATCCATTGCCACAGGTCGAGATTGTGGGGGCACTGGTTGAGCAGCACGCCGCCGCCTTCGCCCGACCAGGTGGCCCTCCAGGCGCCCGAATCATAATACGCCTGCGAACGATACCAGTCGGTGACGATCCAACTGGTACGGCGGATCGCCCCCAGGCTGCCGCCCGCGACAATCTCCTTCATCTTGCGGTAAACATGGTCGGTGCGCTGGTTGAACATCATGCCAAAGACCACACCGCTTTTCGCCGCTTCTTGGTTCATTTGCCGGACCTGCTTGGTGTAGACGCCGGCCGGCTTTTCGCACATGACGTGGATTCCGCGATGGAAGGCCTCGATGGCATAGCGGGGATGGTCGTAGTGAGGCACCGACACGATGACGGCGTCGCAAAGCCCGCTGTCCAGCATTTTGGCCGCATCGTCAAACCGCGCGACCGTCGCCGGCAAATGCTCTTGCGCCCAGTGCAGGCGGGCAGGGTTGATGTCCGCTACGGCGGCCAGCTCCAGCTCAGGGCAGCGGCCGGCCGTGATGTTGTTTGCGTGGGCGGTGCCCATGTTGCCAATGCCGATAATGCCGATTTTGACTCGATCCAATGCTTCTCATCCTTTCGCGCGGGGTCATTCCAGCCCCATCGATTTTAAATAGTCATAGCTTTGCCGCAGGCAGTCAAAGGGGTCCTCGCCGTAGCAGTTGTCCTGCTCGATTAAGATATACTGTGTGCCGCCGCTCTCGCAGGCCGAGAGAATGCGGTCAAAATTGAGGTTGCCCGCGCCGACCGCAGCCATGCGGTTTTCGCTCCCCACTACCGTCATATCCTTAAAATGCACGCAGGGGATACGGCCGCTCAGCCGGCCGGCCCATTCGGCCGGGTCCCCGCCGCCGTATTGCACCCAATAGGTGTCCAGCGTAAAGCCGAGCTCGTCTGCCGTCGTCGCGTCGGCCAGCGCCTGAAGGCGGGTGGCCCCGTCTGCGCCATGGCAAAACTCCATGTGATGATTATGGTACATCAGCAGACAGCCGAGCTCCCTCATGCGCCGGCCGGCAGTGCGGGCAATGGCAATCATGGCCTTCAGGTCGTCCTCGCCGGCCAGGCCGTTGGGGCCGCTGCCAATCCCGATATACCGGCAATCAAAGACGCCGTGATCGGCGACCGTTTGCTCGGTGGCGTCGGTGATACGGCTCAGCGGCACGTGGGTGAGAACACAGCGCAATCCGTTGGACTCCAGCTGCTGTTTGAGCCAGAGCGGCTCGTATGCGCAGGTGCCGGATACCTGCACGGTCCGGTAGCCGATGCCGGCCACCCGCTTGAGGCACTCCGACAGGCCGTTTAAATCCTTGGCGTAATCGCGCAGGGTGTACAGTTGCGCGCCCAATTGCATGTGAATCATCCTTTCTGTTTACCAATGGATATTCCATCGGGGCTGGTATTGCCCGCCGGTATGGTTGACGGGGGAACTCTTGCATGCCGAGTTCTGGATTCGCTCGGCCAGCAGCGCGTCAAAACGACTTCCATCCAGGGGGAGATCAATCCATTCGCCCGTCCAGGAGGAGAGGTAGGCCGCGTTGGACAGCTCAAGCTCCCGGATTCCCTCCGCGCCGGGCGCGAGCAGCTCGGCCCCGGTAAGCACCGCGTCGGCAAAGTTTTTTAAAATCCCGCGATGGGCCGGCTCGGGATAATCGGGCAGGATCTCGCGGTAGTGCGCCTCGGGGAGCTCGGCGGCGGAAAAACACAATTCGCGCTCGGATACCGGCAGCTCCCACAGACGGAGTTTCCCATCCTCCAGCACCAGCTTGCCGCGGTCGCCGGCGATTTCCAGCCGGTTGGTGCCGGGGTATTCTCCCGTGCTGGTAAGGAAAACCGCCGTGGCCCCATTCTCATATTCCGCGTAAATGGCGGCCTCGTCCTCGACCTCGATGCGGTGGTATTTGGCGACGGAGCACTGGGCCCGCAGCCGCTTGGGCATGCCGAAAATCCATTGCCATAAGTCGAGGTTGTGGGGGGCCTGGTTGAGCAGCACGCCGCCGCCCTCGCCGGCCCAGGTCGCCCGCCAGCCACCGGAATCATAGTAAGCCTGGGTGCGATACCAGTTGGTAACCGTCCATTGCAGCCGCTTGGGCGCTCCCAGTGAGCCCGAGCGCACCAGCCGGCGCGCCGTCTGAAAGAGGGGATGGGTCCGCTGATTGAACATAATGCCAAAGACCCTTTGGCTCTCTTCGGCCGCCTGGTTCATGCGCTTTACCTGCGTGACCGATACCCCGGCCGGCTTTTCAATGAGAACATGCAGCCCCGCTTCCAGCGCTTCGATTGCCAACGGGGGATGGCCGTAGTGCGGGGTGGCGACGAGCACGGCATCGCATTGCCCGCTGTGGATCAGGGCCGACGCGTCCTCAAACAGGGCGACGCCGTCCAGACGCTCCTTCGCCCAGGCGATGCGGCTTGCCGCAATGTCGCAGACGGCGGTCAACGTCATGCCGGGGATTTTTTTCTCATGGATGCTGGCCGCGTGGGCGCTGCCCATGTTGCCGATTCCGATGATTCCCATTCGAATGGTGTCCATGGCGTTCTCCTTTTTCACTGCCATACGGCAGGTCGTGGAAGCTGCTAGTCGAGCGGCAGGCAGCGCCGCATAGCCATTGCGGCCGCGTCGAAAGCGGCGCGCTGGGTCGGATAGCGGCCCTCAATTTCGCTTTCCGCACCCTGCTCGAGCCGCTCCAGCCCCGCGAAGACCGCCAGATGGGGCTCCAGGGTGATCACCCGGCCGCCCTGGGCGCGAAACTTGCGCAAAAGCTCGGCAAGGCGCCCGACGCCCTGCCCGGCAGGGACAATCGTGCCGTTGGCCGCGCAGTCCTTGACATGGAAATAGGCGATATGGGGGGATAACCGGTCGAACGCCTCCAGCGTATTCTGCCCGCACTGCAAAAAATTGGCGGGGTCAAACACCGCCCTCAGAGAGGGGAGGGCGCGGTGGATATCCTCGCACCGCGCGGCCGTATCCCCATAGATGCCCTTTTCGTTTTCGTGGCACAGGAGCGCCTTGCTGCCACATGCGGCCTGCACCATACGGGAAAGGCGATCCAACACCTCGTCGCGGCAGGCGTCGTGTGGCAGTCCGTTTAAGTAAAAGCTGAACAGCCGCACGCAGCGGGCGCCGAGAATATCGGCCAGCTCGAGGGTATGACGAAACAGATCCAGATGAGGGGGGAAGGGGTCTCGGATACCAATCTTTCCGCAGGGCGATCCGATGGACCATACCCGAATGTCCTCGTCCTTCAGCCGGCGGGCAAGCCGTCTGGCTTCAACCAGGCTGAAATCGGTGATGTTGCGGCCGTCTACGCCGCGAATTTCGATCATGGGGATTCGATTGGCGTGCAGCGCGTCGATCTGCTCCGAAAGGCTCGCGCCCGCCTCGTCGGCAAAGGCGCAAAGGGAAAGCGAATCCATCTTGTCTCCTCCGTTCCATGTAGGATGGCAAGGGCCATCTTGTATGCAGCCAAGCGGGAAGGGGCGATATGACAAGGATTAGCCCGTGGGCCGTGCGGCGCAGGGCCATCCGTGAGAATGGAGCGCCGGACCCAAAGGCTTGCCTCTCTGCCGCCGCAGCGCCGTCTTTCCATTTCTGCGCTGGCCTTTTACTCAAAGCGGGTGCGGCGAGGGGTTAGCCGCATTATACGCCGCTATAAGCCGAGAATCCCCCGTCGATCGGGACGACGATGCCGGTGACAAATCCGGACAAATTGGGATCGGTCAGCCACAGGAGGGTGCCGCACAGCTCCTCCGGCTTGCCAAAGCGGCCCATAGGGGTCGCTCGAAGAATTTTTTCGGTGCGGGGAGTGGGGTTCCCCTCATGGTCAAACAGCAAATCCCTGTTTTGGTGGGTCACAAAAAAGCCAGGCGCCATGGCGTTGACGCGGATACCCTGCGGGGCAAAATGGACCGCAAGCCACTGGGTGAAATTGGACACCGCCGCTTTCGCCGCGCTGTAGGCCGGTATTTTGGTCAGCGGGCGAAATGCGTTCATGGAGGAGATGTTTACCACACAGCATCCTTCCCGGCCCAGCATATCCCTTGTAAAAATCTGGGTGGGCAGTAGCGTGCCCATGCAGTTGAGCCCAAAGACAAAGTCGAAGCCGTCCCGATCCAGGTTAAAAAAGGTCGCAATGTCGTCGCGCTCCTCGTCGCCCGGCTCAAAGACCTCGTGCGCGGTCGTGCAGCGCGGGCTGTTTCCGCCGGCGCCGTTGATGAGAATGCCGCACGGGCCCAGCTCCCCACGGATGCGCTCGTGCGCCTCGAGCAGGCTGGCGCGGTCGAGCACATCCGCCTCACAGGCTATGGCCCGCCCGCCCGCGCCGGTAATTTCACGTGCAACCTCGCTTGCGGCGGGGCCGTTTTTGTCCACCAGCGCGCAAGGGTATCCCTCCGCCGCCATGGCTCTGGCAAAGGTGGAGCAAAGAACCCCGCCCGCGCCGGTGATGACCACCACTGGTTTCATTCGATTCGTCCCCTTTCCACTGCTTCAAACAGTCCGGTCAGATAGGCCGCGCCCAGCGCACGGTCGTACAGGCCGTAACCCGGGCGCCCTTCCTCGTTCCATATCATGCGCCCGTGATCGGGGCGGACGTAGCCGTCGAATCCACTATCCACCAGCGCGCGGACGATCGCCAGCATATCGAGCGAGCCGCAGGCGGTGGGGTGCCCCGTTTCCTCAAAGCGGCGATGCCCGGTGCGCCGGATGTTGCGCAGATGGGCAAAGGGGATGCGCCCCTCCAGCCGCCGGATCATGGCCGGCAGATCGTTGGCCGGGTCCGCGCCCAGCGAGCCGGTGCAAAAGGTCACCCCGTTGGCCGGGCTGTCTACAATCTTCACGATGGCCAACAGGGCCTCCTCGTTGGTGACAATGCGGGGCAGCCCGAAAATGCCCCAGGGGGGGTCGTCGGGGTGGATGGCCATGCGGATGCCAACCCTCTCGGCTACCGGCACCACCGCCTCCAAAAAGGCAGTCAGGTTGTGGAAGAGCTGTTTGTCATCCATCGCCTCATAGCGGGCAAGCAGGGCCCTCAGGGAGCCCCGGGTATAGCTTTCATCCCAGCCGGGCAGGGAAAGCTCGCTGTGCAGCGGATTCATCCCCAGCACGGTCTGTTCGTCATAGGCCAGCGCATAGGCCCCATCCGGCTGCGGGCGGCGCAGCTCGCTGCGAAGCCAGTCGAAGACCGGCATGAAGTTGTAGCAGACGCACCGCACGCCGGCCCGCCCCAGGCGGCGGAGGGTTTCACAATAATTTTCGATCAGGCGGGGGGCGTCCGGGCCGCCCAGCTTGATCTCCTCCGGTACCGGCACGCTTTCAACCACCTCGAACGCAAGGCCCTTCTCGTGAGCCTGACGAACGAGCGAAGCGATGCTTTCCACCGGCCAGACCTCCCCGGCGGGGACATCGTAGACAGCCGACACAATGCCGGTCATAGCCGGGATTTGGCGAATCTGATCGAGGGTAACCGGGTCGGCCGGGCCGTACCATCGGAAGGTCATTTTCATCTGCGTCACCTTGCCCCGCGCCGCGGGGCAATCCTTTCCAGCGTATTGTTTATCACCGCGCAGGCGAGGGGCAAGCGCCATGGCGCTGCCCCGCGAGATCGGATGCCGTCGCCGGTCAGCCCACCATCGCTTTGCTGTTTTCGTAGCTGATGCGGCGGGCCAGTGTTTCGGCCGCACTGCGGGGAAGCCCTTCCTCCTCGACATAGCTTCCGAGTACATCGCATAAAATGCGCCGGAAGTAGTCGTGCCGGGCATAGGACAAAAAGCTGCGGCTGTCGGTGAGCATGCCGGGGAAGGAACCGAGATGGGACTGCTCGGCGATGGTGCGTATCTGCTCCTCAATGCCCCGCCTGTGATCGCAGAACCACCAGGCGGGGCCGCATCGAACGGGCGGAAAGCAGCCCGCGATGACGCTCAGCTGTGTGTTGAAGCGGCCGTTTAAGGAGTACAGGATGGTCTGCGGCAGCCCACCGCTCTGGTCGATGGCGTCGAGCAGGGCGATCAGCCCCTCGCCCGAGATGGGATCCCCCATCCCGTCGCCGCCCGCGTCGGCGCCGCACAGCCGGTACAGGCGGGTGTTCGTATTGCGCCGGGCGCCGAGGTGCCACTGCATGACCAGCCCGCGCTCACGGTAGGCATGGGCGAGAAAGACGAACATATACCCCAAAAAGGCAGAGTAATCCTGCCAGCCGACCGCGTTGCCGTCCAATGCGTCGGCCAGCGCCCGCCCGGCCTGCGCCGCGTCCCCGATGCGGTCGGGGAAGAACTCGATGCCAACGTCGGTCATTTTGCAGCCCTGAGCGACAAAGTAATCGAGGCGGTCGCACAGCGCCCGCTCCAAATCGGGCAGGCTGCGGATCGGATAGCCGCAGGCTGCCGACAGCTTTTGAATATACTCTCGATAATCCGGGCGGTTGAGCAGTAGGGCGCGATCGGTACGAAAGGAGGGGGCCACCACCGCCGGGCAGTCGGCGTCGGAGCGCAACTGCCGGTGATACTCGAGAGAATCGGCCGCGTCGTCGGTGGTGGCGATGTATTCGACCCGGGAGCGGGCAATGAGCTTGCGGGGGGAGAGGCCCTCGCGGACGATGACCTCGTTCGCCGCCTGCCAGATTTCATCCGCGGTGGAGGGAGAAAGGGGAAGGTCAATGCCAAAAAACTGCTGAAGCTCCATCGCCGTCCAGTGTTGCAATGGGTTGCCGGCCGCCAGCTCGATGACCTCAGCGTAGCGCAAAAACTTTTCATACCAGCTGGCCGTTCCGGCCACAAAATGCTCGTCAATGCCGTATGAGCGCATCAGGCGCCATTTATAATGATCCGCTTCCAGCCAGATTTGCCCCAGGCTGTCAAAGACGCGATCCTCCGCGATGGCTTGAGGGGACAGATGGCAGTGATAATCGACTATGGGCAACTCCCGCACCGCCTGATATAAGAGCAATCCTTCGTGATTGGTAACAAAGCTGGATGATGTCATGGCCATATCTCCTTCCCAATGCCAGTATAACAGAATTTATTTGCAAATCAATTGCATATCGTGGCGTTTTAGATTGTATAAATTATCAAACCATGTTATAATCTTCCTATCGATCCCCCGGCAGTTAGCACAGAAAGTAGGAGGTGAGACGGTGAGGAAAAACTACCAGTATCAGGACGGCCAGGTCAGCTACCACCATTCGTTGGATGTTTCGCCCGACCCGGGGCAGTTTTCCATGCACGCGCATGAGCAACACGAAATCTACTACTTTGTATCCGGCAGGGCCAGCTATATCGTCGAGGGGAACGAATACCGGCTGGAAGGGGGCTCGCTGATGATTATGCGGGCCGGTGAGGTGCATAAACCCAACGTTCAGCCGGGCTATGCTTACGAGCGCATGGCGCTGAATTTTGGCAGCGAGCTGTTGCGGGCGGTCGATCCGGACGGGCTGCTCGAGCGGCCTTTTCTCGCCCATCCGCTGGGGGTTGGCAATTTATACCCCCGCGCGCTGATCCGAAGCGGGTTTGTCTACGAGTGCATGAAGGGTATGGAATGCACCGGCAGCGGGCAGGAACGGCGGGTAGCTCTGCTGGCGAATTTATATCCCATTTTGGCGGAAATATATCGCGTCTACGCCTTGGGGGAAAAGCCTGCGGCTTTTGAGCCGGTCGACCGCATGCAGGAGGTGATATCCTACATCAACGAGCACCTGACGGAGGAATTATCCGTAAACCTGCTTTCCAGCCGTTTCTATTTCAGCAAGCCGCAGTTAAGCCGGCGATTTAAGCAAATGACCGGCACCAGCATCTGGGAATATATCATGATCAAAAGGCTGATGCGGGCCCGGCAACTCATCCGTAGCGGCGAGCAGGTGATGCATGCGGCGCAGCAGTGCGGCTTTCACGATTACTCGGCTTTTTATCGGGCCTATAAGGGGCGGTATGGGTGTTCGCCGCTGGAGGATAAGGGCCGCGCGCCGGGGCTGGATAGCCCGGCAGGCCATCCTACCGTATTGTTCTCGGCCGATAGCCGAGCGAATGACTTTTAGCGCCGCTAGCTGCGGAACGGGTGTTATGCGTTCGGAGATCGCATGGGGATTGAGCCTGATATGTCCCGTACCAGAAGGGCAAGCGGGTTGATCTCCATGGTATGCACCAGCCCGCCGCACTATCATTCGACTCCATGCACTTGGGGATATGGCCTGGTCGGGTGTTGAGGGGGCGCTTATCTCCAGCTCAGATCATCGTTCGCATGCCTTCCCAAAGCCGGTTGTGTGGAGGCTTCTCGACTGAAAAAGGCCCGGTAATCCGGATGCTCATCAGTCGACTGTGCTCGTTAGCCGGGTGAGGTAGCATGAGAAATGGGAAAAGCCATAAAAAGGCTTTTCCCATTTTTGCACCACAAAGGCAACAGCAACGAATGTCCCGTATCGATTTCCCCTTTAGGCAACGTGCCACGCCCCAGGCCCTATGAAAGGCCGCACAAAACGGTCATTTTTATATTTTTGGTGTTTATTTTCGACCTAAACCGTCCACCCTACAGCATGAGGTGATACTATATGGAATCGATTTGGAGCCGGACAAGCAGCATCCCCGAGCGCCCGCCGCTAAGTGAGGATGCCAGTGTGGATACCGTTGTCATCGGGGGTGGGATGACGGGGATTTTAGCTGCCTTTATGCTGCGCAGGCATGGGGTGGAAGCGATTGTGCTGGAAGCCGCCAACATCGGGAGCGGCCAAACACAGAACACCACGGCCAAGGTCACCTTGCAGCACGGGTGTATCTATGGCATGCTCATTGACACTTTTGGCATGGATCGGGCGCGGCAATATGCGCGGGCAAACCAGCTCGCCATAGAGGATTACCGGACGCTGATACAGGAGATGTCCATCGACTGCGAATGGAAGGACTGCCCGGCTTATCTGTATTCCACGCTGGATGCGGCGCCGCTGGAGGAGGAAGAGAGGGCGGCGCGCCAGCTGGGCATTGGAGCCGCGCTGGAACAAAAGATCGAACTGCCCATCGCCGTGAAGGGGGCGCTGCGTTTTGATGACCAGGCCCAATTTCATCCGCTGAAATTCCTGGCCGCGATCGCCCAGAAGGTTCCGGTGTATGAGAACACCCGGGTTACGCAGGTCAAGGAGGGGTACGTCGTCGCCGAGGGTGCCAACGTCCGGGCAAAGAATGTGGTGTTTGCTACGCATTTTCCCTTTGTCAACCGCCCCGGCTATTATTTTCTGCGCATGCATCAGGAGCGCAGCTATGTCCTGGCGTTGGAAAACGCGGCCGTGCTCGAGGGGATATATTACGGCATCGACCCGGACGGGCTGTCCGCCCGCACGGCCTGCGGCACACTGCTGCTCGGCGGCGGCAACCACCGTACGGGGGAAAACTCCAAAGGGGGCCGCTACGACATGCTCCGGCGCAAGGCAAGGGAGTATTGGCCTCAAAGCCGGGAAACGGCACATTGGTCGGCGCAGGACTGCATGACCCTCGACGGGGTTCCTTACATTGGCCCCTTTGCGTCGGGAGCGGAGGGGTGGTATGTGGCAACCGGTTACCAGAAATGGGGGATGACGACGTCGATGGCGGCCGCACGTATCCTGACCGGTCAGATTACCGGCAAGGACGCCCCCGATGGAGAGGTGTTTTCGCCCTCGCGGTTTGTTTTGTCGGCTTCGGCCCAGACGCTGGCCGAGGAGGGCCTGCAGGCCGTCAAAGGGATCGGACGCAGCCTGTTCGGCCTGCCGCGCGGCAAAGTGGACGCGCTGCCGCCTGGGCATGGGGGCATCGTTACATGCAAAGGGGAAACGGTCGGCGTATACAAAACAGAGGATGGCGAGCTATACGCCGTCTTTGCGCAGTGCCCGCACCTTGGGTGCCAGCTGGAATGGAATCCGGATGAAAAAAGCTGGGATTGCCCCTGTCACGGCTCCCGGTTTGACTATCGGGGGAATTTGATTGACAACCCGGCGCAGGAGGGGTTGCAGCATGCGTAATTTTCACGGGACAAACAAAAAGCATCGTTTCTTTGAGGGATGGTATTTAAAGCAGGAGAGCAACGGGCATATCCTTGCCCTGATCCCCGCTTACCACGTGGATGACAAAGGGCGCGCGAGCGCTTCGGTTCAAATCATCACCGAGAGAGAAAGCGACGTTGTATACTTCCCGGCTAGTCAGTTCGCCGCGGCAAGAGAACGCTTCTTTGTCAAAATAGGGGATAACGAATTTTCCGATACGGGCATCAAGGTGAATCTTCGGGGAGAGCGCCTATCCGTTGTCGGGAAGCTGCAATACACCCCCTTCCAACCGCCCCGCTACGACATGATGGGCCCCTTTCGCCATATCCCCTGGATGGAGTGCAATCACGGCGTCGTAAGCCTGTCGCATCGTTTGAGCGGAAGCCTTGTCGTCCAGGAAAAGACCGTTGATTTTACCGGCGGGCTGGGATATATTGAAAAAGACTGGGGCCGCTCCTTCCCATCCTCTTATCTGTGGACCCAGTGCGCATGGCCGGGAAGATTACACGGCAGCACCGTTATGGTATCGGTAGCCGATATCCCCATGCTGGGCGGGCATTTTACCGGCTGTATCGGCTCCGTTTGGCATGGCGGCCGGGAATACCGTCTGGCCACCTATTGCGGAGCCTCGGTGCGCAAGTGCACCGGCCGGGAGGTTGTCGTAAGCCAGGGGAATATGCGCCTTCAGGCGCGCCTGCTCGAAAGCTGCCCCCAACCGCTGCACGCGCCGGTCAACGGGGGGATGTCCCGCGTCGTTCATGAGAGCCCGGCGTGCAGGGTGCGTTACCGTTTTTGGAAGGATGGCCGTTTGCTTTTTGACCGGGTGGGAACCAGCGCCGGTTTTGAAACGGGCGCTCCATCCTCGGGCAACAAAAACAGCGGACGCAACGGATAGCACACTAGGCGAGATCGTGCTTTACCGCATGGAGGCGCCCTGTGATTTTTCCGTTGCGTCCGCCGGGAGGTTATCTATCGCGCAGGTCGTCTATCAGGGAGATGGTTGGAAACCGGCCTGGGACTCACACCGGCCTGGAATCAGGGCTTGCCGGCTGGTCGCCATCGCGCGGTTGCCCGGCAGACGAAATCCGCTCCCCGCTAACCGGGCTGGATCCCAGCGAATGAGCGTCGGAGCGTATCCGGCGCTGTACTGCGCTCGAGCCGAATTCGGTCATATAATCCCAATAGCGCTTGGGCATGTGGTTCATCCGGCATTTTGGATTGTTGCGCGCCTTGATGGCGATGGTGTCGTAATATTTCCGCCAGAGCTGCTGATAGCGCAGCTCCTCCTCGTCCGGCTCGCGGAGCACGAGGTCGTCTACCGGGATGATCCGCCATTCGTAAGGGCGGTAGACCAGCGCCATGCCGTGATTTTCGTCGTAAATGACGAATTGCTCGTTGCACAGCCGGTCACAAAAGTGCTCCCTCAGCAGCGGAAGCACCAGGTTGTTCGGATGGATCACCGCGATGAGCATCCCGTCGTAATCGGAAAAGCGGACGAATCCCTTGAGCAGATGGCTTTCCCCAGTCAACCTGCCAACCGCCCGGCTCAGGGTATGCACCGTGTCGTCGGTCAGACGGCTGAGCACCTCCGGCCCGTATTGAAGCCCCTGACGGATAAAATCCAGCATAACCATTTCCCGCTCCTCCAGGCAGGTCAGGTAGCAAAGGCCGACCTGGCCGGCCGCCTCCTGCCCCATCCGTTTGGGCAGGGCGGAAGCCACCCGCTGCGCTTTCGCGGCATCGGTTTCGACCATATGCACCGGAAGCAGGGAAAGCTGGGGTGTATCGGCGGTGACAATCGACTGAGGCATCTGCTTGTACAAAAAGCTATCAAAGACACAGCACAGGAAACCGTCGTAGGTCCCGTCGTAGCAATACACTACATCTGACCGGTTAAGCATTGCCTTACATCCTCCATGGTGATCCGATTTTGATCAAAGAGGGATAACTGCTCGGGGGCGTTGGGATAGTTTTCGCTCATCCAATCCAACCCCTGCTGGCTGGCGAGGGAGCGCAAAATCGTGTCCTGCGTAATGCGTAGCCCTGCGGCCATTTTCCCGTTGCAGGTGATAAAGTACTGGGCGCGTTTGAGAACCACGCCGATTTTTTTCAGCCCATCGAAATGCAGCGGCCCGGTACGCCGCGCGGTAACGATCCGCTGGGCGCTGGTCGTACCAATGCCCGGTACGCGCAGCAGGGTCTCGAGCGGAGCGCGGTTGACTTCGACCGGATACAGCTCGGGATGGTTGAGCGCCCAGTTGCACTTTGGGTCGAGCAGGGGGTGGAAGCTGGGATGGGCCTCGTCGAGAAGCTCGTCCGCGCGAAATCCGTAAACGCGGATGAGCCAGTCGGCCTGATAGAGCCGGTGCTCTCGCAAAAGGGGAGGGCGGGTGTTGAGCGCGGGAAGCAGGGAATGCTCCACCACCGGCGTATAAGCCGAATAAAAGACCCGCTTGAGCCGGTATTTTTTATATAGCCCCTCGCTGAGCTTTAGAATCTGAAAATCGGTGTCCGGCGTGGCGCCGACGATCATTTGGGTGCTTTGCCCGGAGGGGGCAAATTTGGGGGCGTGCTGGTAGCGCACCAGATCGCTGGCATTCTCCTTGCGTTTGTCCCGGATGAAGCCCATGGGGGCCAGAATGGCATGTTTGGATTTATCGGGGGCGAGCATGTTCAGGCTTTGCTGAGAAGGAAGCTCGATGTTGACGCTCATGCGGTCGACCAGCATCCCAAGCCTGGTCAAAAGCTGGCTGTCCGCGCCGGGAATGGCTTTGGCATGGATATAACCGTTAAAATGGTATTCGTTTCGCAGAATTTCAATGGCGGCGATCATCTGCTCGCAGGTATAATCGGGATTGCGCAGGATACCCGAGCTCAAAAACAGCCCTTCAATATAATTGCGGCGGTAAAACTGGATCGTAAGCTCGGCCAGCTCGCGGGGGGTAAAGGCGGTGCGCTGCACATCGTTGGAGCGGCGGTTGACGCAGTATTTGCAGTCGTATACGCAGTAATTGGTCATCAATACTTTGAGCAGTGAGATGCACCGGCCGTCGGCCGAGAAGGAATGGCAGATGCCGCAGCCCACGGCGCTCCCGATTCCGTCCCGGCTACCCTTGCGGTCCACGCCGCTGGAGGTACACGCTACGTCGTACTTGGCCGAATCGGCCAGTATTTTCAGCTTGTCCAACAAATCCAAGCCCATCACCTCATCGTTTGGAAGCCTGTAACCAATGGTTAGTATAACGTAGAACACATGTTCTGTCAAGGCCTTTTTCCATAAAATTTGGTTTCTCGAGCGGGCAAAGGCTCCTTCCCAGCGACCTCGGCTGCTCATTCGACGCAAGGAGAAAGGATGGCTGCAAAAACGCCGGCTTTTTCACAGATTTTTTCACGGTACTTGCTATCGGGGTAAATTTGCGCTATGATAAGCAAGGGCATTGCGTGCGCAGCCCTGACCATATTTTGAGCAATCGGAGGTTTGGTTATGAAAAAGTCGCTGGGCGTAAAGCCCTATGTGTTTCCCATGCCGGTACTCCTCATCGCAACCTATGACGAAAATAAGGTTGTGGACGTCATGAACATGGCGTGGGGCGGAATCTGCGCCAACAATATGGTTGCCTTGAATATTACCGAAACCCACAAAACCGCCAAAAACATCAAGGCAAGGGGGGCCTTTACCCTCAGTATCGCCGACGCTGCCCATTTGGTGCAGGCGGACTATTTCGGCATCGTTTCGGGAAATAACACGCAGGACAAATTCGAGCGCAGCGGGCTGCATGCTGTTGCCAGCAAGCGGGTGGACGCCCCGGTGGTGGAGGAATTTCCTCTCACCTTGGAGTGCAGGGTTGCCGAGTTGCAGCATGACAAGGGCGGATTCCGTGTGTTGGGGGAAATTGTCAACGTCCTGGCGGAGGAATCGGTTTTGGATGACGCGGGAAACGTTGACCCAACCAAGCTTCAAGCCTTTGTTTTCGACCAGTTTGGCAGTGGATATTATGCCATTGGTGAAAAAATTGGTCAGGCATGGGAGAGTGGAAAACCTCTGATGAAGTAGGCCCCGCCGAAACCGGCATGCCAGAGACACGCATTTACGAAAACCCCCTGTAAGCCACCTGAACCGCCCCAGATTGTGCAGACAGCACAAAAAAGCCCCGGGTGTAGGAATATT
>CBCTCU010000005.1:0-109270 GCA_965145485.1 uncultured Eubacteriales bacterium | reverse complement strand
CCGCACTACGACGTCAGCCCCCAGACGGTCTATGGCTTCTATGTCTACAACGTGACCCAGGACCTTTACCTCTTCCAGAAAAACGGCGGCGAATTGCTGACCATGGGCTGGACCAAAAACGAAGAATTTATCGAGCCGGTCACCGCCGAGTATTATAACACCGACGTGATTCTGGGGATTTCTTTCCGCCAGACCGAGACCGACCAGAGCCTGTTTGAGGCTCCGCTGACGACCGAAGTGGAGTCGGCCGGCGCCTACCGCCTTGACCTGAACGATCTCGCCATCGAGGGCGAGGGGACCGTGACGGTCGACGTGGGCGTGATGGTCGACGGCGTGCTGGTGCCGCTGGCCTCCAAGGCCGTGACGGCCGACGATGCGTCGGTCAGCTTCAACGTGACGGCCGATATGGCGGCCAACCCGGTTGGCTTTGCCATCCGCCAGGGCGCGGGTGCGTCGACCAGCCTGTCGAGCGTCTCCCTGTCCTACCTGCGCCGTCTGGATGCGAGCGAGGACAATGCCGATGTGGCGGCCGCCTTTGAGGTGGCGACGGCCATCGCCAAGCTGCCGACGGCTGTGACGCTGGACGACGAAGCTGCCGTCACCGCGGCCAACGATGCCTATGGCAACCTGACCGAGGCGCAGCAGGCCCTGGTGGCCAACGCGGGGGTCCTGCAGGCGGCGGTCGACCGGATTGCCGAGCTGAAAGAGGGCAAAGAGGCGGCCGATGAAGTGACTGCCATGATTAACGCCCTTCCTGATCCGGAAGCGCTGACGCTGGAGAACGAGACGGAGGTCAACGAGGCCAAGGCTGCTTACGACGCGCTGAGCGATACGGTCAAGACGCTGGTGGACGAAGCCACGGTGACCAAGCTCAACGCGGCGGTGGAGAAGATTGCCGAGCTGAAGGCCGACCAGGAAGCGGCCGACGCGGTGATTGCCATGATCAACGCGCTGCCCGAGGCGAGTGCGATCACCGAGGATGATCGGGCTGATGTGGAAGCGGCGCGCGACGCCTATGATGAATTGACCGACACGCAGAAGGCGCTGGTAGGCGAAGATGTGCTTGCCAAGCTGGAAGCGGCGGAGGCAGCGCTCGACGGCGGTGACATCGCCTACGGCGACGTCAACGACGACGGCAAAGTGGACGCGGCGGACGCCCTGCAGTGCCTGCAGCACAGTGTGGAGCTGATTACACTGGAAGGGGACGCTTTCACGGCGGCCGACGTCGATCTGGATGACGGTGTGGACGCGAGCGACGCGCTCTATATCCTCCAGTTCTCGGTTGAGCTGATTGATACGCTGCCTGTCGAGCAGTAAACCCTTACAACCCATATAAACTACGCAGCCGCCGGGGCTCTCACCCCGGCGGTTGTTTTTTTCCACCGTTTGCGCGCAAAACTCCACCGCGCGGAACACGCACATTAGAAATAGGGGCTAGAATGAGATGTTCCTTATTGTCATCCTGGCTCGTCCGCCAATGAGCATTACCACGGGCGTGATATCGCTATTTTTGTCATAAACGTAGCAACAAAAGATAATCCAATGCATTAGGCCGTCGAAAAATCTCGTTATTTTAGCATTTTAAAAGGATAAAGACAACAGAAAAAAGAACGATATATATTAAAAAGTTGTTAAAAAATTCTTTACATATTCTCTCGTTTGTGATACTATTAAAGTAATTTAAGGACAGGCTGCAAGTCCTGTCCAGTAAAATGTTTCGGGCTGGATAGCCCTTCCAGTAGGATGTCAAATCCGGTTCTGTCGGCCGGGGCGCGTTTCGCCGGCGCGCTTGGGTGATGAGCTGGTTTTACATAGGGCGGTGGATGCCGCCTTGTCTTTGCGTCTATCAATAAATTTGGGAGGGTATGTCATGGAAAAAAGCTACTTAAGGCGTCCGTTGGCTGCGCTGCTGTCCCTGCTCATGGTGATCGGCATGTTCACCGTGTGCGGGTTTGGCGTGTTGGCCGATGGGGAAACGGTCGACGTCACGCTCAAGACGTGGTCGGTCGACGATTTGGATGCCGCTGCACAGGCAACGGGCACAAAGAACTATCTCGATAGCCAGATCTACCATAAGACCGATTACATTATCGGTGCGCAGAGGGTAGATACTTCAGCCAACGGTAACTGGCTGTTCCATTCGCAGGGCCTGATCAATAATGACAATAATACTGATGGAACTCCGGACTTCTTTAAACAGGGCGACACCCTGCGCGTGGTTGTTTACCTCAACGGAGAACTGAATACGGCGGCAGCTTGGGGTTTTTTGGAAGTAGCGTATGACAATAACGCGGAATTAACCAGTAAAGTGGAATTCACCCCGGACGTTATCGCTCAAATGACCGATACCTACGTCATGGGGCAAAAAGTCAAAATGTATACTTGGGATATCCTGCTGGACAAAGAAGGATATTCCGATCCTAACAAGCTGATGCAGAGCCGCATCTGGGTAAATGGTGGTGCGACCCTGGCCTGCTATGGTGTGGAGTATATTAACGTGACCACCAACACGGTGCTTTGGGGTCTGGAGCCTTCTCAGTCCAAAACAGGCGGGGATGACGTCAATACCTTTATCACCGTTCCGGCTTTGGCTACTTATACCCTGCATCCCGCTGTTGTTGGATCGGTGCCGGAAGAGAATCGAGTTTACACGGCGCAGACGTATGAAGGGGCTTTTGACGACGCTAAAAACGGGGACGTCAACGCGACCCTGTTCAAAGGTCTTACGCAGACGTTGGATGCAGGTCATTATGCTCTCGATTTAGATTTTGCCACCAAATATGGACTTGGTGTAAAAAAATTCACCGTCAATGTTTATGCGGACGACAGCTTGATCTTTGGCGATACGCTGGAGCAGGCGGATTATGTCGATGTCAACCGCTGGTCGCCAGATTCAGGAATCGGTCACAAAGCTCGCTTTGAATTTGACGTCAGCGAAGAAAACAGCGGCAAGGAAATTTCCTTTGAGGTTGTTTGCCACAACCAGACGCATTTCTTCCTGTCTGGCATGTCTCTGAGCAAGGTGATCGAGGCGGGTGCGACTCTGGCTCAGTGGGATTATAAGGATTTACTGAATAATTCCGACCGCAATGAAACCAACGCCGCTACCTATGACGAGAGCGAAAAGGCTACGGTCGGCATGGAAATCATTGGTATGAAAGAGGGCACAAACGGCTTCTGGGGAGATAAGTCGGTGGCAGCTCCCGTTCCCGTCACCCTGACCGATGGCCAGACCATCCGGTTTGTCCTTAAAATGTTTATGCCCAAGGGTGTTGCCGGGGCCGGCCCCTTCTTCCGCGTCTATCATACCGGTAAGGTGGCCGATAAATCGGTTGGTGTGGAGGCGTACAATAATTCCACAACCCAAACTGACCCGACATATGGATATTCCTATAAAGAAATTGTGTATGAAGTAAAGATTGACAATGCCGAGGCTACAAAAGGAACCGAGGATTACGGGTTCCCCTGCACCGATACGGTTCTGCAGCACTGGTTCTGCGTCCCCGGTGCGAATTACAACAATAATCCGGCCCAGTTTTATGACTTTGAGGCATATGATGTCACCGATGGTGCGCAGGAACTGCTTTATACCATCTCGGGCGAACAGATTGCCGCTGCTATGACGAGCGATGCCAATTACACCTCGTCTGCCATTGAGGCGACTACGGCTGGTCATGACGTAGTTGTTGGCTATAAAACGGTTGGCAGTGTGCCAGGCAGCCCCGGCTGGAGCCGCTTTGACGCTGAAACCGGACCGATCACCGATCCGGAGAAGCAGCTGGCGGCTGGAGACGTGCTGGAAATTGGCGTTCGTTTCTGGGCGGAGAACGGCTTGGGCGACGATGCAACATCGTCCTTTGGGTATACCACCTGCTATACTCCTACCGGTGGAAAGCGTGGCGATCAGCTGCATGAGGTAGGCAACAGCCTGAATTATAAGGCTTACGATGCACTGCCCACGATGTACGATGAGACCTATGGTTACCCCTACAAGCTTACCACGAAAACCTATGAGCTCACCGAGCAGGAAGCTGCCGATCTCAACGCGAAGGGCTTCTATGCCTTGATCGGGCCTTCCGACCTTAACCATAATCACGAATCATATCCAATCACCCATTATGGTTATTATTTCTACAATCAGACCAAGGGTATCTATTATCAGAACTTTGACGGCGCCCAGATGATGGGGGTCGGCGGCTCGGGCACGGTCAATGAGCCGATTACCTATTTCAAGGGCAACATGGACAAGGCGCTCGACGGTTATCTCAATGCTGGCGCCAGCGCCGTCTTCAGCGACCTGACCACCACCGCCGGCGCGGTGGGCCAGTATGCCATGAACTTTGCTGTGACCGGCGAGGAAGGGGCCGAGTATACCCTGACCGCTTATTCGGTCGACGGCGAGACCGTTTCGCCGGTTGGTTCCAGGACCTTTACCGCTTCGGGCAGCGCTGAAACCGTCCAGGTCGCTTTCAACGTCCGCGACAGTCTCGTGGGCAAGGATCTGACCTTCGGCATGGCTTCCAGCGGTGCGAAGCTGGGCTTCACCGGGGTTACCTTCGAGTATGTCGGCGCGCTCGCTGCCGATTACACTTGGTCGGTGGCCGATATTGCGGCGGCCTCTTTGGATGAGGACATGACCTACGAATTTACCGATAAGGTCGTTGTCGGCGCTTCCATTTTTAAGGGCGGCATTGTTGGCGATAACACCGAACCGACCGGCTCTCCGTGGGAGCTTTTCTATGCCGGCAGCCTGTGGACCGGCGACCTTACCGGGGTCCAGGCGGGCGATACCCTGCGTATGGAGGTTGACATGGGCACCGACGAGCATGTCACCAATCTTGACGGCAAGATGGCCAGCCTGAAGTTGCAAAACGACAACGTAGGGTACATCTCGGAGGCTACCTCTTATACCGGCCGTCAGTACAATGATCTGGTGCTGAAAGCCGATCCCGACTTTGGCTACTTCTACCGCACCTTGACTGCGACCATCACCCTGCCGGCCGACAACGACGAGCTGATGAACCACATTGCCACCGAGGGCGGCTTTAACTTCATCCTCGATAACTGCCAGATCACCAACTTTGGCCGCAATATCTATCGTGCCGCCATCGTCAACGAGCGCACGGGTGAGACCATCTTTGAGATCAAGGGCGACGAAATCCTTCCCCATTTGTTTAACACGGCTGCGTATCCCTCGACCAACATTGAGATGGTGGACGGCCAGGCTGAATTCCTCATCGGCAGCCGGGTGTACGACGATGAGGCGCCGCAGGATTGGTGGGGCTATGCCGATTACTATATTCCTGCCATGGATACCATCGAGGACGGCATGACCCTGCACGTCGGCGCATATGTCTATTATCCGAACGGCGGGCCTATTGCGAACGGCACTGGCTTCACTTTCAAGTATAAGACTGCCGGTGCTTCGGATTATAACGATAACCTCGTTGACGCCCAGGCCAGCCCGGATGTTTATGCCAACGCCGAAGAGCTGTGGAACGACGAATACGGCTATGCCTACAAGGATCAGTATGTGGAATTTACTGTTCCCGAGGGCGCTGCCGAGGCCATCGCAGCCAACGGCATCAAGTGCCTGATCGGTGCTCCCAACAACGATTTTATTGCCCAGCCGCTGGAGTGCTATGGCTTGTATATCTACGATCCCGAGAACGAGGTCATGCTTTATGAGGCCGACGGTGCGGCCCTTTACAACGGGTCTTTCGTACAGGCGAATTTGAAGCGCGATCCCATCATTGTAACCAAGACCGATCCCTCCAAGGCTTCGGCCGTGGTCTTCAGTGAGGGCGCTTCGGGTGCCGTGACCGAGCCTTTGACCGTTACCTTTGCCGACCTCGGCCTGACCCCCGGCGTTTACAGCTTCAACGTGGCGGGCGATGAGAACATCGAGGCGCAGGCGGTCATCCAGCTGGGTGAGTACGGTGATTACTACACCATCGGCACCGAGCCCTTTGTGGTCACCGAGGATATTCTCGATGCTACTATCGGTTTCGTTCTCCAGAAAGAGGCCGGCGCTACTGCGAAAGTTAGCGGCGTTGAGCTCATGATGGAGCGCGAGCTGACTGCGGACGATGCCCAGTCTTACGAAGAAGACTTTAACGAGCAAAATCAGGCGGCAGCGGGTTCGGTGATTACCAAGATCGACGCACTGCCTAAGACCATTACGCTGGCCGATGAGGATGCTGTGGTCGAGGCTCGCACGGCTTTCGATGCGCTGACCGCGAGCCAGAAGGCTCTCGTAACCAACATCGATATCCTGGAAGCGGCGGAAGATGCCATCGAGGCTCTTAAGAACCTGCCCGAGAACGTGGCCAATGTGATTGCTCTGATCGATGCCCTGCCTGAGGCGGACGCCATCACCCTGGACAACGAGGCTGCGGTGACAGAGGCTCAGAATGCTTACAACGCTTTGTCCGACGAGGAAAAAGAGCTGGTGAGCAATGCTGACAAGCTGACCGCTGCGGCTGCTAAGATCGACGACCTCAAGGCGCAGGCGGTTGAGGATATGATCAACGCGCTGCCCGCGGTGGATGCGGTGACAGAGGACGACAGGGCCGATGTAGAAGCGGCACGCGACGCCTATGACGCGCTGACCGACACGCAGAAGGCACTGGTAAGCGATGCTGCGCTCGATAAGCTGGAGGCGTTGGAGGCTGAGCTCGACGGCGGGGACATCGCCTACGGCGACGTCAACGACGACGGCAAAGTGGATGCGGCGGACGCCCTGCAGTGCCTGCAGCACAGTGTGGAGCTGATTACACTGGAAGGGGACGCTTTCACGGCGGCCGACGTCGATCTGGATGACGATGTGGACGCGAACGACGCGCTCTACATCCTCCAGTTCTCGGTTGAGCTGATTGATACGCTGCCTGTCGAGCAGTAAGCTTTTACAACAAGCGATAACCAACAAAGCGCCCGTTGCAGCTTATGCTGCAACGGGCGCTTTTCCTTGTAAAGGCCGCGAAAATGGGAATGCGGTAGTCACAAAAGTGGGGATTGGCAGCAATAATGAATCCTTCCATCAGCGGCAAAAGGTTGACGCCCCCGGGATTCCCCGGGGGCGTCGCTGAAAAGGGAGGTTGGTTAGCAGCCGCAGCCACAATCGTTGCCGCAACCGCAGTTGTTGTTACCGCAGCCACAACCGTTGTTGTTGCCACAGCACGCAACCCAGATGATCACAAGCAGGATAATCCAGCTGCAGCTATTGTTACCAAACAAATTGCACATTGTGTTTTGCCTCCTTTCAAGCCTTCATTAGCATTCTATGACTTGGGGCGGGGTTGGTGACAACAGCAACCACAATAATTTTTGTCTGGGCGAGCAGGGGGCTCATGCCAGGCTGCATAGATCATATGGACGAAAAAGGTTCCGCTTAGGAAGTGAATCAATCTACCAGTTCGTCGTTATGACCCACGCCGGCTGGGGGGCATGTTGAGCTGCGGCGGACAGGGATACCATCCGGTACGCGAGGCGCACCGAAAAATAGAATAATAGAGTAAAAAATAAAAAAAGTAAGAAAAAACTAAAAACAAAGAGATAAATACATAAATTGAATAAAATAAGTAAAATTCGGTCAATAATGAGCCTTGCATCCCAACATAAAAAGAAATACAATAAAAATCGTTAAAGGTCAAAGAAAGATAAAGTCAAAATAGAACTTAAAGCCATCTTCATTCCGGCCAAGAGAATTGTTCACGCCGGGTTGTCCAGAGATGGTGGGCAAGCCCGCAGAGAGAAAGAAAGGATGGAACATCATGAGGATCAGTGATTTGGTTTCTCAGCGTATCCTGGAGTTGTTGCAGGAATCGGGCGGCATCGCGGAAATCTGCCGCAACGATCTGGCCGAGCAAATCGGCTGCGTACCCAGCCAGATCAATTATGTGCTGACCTCGCGCTTTACCCCCGAGCAGGGATACCTGGTCGAAAGCCGGCGGGGGGGAGGCGGCTACATCCGGATTACCCGGGTGCGCATTGACCGTTCCTCGGCGCTGATGCATTTGATCAATTCGATTGGCGACGCCCTGGATTGCAACAGCGCCCGTATCATACTGGATAATCTGTTCCACCAGCAGCTCATCGATTCGCAGGCGCATGCTATCATGCGGGCGGCCATGGAGGACAAGTGCTACCGCTCGATCGATCAAAGCCAGCGCGATCGAGTTCGCGCTGCGGTGTTAAAGCAAATGCTTCTGACCATAATATAAAAGGGGGAATTACGATGATTACCTGTCAACGCTGTGGGAAGCATCCCGCCACCGCCTATTTTACGCAGACGGTGAATGGAAAGACCACCCAATTGGCCCTTTGCCCCGCCTGTGTGGCAGAGCTGGGGTATTCCTCCCTGTCGGGGATGAATTTGGGGCAGCTGTTTGGATCGATTCTTGGCAACGCCTTCCCGACCGTCTCCGAGGGGGACCAAAAGCGCTGCCCCGGTTGTGGATGCAGCTTCCAGGAGATTGCCCGAACCGGCAAGGTCGGCTGCGCCGACTGTTACACCACCTTTTACGACCGGCTGCTGCCCAATCTTGAACGGATACACGGCAAGGTCAAGCACGAGGGAAAGCTGTCGAGCACGGCCGCGCCGCGCGAGCGCACCGAGTATGAGATCAAGCAGCTGAAACGGCAGCTATCCCAGGCGATTGAAAAGCAGGAATTTGAAGAAGCAGCGCGGTTGCGCGATCAAATCGCTGCGTTGGAAGGGGGAAAAGATCATGAATGAGAAATGGTATCACCGCTCGGGAGAGCGGGGGGATGTGATTATCAGCACCCGTGTGCGGCTGGCCCGCAATCTCAGAGGGGTGCCCTTCCCCGATCGGATGAGCCTCGATCAGCGCCAAAAGGTATGCCAGCAGGTGCGAGACGCGCTGCTGTGCAGCAATTCCGCCATCCAGGAGGATTTTGAATACATTGACATGGCCTCGCTCGACAACGTGCAGGCGCAGTCTCTGGCCGAGCGGCATCTCGTCAGCCCCGAGTTCGCTGAAAACCGCAAGGGCCGGGCATTGCTGCTGAAAAAGGACGAGTCGGTCAGCATTATGCTCTGCGAGGAGGATCATGTCCGCATCCAGGTCATGCAGCCGGGGCTGCGGGTGGAGGAGGCATACGATCTGGCCAACAAGCTCGATACCCTGCTCGATTCCCAGCTCCATTTCGCCTTTGACGACCGGCTCGGTTTTCTCACCCAGTGCCCGACCAACCTGGGCACCGGCATGCGGGCGTCGCTGATGATGCATTTGCCCGCGCTGGAGTTTACCGGCATGATCGCCGAGCTGTATAAGGCGGTTTCCAAAATCGGGCTGGTCTTTCGCGGCCTGTATGGTGAAGGCAGCAAGCCGAAAGGGGCGATCTACCAGCTCTCCAACCAGATCACCCTGGGCATTTCAGAGGCCGACGCGCTGCAAAACCTGACCTCCATTGCCGGCCAGGTCATCGAGCAGGAGAAAGAAGCCGCCTCCCGGCTCGACCGCCCGATGCTGGAGGATCGCATTTACCGTTCGCTGGGCGTACTGCAAAACGCCCGCATCCTCGGGTCGGACGAATTCATGGGATGTTTGTCCGACGTCCGGTTGGGCATTTCCATGGGGCTGATCCAGGGGCTTGGCTATGAGGCGGTCAATTCCCTGCTGTGCGATATGCAGCCGGCCAATTTGATCGAGGCCGACCCGGCGGCGCAGGACCCGGCGGTACGCGACCGCGAGAGGGCCGACCGGGTGCGCGAGGTCATGCAGGGCGTGCATGCGTAACTCATGATCCAACAACAGCCGTAGGGGCTGTATGAATAGAAATGGTTCCCATATCAACGACATCCGCAAGGGTGAGGAACAGGAGGAGAAAGTATATGTATCGTTTTAATGGATTCACCGAAAAAGCCAACCGCGCGATCAATCTGGCGATGGAGGCCGCGCAGGAGTTGGGACATACCTATATCGGCAGCGAGCACCTGCTGCTTGGGCTGCTGCGCGAGGGCAGCGGCACGGCCTGCGAGCTGCTCAACAGCAAAGGGGTTACGGACGATAAAATCGCCGATATGATCTCCGGTACGGTGGGCAAGGGCAGCCGCACCAGCCTGAGCCCGGATGATTTTACCCCTCGCGGCAAGCACATCCTGGAACTGGCTATGGCCGCCGCCCGCGGCATGCAGGAGGGGTATGTGGGCACCGAGCATATCCTTCTCGCCATCCTGGAGGAGGGGCAGAGCTATGCCGTTCGCTTCCTGGAGGAGCTGGGGGTCGACCCCCGAGAGCTCGCCACCCGCATTGTCGGCGCCGCCCAGGAGGGCGCGGGGACCATGCCCGGACAGAGCGGGCCCCGGGGGAAAAAGGGCAAGTCGGATACCCCGACCCTTTCCCAGTTTGGCCGCGATTTGACCGCTATGGCGGCCGAGGGCAAGCTTGACCCGGTCATCGGCCGCAGCAAGGAGATCGAGCGGGTCATCCAGATCCTGACCCGCCGCACCAAAAACAACCCCTGCCTGATCGGCGAGCCGGGCGTCGGTAAGACGGCCATTGCCGAGGGGCTGGCGCTGAAAATCCATGAAAACCAGGTGCCCGAGCTGCTCAAGGATAAACGGGTGGTCGCCCTGGACCTGACCGGCATGGTCGCCGGCACCAAATACCGCGGCGATTTTGAAGAGCGCATCCAATCGGCCATCGACGAGGTCAAAAAGGCCGGCAACATCATCCTGTTTATCGACGAGGTCCACACCATCGTGGGTGCGGGCTCGGCCGAGGGGTCGACCGACGCGGCCAATATCCTCAAGCCTTCCCTCGCCCGGGGCGATTTGCAGGTCATCGGCGCTACCACCATCAACGAATACCGCAAATACATTGAAAAGGACGCCGCGTTGGAGCGCCGCTTCCAGCCGGTGATGGTGGGCGAGCCCTCGGAGGAGGAGGCCGTCCTCATCCTCAAGGGCCTGCGGGATAAATACGAGGCCCATCACAAGGTCAAGATCACCGACGCCGCCATCGACGCGGCCGTCAAGCTCTCGACGCGGTATATATCCGACCGTTTCCTGCCCGATAAGGCCATCGATCTGATCGACGAGGCGGCCTCCCGCGTCAAGCTGCGCACCCTCACCGCTCCCCCCGATGTGCGCGAGACCGAGGAGGAAATCAAACGCCTGTGCGCCGAAAAGACGGCGGCGGTCAACTCGCAGGATTTTGAGCGGGCGGCCAAGCTGCGCGACGAGGAAAAGCAAAAACGCGACGAGCTCGAAAAGCTCAAGAACGACTGGCAGCAAAAGAGCGACCACGACGCGGCCGAGGTCACGCCGGAAGAGATTGCCGAGATTGTATCGGGATGGACGGGCATCCCCACCGGCACCCTGACCGAGGAGGAAAGCGAACGGCTGCTGCGCATGGAGCAGATTCTGCACGAGCGCATCGTGGGGCAGGACGAAGCCGTCTCGGCTGTCGCCCGGGCCATCCGGCGCGGCCGGGTGGGGCTGAAGGATCCCAAACGCCCCGTCGGCTCCTTCCTCTTCCTCGGCCCGACCGGCGTTGGCAAGACCGAGCTGTGCAAGACCCTAGCCGAGGCGCTGTTCGGCACCGAAAACGCCATGATCCGCATGGATATGTCGGAGTATATGGAAAAGCATACGGTGTCGCGTCTGGTCGGCTCCCCTCCGGGTTATGTCGGCCATGAGGAGGGCGGCCAGCTCACCGAGCAGGTGCGCCGCCGTCCCTACAGCGTGCTGCTGTTCGATGAGATCGAAAAGGCCCATCCGGATGTTTTCAACATCCTGCTTCAGATCCTCGAGGACGGCATCCTGACCGATTCGCAGGGCCGCAAGGTCGACTTCAAAAACACCGTGGTCATCATGACCTCCAACATCGGCGCACGCCGCATCAGCGAGCGCAAGGCCTTTGGCTTCGGTGAAAGCAGCGATAACCACAGCGATCAGAACCGGATCAAGGAGGACGTCATGAGCGAGCTGCGCCGGGAATTCCGTCCCGAGCTGCTCAACCGTATTGACGACATCATCGTCTTCCAGCAGCTGAGCAAGGAGGACATCCAGGAGATCGCCCGCCGGATGCTGCGCACTTTGACCAAGCGGGTGAGCGAGCAGATGAACGTCGAGTTGACCTTTTCCGACGAGGCGGTGGCCGCGATTTCCGACGCCGGCTTCGACCCGGTTTACGGCGCCAGGCCGCTGCGCCGCGCCATCCAGACCAGCATTGAGGACGCCCTCAGCGAGCAGATACTGGAGGGGAAAATCAAGGCGGGTGAAAAGGTCGAGTGCGGCTATGCCGACGGGGCCTACACCTTCCAGACCAAATAAATATCAGGCACGAATTTTGCCGCCCGGGTGGTTATCATCCGGGCGGTTTTCCTTTTGGTTACAAAACTGTAAATTGAAAATCCGTTTTATTGGAAGTATAATGTAGATGAAACTTAATTCCATATAATCTTTCCAGATGAGGAGGTTTTTGTATGCATACATGCCGAAAATGGAGGGCGCCCTGCATTGCCATTGGCCTGAGCCTGTTTTTGGCCGGGTGCCAGCCGGCAGAGGTAGGCCAGGTCGAAAGCGATTTGTTATTGACGCAGCCGTCGGACGCTTCCTCCCAGGCGGTTTCCGTCGGTCTGACAGATTCGCCCAGCGAGACGGTCACGTCGCAGGAGGAGGGCTCGTCCGCCAGCACGGAATCCAGCACATCGGTGAGTTCGACGGCTTCCTCGAGTTCTATGGCTTTCACAAGCGCTCAGAGCAATCCGAATTCGGCGGTAGCCGCTGAATACACCTATCGTCCCGAGGTAGCTAGACAAATGGAAGAGGTGGATCCATCCAATCCACCGGATACAATAAACGTATTACTGACTGCGGAGGCATCGGATATTCAGCGGGAGTACACGGCGGATTATTTCCCTGGATGCGATGTCACTGTAAGCTATCAGGGACACATGGGCGGAAACACTACTCTATATCCCGATGGCTCGCCTGATCCCAACAATCCATATCAGGTATATTTCACTCTCAAAATCAATCAGCCAGGTTTTGATAATTTTGAAAAAGTCGTTCAATATTTAGATCAAAGGCAGGATATTGCTACGATTGGCATAACTTTTTTTGAAATCATAGACTAGATTGCCTAGAAACAAAATCCGAAATCACCAAGCCAAAAAGGAGTGAGAGCGATGAAACAAAACCAGGTAAAATGGATTGCCTTCCTGGCGGCCATGCTCATGCTGGCGGCGGCAGGCTGCCAGAAAACACCGGCCAGCCCGTCGGGAGAGGGGAGCAGCACCGCTGCATCCCAATCTGAGGAGCAAAGCGCATCGAGCGCTACCGCGCCCAGCGAGACGGTCGCGTCACGGGAGGAGAACTCGTCTGCCAGCACGGAATCCTCAGAAGATGCGGCGTCAGAGGGCGAAGCATCGGCCGGGGATGCCTCCAGCGAGCCCGCAAGCGTGACAGTTTCCCCGAGCTCCATCGCGTCTGCCGAATCGGTATCCTCATCTCAGAGCCAGACCGTGTCCGAAATCAACGCCGATATGGAGACGTTTGAAGTGGTATACCTGACATTCAAGCCGGAAGCGATTGTCGACAAGGAGGCCATGACGCAGGCAGAGTATTTCCCGGAATTGAACCCAAATTATATTGACAATATTAGCTGGGTTTTTGATGAGCTCCAGATCGTTCTTAGAACAAGTGTCATGCCTGAGGATGAATATCCCAAAATAAAGGAGGCCCTC
This sequence comes from uncultured Eubacteriales bacterium, assembly GCA_965145485.1. Lineage (GTDB taxonomy): Bacteria > Bacillota > Clostridia > Oscillospirales > Acutalibacteraceae > CABQCM01. The sequence continues at coordinate 95,554 of CBCTCU010000005.1, read as the reverse complement.
AGAGGAAGGAGCGATCTTTTAAGCATTGAATATTCCTATGCGAAGTTTTATCTAGGATCTAGGGTAGAGAGTAGGCACTATTGATAAGCTATCAATATTTTGCAATAAAGAAGAATAGCGAAAAGAAAAAACAATTAAACTAAAAAATAATAAAACATTACACAATAATCAGTTGACTTAATGAAAAAACAGAATACAATGAAAGTACGCCAGAATTTGTTAAGCAAAAAAGGAGTGACAGCAATGAAACAAAGCCAAGTCAAATGGATCGCCTGCATAGCGGCCATGCTCATGCTGGCGGCGGCAGGCTGTCAGAAAACACCGGCCGGCCCGTCGGGAGAGGGGAGCAGCACCGTTGCATCCCCGTCTGGGGAGGAGAGCGCATCGAGCGCCGCCGCGCCCAGCGAGACGGTCGCGTCACGGGAGGAGAACTCGTCTGCCAGCTCCGAAGCCAGTACCCCGGCTAGCTCAGTGGCTTCCTCGAATTCTACCGCCCCGGCCAGCTCGCAGATGAGCGCGAGTTCAGAAGCTACTTCGAGCTATACTTTTAGTGCAGGCTTGCAAGAACAGTTAGAAGGGATCACCGAGGATAATATCCCCGAAACTATTTACGTCGTAATCGATCGCGCGGCTTATGATAAGAACAGGCAATATGATGAAGCTTTCTTTGCCGGCTGCGATATCACCATTGTTAGAGAGGGATCTTATGGAACGGATAAGTATGATATCAATGGCAATATCGTCGCTCCGGCCACCCGATATTTTGTTTTAAAGGTAAATCAGCCGGGACTGAAAGCTCTTTACGATGTTTTAGAAAAATTAGACCAGCGTGAAGATTTATCGATCGTTAGCATAGAACCTATTATGATATTGGCATAAAGCATTTTGGATCATCACGAACAGATGTACGGAATAAGGTATGGAATAGGAAAAGGGGCAGGACAATATGAAAAGAAGAATGGCTTTGATCTTAGCAGCTTGCCTGTTGGCTGGTTCCGTCCATTATGCGATGGCGGAGGCAACCGAGCAAGCACAGCAAATTCAGAAAGTGCAGGATACCGTTCAGTATCTTGCCAGCCCGGACATCAACGATGACTTTGCCGATGATTCGATTATCGTTACCATGAAAAATCAATACAGCGCCATTAACGGTACATGGACGACGGATGATTTTTTGCCGGTCGAGGTGGTGGCTGTTACCGATTTACGGCCCATACCCCAAGATCGGGTGCAGGAGTACCAAGCCAAACCGGAATTTCGTACCATATTGTGCTTAACTTTGGCGAATCCGGGCAAGGAAAATGTTTTGCAGGCGATTGCAACATTAAATGAAAGGGAGGACATTTTAGCGGCGGAACCGAATTACATGGTGGAGCCGTGCTCAACCGAACCCGACGATACTTATTATTACGCCCAGTCGTCCTTGAATGCGATTGGGGTGGATAAGGTTTGGGACTTTACGACGGGCTCTTCCTCGGTGAAGGTTGCTGTGATCGATTCGGGGATTTATGCGCATCCCGATATCCAAAATAATTTATTATCCGGCTATAATTATGACCCAAACTCCTCGGGTACGACAGACACGGACGATCATGGCACTGCTGTGGCAGGGATTATCGGCGCCGAGGGTAATAATGGTATGGGGGTATCGGGGGTTTGCTGGGATGTGAGCCTGCAGCCATACAAAATAAGAACCGTAGCCCATTCAGTATCGGCGTTTAATCAGGCGGAACTGAATGGCATCCCAATTGCCAATTTATCTAATAGTGTACTGCTCGATCCGGACTCTTCTGCTGTTACCAGCCTGCAACAGGCCATTAGCGACTATTCGGGCCTGTTGATTTGTGCAGCCGGGAATGATTCCTATAATTTGGATGGCAAAAATGAATATCCCGCGTCACTGGATTTAGATAATATTATAGTGGTCGGCGCATGTGAGGAAAATGGCAACCGCGCGGTGTATTCCGACTGGGGCTCCAATTATAGCAGCACAAAAGTAGATATTTTTGCACCTTGGTCAAGCTGGTCGCTTGATATAACCGACAATGGTTATAATCCTTTTACAAGAACCTCCGCCGCCGCCCCCCTGGTCACCGGGGTAGCCGCTCTGCTCAAATCCTATAAGCCCAGCCTGACGACCGCCCAGCTCAAGGCGGCAATCCTTGACGGTGCGGCGTCAAAGAGCGCTTTGAACGGTCTGTGTGTCACAGGCGGCATGCTGGACGCCTATGGGGCACTGCTGGAGGTAACGGGGAACTTAAAGAACTACGATGTAGAGATCGGGGTCAATGCCACCGACAAAATTACAACGATGTTTGTCAACCTGAACTTCAACAGCAGCGTGTTTTTCCCAACGGCGTATGGGCATGGGTCGGCAGCCAACACCTACGATGCGGTTGGGGATTCGGTAGCAGGAAGGCTGACTTACTACTATAGCAACTCGTCAAAACCCTCGCCGGGAGGGGTGCTGGGCTGGGCGAAGCTGAGCGCGCCCCAATCGCTGTCACCGGCCCGCAGCGGATTGACGATCTCCAAAGTCACCTCCAGCCCCAGTACGGCGAACGCATATCTTGTTTCGCGGCTCATAGGGGATGTAAACAACGACGACAACATAAATTCGACGGACGTATTGTACATCAATCAATATCTTTCGGGCACACGGACGCTGTCATCGGATCAGATAAAACGAGGGGACGTCAATTTTGACGGAAAGGTCGACGTCACAGATATGCTGCTACTCAACCAGTATAACGTAGAGCTTGTACGCACTTTCTGGTAATGCGGTTTCATCCATACATGTATTGAAAAAATAAATCTCCTAGCAAATAAATCAAAAATTAATAAAATATTACACAATAATCGGTTGACTTATTCAAAAAATAGAATACAATGAAACCAAACCAGAAAATACCAAGCAAAAAAGGAGTGAGAGCGATGAAACAAAACCAGATAAAATGGATTGCCTTCCTGGCGGCCATGCTGATGCTGGCGGCAGCAGGCTGCCAGGCAACACCGGCCAGCACGTCGGGAGAGGGGAGCAGCACCGCTGCATCCCAGTCTGGGGAGCAAAGCGCCTCGAGCGCCGCCGCGTCCAGCGAGACGGTCATGTCACAGGAGGAGAGCTCGTCTGCCAGCTCGGAACCCAGCACATCGGTGAGTTCGATGGCTTCCTCGAGTTCCACCGCCTCGATCGGAGAGCAGACTAGCAGTAATTCACAGAATACTTCCAGCTATTCCTTTAGCTCAAAGGTGGCGGATAAGATGCAAAAAATTGATTCTGAAAATCTTCCCGACTATATCTGGGTCCTTCTCACGCCGGAAGCCTCCGATGTGGACAAAACGTACGACAGTTCCTTCTTCCCTGGCATTGACGTCACGGTGGTTGAACAGGAAAAGCAGGGATGGCTTCCGATGTATGATGCTATAACCTCTGAGCCGATCGAAAATCATCCTGAAATTCTGCTAACGCTTAAGGTAAATCAACCGGGGTGGGAGAATTTTCAACAGGTCGTGGCTGCTTTGGACAGTCGCGATGATATTTCAATCATTGATTTTGAGGGGTTGGGAATTTTAGAATAAAGAGTACAAAATTATAGCAAAAGGAAGGCAGTTAAAATGAAAACAAAAAAAGCATTAATTTGGCTGACATTTATCTGCGTGCTTTATTGTTGCATATCTCCCTCTATCGCCCTAAGTGCTATTGAGAGCTCAGTGGAAAAAGTTGTAGATGCTCATACCTATATGGGTACTCCCAATATCAACGATCACTTTTCGCCCGATTCGGTCATCGTGACAATAAAAAATCAGTACAGTGTTCTCAATAAAGAATGGGATCCAGCTGATTTCCTGCCAGTAGAGGTTAACGAGATCATTGATTTAAGGCCCATTCCGTCAGATCGGGTTGGCGAATATCAGAAGAAAACGGAATTTCGAACAATTTTAGAGCTCAAACTAGCTCACCCAGGAAAAGAATCGGTTATTCAAGCCATACAAATACTACAAAACAGAAACGATGTGTTAGCGGCGGAACCGAATTTTATAGGCGATGTATGCTCCACTATACCGGATGATACTCTTTATTCACAGCAAACGTCATATTTTTCTGCAATAAATATCGATAAGGTATGGGATTTTACGACAGGATCCTCGTCGGTTACGGTGGGTGTCATCGATTCCGGTATTTATGCCCATGAGGATTTGACTGGGAATCTGATTTCCGGAAATAATTATACGTCGTCATCCACTAGTACCAACGATACGGATGGACATGGCACCCAAGTTGCCGGCGTAATCGGAGCGGTAGGGAACAATGGCACAGGTATTTCTGGAGCGTGCTGGAATATTAAATTAAAACCATATAAAACGGGAGCAACCAGCGCCTACGTGATATCAGCCCTATCGCAGGCTCAGTTAGACGGGGTACCTATATTAAATCTAAGTGTTTCATTTTCAGCATCTATTTCAACACTTACTTCTCTTAGAATAGCGATTAGCGACTATTCTGGTTTACTGATATGTGCAGCAGGTAATCAGGGCAATGATCTTGGAGTAACTGCAAGATATCCTTCAAGCTTTGATTTAAGCAATATTATTTCGGTGGGGGCTTGTGATAACGCGGGTAACCCTGCTGGTTATACAAATACAGGCGATGTGGAAGTGGATATTTTTGCACCGGGACACGTATATACAACTAGTCTGGCCAATCAGTATATTGAGGGCGACGGTACCTCTGTTGCCGCCCCCCTGGTCACCGGGGTAGCCGCTCTGCTCAAATCCTATAAGCCCAGCCTGACGACCGCCCAGCTCAAGGCGGCAATCCTTGACGGTGCGGCGTCAAAGAGCGCTTTGAACGGTCTGTGTGTCACAGGCGGCATGCTGGACGCCTATGGGGCACTGCTGGAGGTAACGGGGAACTTAAAGAACTACGATGTAGAGATCGGGGTCAATGCCACCGACAAAATTACAACGATGTTTGTCAACCTGAACTTCAACAGCAGCGTGTTTTTCCCAACGGCGTATGGGCATGGGTCGGCAGCCAACACCTACGATGCGGTTGGGGATTCGGTAGCAGGAAGGCTGACTTACTACTATAGCAACTCGTCAAAACCCTCGCCGGGAGGGGTGCTGGGCTGGGCGAAGCTGAGCGCGCCCCAATCGCTGTCACCGGCCCGCAGCGGATTGACGATCTCCAAAGTCACCTCCAGCCCCAGTACGGCGAACGCATATCTTGTTTCGCGGCTCATAGGGGATGTAAACAACGACGACAACATAAATTCGACGGACGTATTGTACATCAATCAATATCTTTCGGGCACACGGACGCTGTCCTCGGACCAGATCAAACGAGGGGACGTCAATTTTGACGGAAAGGTCGACGTCACAGATATGCTGCTGCTCAACCAGTATAACGTAGAGCTTGTACGCACTTTCTGGTAAAGAAAAAAGGGTGCGAAAAGACAGGTTTAGCGGGCACCAGCAATTCCCCACTGGCGATGCAGCACAGTATACGCATAACCGCCTCGAATGCCAATGCAAAAAAGCGGGCCGAGCGGGCCGAGGTCAGCCTTGGCGGCGCAGGAAGCCTTGGATTCTCAGTGAATCTACCCCGATAGCGTTGATGTACCTTTGACAATGCGGGTCCATCCAACAAAAGAGGGCAGCCCCATGGGGCTGCCCTCTGCTATTGGATTTGGTTGTGACGATGAATGCCGTAGGATTAGACCACGCCCTGCTCGATCATGGTTTGGGCTACCTTCTCAAAGCCGGCCACGTTGGCGCCGACAATGTAGTTGCCCTTCTGGCCATACCGCTCGGCCGCATCGGCTGCGTTGGCATGGATGTTGACCATGATGCCGTGGAGCTTCTCGTCGACCTCGTCAAAGGTCCAGCTCAGGCGCATGGAGTTCTGGCTCATCTCGAGCGCCGAGGTGGCTACGCCGCCGGCGTTGGCCGCTTTGCCGGGGGCAAAGATGATCTTATTGTTCAAAAAGACCTCGCTGGCCTCAATGGTCGAAGGCATGTTGGCGCCCTCGCCGACCGCCATACAGCCGTTTTTGACCAGCATCTTGGCGTCGTCCTCGTTGAGCTCGTTCTGGGTGGCGCAGGGCAGGGCAACGTCGCAGGGAATGCTCCAGATGCCGCGGCCCTCAGTGTATTTCGCGTTGGGACGCTGCTCGGCATATTCCTTAATGCGGCCGCGCTTGACTTCCTTGATCTCCTTGACCAGGGCAAGGTCGATGCCGTCGGGATCGACCACATAGCCGTTGGAATCGCTCAGCGCAATCACCTTGGCGCCGAGCTGCTGGGCCTTTTCGGTGGCGTAAATGGCCACGTTGCCCGAGCCGGAGACGACAACCGTCTTGCCGTCAAAGGAGGTGCCGACCGCCTTGAGAGCCTCCTCCATGAAATAGACCAGGCCGTACCCGGTGGCCTCCTTACGGGCGAGGGAGCCGCCATAGGTGAGGCCCTTGCCGGTAAGCACGCCCTCGTACAGGCCGGTGATGCGCTTATACTGGCCGTAGAGATAGCCGATCTCACGCCCACCGACGCCAATATCGCCGGCCGGGACGTCGATAAACTGGCCGATATGCTTGCACAGCTCGGTCATAAAGCTCTGGCAGAAACGCATGACCTCATTGTCCGACTTCCCCTTGGGATCAAAGTCGGAACCGCCCTTGCCGCCGCCGATGGGCAGGCCGGTCAGCGAATTTTTGAAAATCTGCTCAAAGCCGAGGAATTTGATGATGCCCAGATTCACCGAGGGGTGCAGGCGCAGGCCGCCCTTATAGGGGCCGATGGCGCTGTTAAACTGCACGCGGAAGCCGCGGTTGACCTGTACCTTGCCCTGGTCGTCGATCCAGGGGACGCGGAACATGATCACACGCTCGGGCTCGCACAGGCGCTCAAGCAGGGAGCACTCCTCGTATTCGGGGTGTGCGTCCATCACTGGGCGGAGCGAGTTGAGCACTTCGGTAACGGCCTGATGGAATTCGCTTTCGGCAGGGTTCTTGCGAATTACGTTTTCAATCACACGATCGACATAGGACATGGACGACACTCCTTCAAATAAATGATATTTATTATACCAATTTCTTGTCCGGTTTTCAAGATTTTTCAAAAACTTACCGCCTTGTTTTGCCTTCTGCGCGAAAGAAAACATGACCATGCAGTTTTTTTGGTACAATTGACGGTGCTCTATCGATGTATGGCATACTTATGAAGTTACCATGAGGCTGTTCCTGTGCACAGTCATTGAGCAGAATGGATTCAAAGACAGGGCCTTAATCAATTTGACGAGCTCGCCACCAACCATCACATTCTGTTTTCGGCAACCTTGGCAAGGTGATTGCCCATTGAAAAAGTAGAAATGCTGTTAGAAAATCAAAAAACATCTGGAAAATATATTGTAAAATAGGAAATTAAGGTTGACAAAAAATTACCGTAGAAATAAAATAGTAATGGGTATTAATAGAAAAAGAAAAATTCTATTGTTATATGTTATAGGTAGGAAAGGAGCAATGAAATCATGAAAAAATTCTGGAAACGCTGGCTGTGTGCGGCGTTGGCAGCGTCGATGCTGGCCGTATTCCCGATTCCCGCGCTTGGCGAGGAGGATGTTATGGAGTGGACGTATGACAACAGCATTGTAGTCACGATAAACACCGACACACCGCAGCAGTTTAAGCCGGAGGATTTTCCGGGAATTGAATGCGAAAGGGTCTTAGCGGTTTCAAAATCGACTACAGACGAGGGGATTATCTACAAGTTGGTTTTGGTACTGAGGGATTCGGGAGAGTATAATGTAGAAAAGGCAATAGAAATTGTCCAAAAGGATTCTAGGGTACAGGGAGTACGAAAAAATGATGAGTACGAATTTTGTGAGCCGCGGATAATATTAAATAAATCATCCGACACTCTTCGGATTGGGGAAAAGATTGATCTGAAAATTCAACAATTTATTATTTCCAAGCTAGACTATAAAGATTTTGGAGTTTATTTTTCCATTGACTCTGATGTGATTGACGACAGCAATTTAACGACCGATAGTTTTAAAGAATATGGGATTTTGCATTTTTGGCCTTGCGAATTTTCTTCATTGGGTTACCCCAGCCCTGATCTGGATCCAAATCGCGAGGGAACAAAAAGTCAAAAAGGACAGTATTATGCTTTACCTCCTACAGATAGTACGCTTATGGAAATGGCGGATCGTCTGATACAGACCCCTGGTTTTCTAGACGTTCATATGTATCGAGATGCTGCAACTGGTGGTTCTGCTGGAAGTGAACAATGGGTAACAGATTCTCCAGAACGATTGCAAATAACAGTATCAGGTGGAGAAACTTCTCCTGCGGTTAATACTCCACTTCTAAACTACGTTGCCGAAGTCAAAGCTTTAAAGCCTGGAACGGCAACGATAACGGCAATACGCAACTTCCGAGGTAAAACATTTACACAAACTTGTACCATTACTGTATTGGATGAATATCGTTTAGGGGATATCGACCGCGACGGTAATATTGATGCAAATGACGCCCTGCTTGCCTTGCAGCATTCGGTGAAAATCATTACTTTGGATGAGGAGAATCAGTCGATGGCAGATATGGATGAAAATGGGATAATCGATGCGGCTGATGCGCTTTTTATATTGCAAATATCGGTTGGTCTAAGGGGTTAATCACTGCATAGAAAATCTAAGAGCAAGGATGGTTAAAATGGAAAAAAGCATGCAAAAAATTATTGTTTTGGCAAAATAACAGTTGGAATAATCATGGCTTTCATGCTTTTATTCTGTTTTTTGCTTGGCAGTCAGGCGGCAGCAGATGATACATCGATATTATTGACGCCTGAAATGGGCGGCGACCTCGCCAAGGAGTTACCTGTAAATGTATATAATGGAACCCATGCTATTACACCGTACAATGTTTTACCGGATAGCGTAAATTTAAGTTCCAGCAAGTATTTTCCGCCGATTCGTGCTCAACAGGGGGATCCTGTTCTGCCTGGACAACGGCGTATTATCAATTTACTTATCAAGTAGCGCGGTTAAATAATTGGGACGCAAAACACGATGATAGCAAAGTGTTTTCCCCTAAATATATTTGGAATTATTTAAATGGCGGAACAGGAGCAGGCCTGTACAAAGGTGATTGTTATGAACTCCTAAAAAAGCAAGGCTCACTACGTTGGAGCGAGTTTCCGCAAAATGATACCACGATATCGTATGATTGGTATACAGACGGAAATGAGGCAGAAGCAGTATCTGTTTTACGAACAGCATTACAAACGCGACTATCAAATTATTACCATTATAATTTTGTTGAAAAAAACACTAATACACCAGTTATTACCAGCAATAAAGATTCTGATTTATCTCACATGAAAGAATTGCTTAATAATGGATATGTTCTTTCTATTTCAACCGATTGTAACGAATGGATAACTCAGACTTTATCCAATGGTGAGTGGGGAATTATCTCCGGAGAGGGCACTAACGGTGCACATGGAATTACGATTGTTGGATATGATGATAATGTGTCCTATGATTTAAATCAAAACGGCACAATTGAAAGTTTTGAAAAAGGAGCCTTTTTAGTAGCGAACTCTTGGGGCACAAATGCATCCAAACATAATGACGGCTATATTTGGTTAATGTATGATGCTTTGAATGAAACATCAAATGCTGCTAATTTAAACACCGTCGATAGACATCTTTTCATTCGTTCCAGTTTATATTGGTATATAGAAGTTGCCAACTATACTCCGCAGCGAATGGCGGAGGTAACCATCGAGCAGAAATATCGCAACGATATTACGGTGTCACTAAGTACTTCAGATTACAAGACATCCAGCAAGACGAACCAAACGACCTTTTTGGATAAAATAGGGGGTCAAAAGAGCTTTGACGGAGGGAACAACGGATATCAAACCCGCACCTTTGTCTTCGATTATGACAGCCTTTACGACGGCAACAATAAAGTTTATTGGGTGGGCGTAACGGATAATAATGCCAGCGGTACGAGTGGAAGCTCAGCCACTACAACCGTTAAGAAAATACGTTGGGTTAATGCCAATGGAACGGTGTTGAAAGAAATAGGGACGCAAAGCGCTTTCAATGGATCGACCAAATACTATTACTATGGTATACCGGCAACCGGAATTTCGCTCAATAAGACCAGTTCTACCCTATATAAAGGTCAAACCGAAACCCTTACCGCTACCGTATCGCCTACCAAGACGACCGATAAGTCCGTCACATGGCGTTCAAGCAATACTTCGGTGGTAAGGGTCTCTACGTCAGGGTTAGTGACATATGTGGGACCCGGCACGGCAACGGTTACCGCCACAACTACCGATGGAACGAACCTGTCGGCTTCCTGTACATACCGTATCACCGATGATTATCAAAATACATACGATAAGGCATATTCTTTGCAGTTGCACTCCAAAACGGCGGGCAACATTAATTACGGCGGGGATGTTGACTACTTTAAATTTGTCCCCTCGGCTTCGGGAACGTATCTTTTTTACACCACCGGCTCGACCGATACGAAAGGTTTCCTGTATAATGCCGCGCAAACCCAGTTGGCGACAAACGACAACGCGAACATTTCCGGGAGTAACTTTGCGCTCAAATATACCCTGACCGCAGGGCAGACCTATTATATCAAGGTGTGCGCAAACAGCACCAAGACGGGGGCGTATACTTTCAATGTTTGTAAGGCCTTTTATGAAACCGGTTGGACGAGCAACAATCAGGATGCCCGGCGAGTGCAGATGCATGCGGACGTCGCATCGATTTTGGATACCCTGCAGATAAAGATAGGAAGTAATACCTATACGCTGAAAAAGCCAACCAGCGGAGCATTGGATACGACAATCAATGGCGTGCGGTTTAAGGTTACCTTTGCCCCCCTAAACGAATACAAAGGCTTGTGCACGAGGTGGAACATCAATATCAATATGTCGTCTATCACCACTACCTACACAGCCAAGACAGTGTCGTTTACTTTTTCAAAAGGCACGATAACGAACGTAAATGGTACCAGTCTGACGGGACTGGTGGCCTATAAATCTTCCATTAAAACAGGGGTGGATTCCCGAGATTCCAACAATTTGCAAAAGCTATTGTCGAGCATGAGAAGCACGGGCTACACGTTGACGGTGCGAAATTGGGATAATACCGGGGTTGATTCAGCTCAATTGACCAAAGCCGCCACGGGGATGAAGATTATAAAAACGAATTCCAGCGGCAAAATAGTAGAGATTTACTATGTGGTGTTATTTGGCGACGCCACCGGGTCCGGAACCGTCAATATCGGGAACGGCATCATTGATCCGGCCGACGCTTTGGTGGCTTTGCAGGATAGCGTAGAGTTAAGTAAGCTGGGCGCATTGGCGCGTATTGCAGCGGATGTTAATCATGACGGGTCGATTGACGCGAACGACGCTCTTATGATTAACCAGCATAGCGTTCAATTGATAACCATTGACCAGAGTTACGTGGTAACGACGGTGCCGGACGATTGTTATTTCCTTGATCCAGTCGCGTTTTAATGTGTTTTTGTAAAAGTGTTAAACCGCCGCATTTCTTTGCGGCGGTTTTCTATTTTTCGGATGGAAATTATTCAAAACGGCGTTTCCATTGACCGGCCGGCGCCAAACTCTGAGCTTGCGGCGGGGTGCGGCCGCCCAGGCCATCGTATCGTTCTTCCAAACAATGAAAAATCTCCGGCAGAGACGCCGGAGATTTTATAAATCTATAATATTAATCATCGACCAACAGCGATTTCTTTGCTGCCAATTTGTTGACAATCAGGGAAAACGCAGCCGTCTGACCTCCCAAAGTAACTTCACTTACACCGCGCGATGACAACAACCATCACCGCTCATCAAAGATGTGGTATTAGCGGCGGCATGCTGCATAACACGCCATTTATGTTAAATTCAGACGGCTGCGTAACTGGCCATCGGCCAAAGAACTGTTACAGCCCATTGGACCCACCCCTTTCGCGCAAATTCCGCTAAACCGAAGCGGTAACATTGCTCTGATCTTTTGTCTGATCTTACTATATCACACATACGGCCGGTTGTCAATAGAAAATCACAAATAATTTTGTGAAAAAATTGTAACTAATATATTAAAAAAAGATATCATCAAATGAATTATAATATAATATGCGCAGAACAGAGGATGCCTGACGCCGCACAATGCATCCCAGCGTACAGGCCGCCTTGCAGGGATCAGAGGGTAGGGGTGCGCAGGCGCTCTACGATGGCTTTCAGCAGTTTGAGATCGTCTTCGTTTAAAAAGCGCAGCTCGTTGATGGTCTGGCGCATTAACTGAGGGCAGTTGGCTTCGGTGTCGAAAAACTCCTTCGGGGTCAAATCAAAGTAACTACAGATTTTTAAAAACTGCTGTAAGGACGGCAGCGAACGCCCGGAGGAAATGGCCTGAATATAGCCCTTGTTCTGCCCCAGTTCCAAGCTCATCTGGTATTCGGAAATGCCTTTTTCCATCCGCAGTTGGGTGATGCGGGTTCGAATAAATTGTTCATCCATAAGAGTTTCCCTCCCTGCCATTATGATACCGTTTGGCCGGAGCCCATGATACAGATAAAATAAGCTTTTTTTGGGGGAAATTCCGCTTTTTGTACCGATGAAATGTAATATTTTGCAGATATCTGTCGATTCCGGTTGACACAGCCGATAAGTAGTGTGGAAAATTGCGCGGCAGGTTTCGTGAAATATAGTGCGCATGACAGGACAAAAGAAAAGCGCCGTGCCCGGGCGCTTCACATCATATGGATAGGAAGGAATGGAGCAATCTCATACAGTCGGACCGCCGCTAGGGGATGCGTCGCTGCCCAGCTGTGCTGCGGGCCGTTCCTCTGGGTCGGGCTTGCTTTCGGGCGACAGGGGGCGCTGGGTGCGCTTGATCTCGATATCATCGTACCGTTTTTTAAACTGTATCCGTCCGTGAAAGCGGTTTCCGCAGCGGCGGCATCGAAAATCGGCGCAAAACCCCTTGTTGTGATTTTTCCACTTGGACACCCGCCGGGCGAAGCTGCCGCATTGGTCGCATCGCATGCGCAAATCGTCCGGGCGGATCAGCGGGCTTTTGATGTCGATGATATAGTAGTTTTTAAAGCGCAGTCTCTCGTAGAAGGACTGGCTGCGAGCGTCCTGGACGACGCTCTCGAGCAGTCCCGGGCGATAGCACCGGCGAAGCACTTCGGCGCTGAGCAGGCTGTCGTCCAGCGCGCGGTGAAGCTCCATCCCCTCGCTGGACAAGCCCACCTGCTGCGCCGCCGCCTGAAGCCCCATCTGGTTGCGGTGGTCCAATCCCAGCGCCTCCTGCACATACCATTGCAGATCGGCGTACCGGGCAAGCCAGGGGATGGTTTCCCAGCCGGTGAAGGCGGTGCAGTTGTCGAGCAAAACCCGGATGTCGGTGGTGCTCCAGGTCAAAAGCAGGGCGTCCCCGCCGGCAAAGCGCCCAAGCTCCTCCATCGCCTGAGGGAAACGGACCCCCTGGCGCAGCTGGTCCAGAGTCAGGTGGGTCAATTCCTCCACCTTGCTTGTCAGCTTCCGCGTCAGGCGGGTGTGCACCAGCCGCTGGAAGGTACCGACCTGGCGCAGCGACGGATCCAGCCGGACGGCCCCCATTTCGATAATTTCGTTGACAAAGCCCTGCCTTCGGTGGCTGAAAGCAGTGTTCCATTCAAGATCGAGTATGACAAAATCCAGGAGACCTCACTCCCTTGCTGCAAAGAGGAATCATATCGCTAAAATATCACGGAAAAAAGCGGACGCATCAGCGTCCGCTTTCCTAAGGTTGTGTCAATCGCTCGCCCCGATGGAATCCATCCGCGGAGCAGGGTAGGCGAGCCGGCTAAGCACGCTTATTTATACTTGCGTTTGCGAGCGGCTTCGGACTTCTTCTTGCGTTTTACCGAGGGCTTTTCATAGTGCTCTCTTTTGCGGACCTCCTGAATCACGCCGTCGCGCGCCGTTTGCTTTTTAAACCTGCGCAGGGCGTTTTCCAGAGACTCGTTCTCTTTTAATCTTACTTGACTCATATCTATCCCTCCCTCCGCCGACGAGCAGGGGTATTATTGCGATAAGGCAACATCTATTATACATCTGCCTGTAGTGCGGTGTCAAGTCATTTCATCGAATTGAATCATTTTCTCATGGCGCCAACCCCTTCCAGCGACGGGGTGGCGAATATCGCAAACGGCCGTCCGATGGGGCGCGCCATCCTTGCGTACTGCGTGCGGGCTAGTTGCTTTCTACGGCGTCGGGGTAGAAATAGGCCGTCGCCGGCGCATCGGGAAAATCCTCCCCCGCAATCAGCCGCAGCAGAGCGGAGGCCCCGCTTGTGGCGGGCACGCGGCAGGCAAAGCAGGTTCTGGTGCGGTATTCGGGCGGCGGCGAATAGGCCGCGATTGGCTCCCCGTTGAGCTCGATCGAAAAGCAGCCGGACACGCTGGGAAGGGTCAGCACGCCGCCGGGGCCCGCCGGGAGCCGGTACCCCTGCGCCGCCTCAAAAGCGGCCGCCGGGCGCTCGGGCAGGCGGTCGATGAGAGCGGCGATCTGGCGCATTTGCCCCTCCAGGCGGGAGCTAACTTCGCGGGCCGCATCGTAGGCCGCCGCCTGCCCGGCCGTCAGATCCAACGCCTCGCCCGAGCAGCCTGCCATCTCCATGTTCCTGCACTGGTGCCGGCGCACCACCCCGCCGGCGTTTTGCGCCCTTACGGATAAGAGGGACAGCCCATCCACATTTTCCGCCACCAGGGCGCAGCGGGGGTCGGGCCGCTGGCAGGCGATAACAACGTCCTCCAGGCGGACATTGCGCGCGTTTCGTATGGTCATGGCGGCGGCCGGCGGCTCGCCGATTTTCAGGCAGGATTCGGGGTATTGCTCGACAAAATCCATCATGTCGGGATGGCCGGCGCGGCTGGCGGCTTGGGGCGAGCCGCCGCCAAGGCAGGTCAGGCGGATGTGGGAGAAGGACAGGTCCTCCATGACGCCGTCGGGGAGGGAGTAGACCACGCACCCGCTGTAAGGCGTGCCGGGGCCCACCCCCGGGTCTTCCCGCCGCTCGGTGAGCAGGGCGGTGATGTTGCTGAAGGTCATGCGGCGCATCGTTCCGCTGGAGGGGCGGACGCTGCTGGAATACAGGCTGAAGGGATAGTGGCTGAGGGTGAGGAAAAAGGGACGGGTCACCCGGTCCATGACAATGCCGTTGAATACGAAATCCTCAAACACCCGGTCTTCGCACAGTTGGAGCTTTATGCCGTCGTTGCTGTCGCGAAAGACGCAGTTGGACACGGTAATCTGGCGGAAGTCGCTCGCCGTCTCCGGCCCGATGCGGATGCATCCCCAGTAATGGGAGCGGATGACGCAGTTGGTAATGGCAAAGCGCTCGCAGGGCTCGTCTGGGGTGAGGGTTTTGAGGCCGATGCCGTCGTCGCCCGCGTCGATCTGGCAGTCGGAAATGGTCACGTCCCGCCCGCCGTCGAAATCGATGCCGTCGCCGCAGGCCGTCCCGGTTGAGTCGATGTGCAGCCCCCGGATGGTGACCCGTTCGCAGTTGAGCAGGTAATTGGTGAAGGAGCCGGGGCGCTTCATGGTCACGTTTTCCAACGTGACGTCGCTGCACCGGGAAAAGACCACCAGAAAAGGAGCGCCGGTCTCCTCGTCCTGGGGATACCCTACCCCCCGGCGGCCGTCCAGTGTGCCAAAGCCCACAATGCCGACGTGATGCTGATCCTCGGCCATCACCAGCGCTTTGCAGGGGTTGGCAGCCTTCTCGTCCTCGCCGGACAGCAGCTTGGTGTTGATGCCGCGCACCATGGCGGGGAGCCAGGCGCAGCCCCGCTGCGTGCCGCGGTAGTCGGCCATGCGCATGCTGCCCAGAAGCTCCGCGCCGGGCAACAGCTCCAGATAGACGCAGCTTTTGAGCTCCACCGTGCCGGTCACAAATTGGCCGGCCGGGACGCTGACAAACCCGCCTCCGGCTTTTGCGCAGGCGTCGACCGCCGCCGCGAATGCCTCGGTGTTCAAGGTTGCGCCGTCGCCCACGGCGCCGAAATCCAAAACATTGACTCGCATGGATACCGCCTCGTTTCTGTTTCATTTCCGCCAGGGCAGGGGGGCGTGGGCCTGCCGATCCATTCGCACGCTGCCCTTGTGCCGCGGCCGGATCAAAGCAGCCTCCGGCCCGGCCGCTGTCAGGCTCCCGCGCGCCTGGAGGACGCGCGAAAAATGGGTGGATTTGGGCGTATTATAACAGCGGGCGGCGGCCGTGTCAATGGGCATATTTCCACCGCAATGTTAAAGTGCAGCCGTCAGGCCGCACGTATGGCGCGGCGGCTTGCGCCGGACGGCGGGAGCGTTTTACCGGCCGAGCGCCTCCGCTGGCCGGCGTCTCGCCATGGCATGCAAGCCTCCGCCTGAGCGGCAGGAGTTTTTCAAGGCGGGTCGTTCGGGGAGGCTCCAAGGCCGCCGTTTCAAAATCGCAGGAGGCCCCAATGCCTCTTCCTATACTGGCTAAAATGAGCCGCGGGAATGGAGAACATCCAAAGGAATCCCCGCTATTGGGATGCAGCGGCGCATCGCCCAAAGCGTCCGGCGATGGATGCGCGGCGGGAGAGGCTCCCCGGGACGTGCGCCCCGTTGGTTGGCGTCTCGCCATGGCATGCAAGCCTCCGCCTGTGTGGGATGACACCGCCAAATCCAAGGCGGGTGGGAACGCCCCTTACCGGTATTCGGGGGTGGCGAGCTCTCCCACCGTGGTGCCGAGGGCCGCGCTGATTTTTTCCAGCAGACTCAGGGAGGGGTTGGCCGTCTCGTTCTCGATTTGGCTGAGATAGCTGATGCTGATCCCGCATTGGGTGGCAAAATCCTGCTGGGAAAGGGCGTTTGTGCTGCGATACAGCCGTATTTTGTCCGCAATGGGCTGGATGGCCGACATAACATCACCTCCTCGCCTTTATCCTAGCATAAACGTAATTAAATGTAAATCAATTATAGTACATATTTTGGTAGTTTCCGCGTTATTTCGTCGCATTGATGCGAAAAATCCACGCCAGAGCAGAAAAAAAGGACGGCATTGCTGCCGTCCTCCCGATCCACGCTCGGTTGCCGCCTTATTTTTCGGTGCAGAATTCCACCTTTTTCCCTTCGAGGATCATATTGGTGGTGCGCACAGCGCACATTTTGCCGCACATCGAGCAGGTGTGGCGGTCGGCCGGGGGAGTGCTCTCAAAATAGGCCCGCGCCTTTTCCGGATCGATGGCCAGCTCAAACATAGCTTCCCAGTCCACCTTATGCCGGGCGTCGGACATTTTGTTGTCAATCTCCCTTGCCCCGGGGACCCCCTTGGCGATATCGGCCGCATGGGCGGCGATTTTGGAGGCGATGATCCCCTCCTTGACGTCCGAAAGATCGGGCAGGCGCAGGTGCTCGGCCGGCGTGACATAGCACAGGAAGTCAGCCCCGCTGGCGGCGGCGATCGCCCCGCCGATGGCCGAGGTGATGTGGTCGTAGCCGGGCGCGATATCCGTGACGAGCGGGCCGAGCACATAGAAGGGGGCGTTGTGGCACAGCCTCTTTTGCAGCTTCATATTGGCGGCGATCTCATCCATGGCCATGTGGCCGGGGCCCTCGACCATGACCTGCACATCCCTCTCCCAGGCCCGCTTGGTGAGATTCCCCAGCTCGATGAGCTCGGCGATCTGGCCCGCGTCGGAGCTGTCGTCAATGCAGCCGGGGCGCAGCGCGTCCCCCAGCGAGATGGTCACGTCGAATTCCCGCAGGATGTCGAGCACCTCGTCGTAATGCTCGTAAAAGGGATTTTCGTTCCCGGTCATCTCCATCCAGGCAAAGAGCAGGGAACCGCCGCGCGAAACGATGTTCATCCGCCGCCCCTCCCGGCGGAAGGCCTCCACCGCCCGGCGGTTGATGCCGGCGTGGATGGTCATGAAGTCGACCCCCTCCTCGGCGTGGGCGCGCACCACCTTGAGAAAATCTTCGGCCGAGATCTCCAGCAGGTCCTTGTCCAGATAGCCGATCGCGTCGTACATGGGCACGGTGCCGATCATGGCCGGGGATTTGGCGATGAGCTCGCGGCGGAAGGTGTTGGTTTTGCCGTAATTGGACAGGTCCATAATCGCCTCGCAGCCAAAGCGGATGGCCATATCGACCTTTTGCATTTCGACGTCATAATTTTTGCAGTCGCCCGAAATGCCGAGGTTGACGTTGATTTTGGTCTTCAGCCCTCCGCCGATGCCCTCCGCCGAGAGGGCGGTGTGGCGG
This sequence comes from uncultured Eubacteriales bacterium, assembly GCA_965145485.1. Classification (GTDB taxonomy): domain Bacteria; phylum Bacillota; class Clostridia; order Oscillospirales; family Acutalibacteraceae; genus CABQCM01. The sequence goes on along the minus strand of CBCTCU010000005.1, from coordinate 77,233 downwards.
ATGTTGGCCGGGATGCAGACCTCGCCGGTCGCGCACAGGGCCCGGATTTCCTCCCCCGTGCGTCCCTCTTTTTTGGCTACCGTCTCCATTTCAGGGGTAACGATGCCTTTTTTTGCCGCTTCCATTTGGGTTGCATAGTCTCTCATACGTTCTGATCCTTTCTCTCTTGGGGCTAAGCCCGCGGTGGCATGGTGGGTCATACGGTCATAGCAGGGGATAGGCTGGGGTGCACCGGGTGCATCCCGCCCTTTTTCGCCGGTGGGTTCCCGTCCAAGGGCCCGGAATCCATGGGTGGGGTTTGGCACGCCCGGGGGTTGCGCGCAGGTTGCTTGCCCCTGCCCTTTGTTCCTTCGCCGGTTTCCGGCCGGAAGACGCCAAAAGCGCCCCTGCCACGCAGAGACGCTTTTTGATTCACAGCCTTGCTTCCCTACGCTGGTTTTAGCCAACAGGTTCAAAGGGTCAGGTTTTAACCTTCTCAACTCGCGACGAGTCCCCCCGCAAACATATTCAGTTGGTTCAAAGAACAATCCTATTATACTGTAGCATGCGGAATTTGTCAATGGCGCTTCACCAAGCCGCCGGCATGAATTGTGCGTGGACTGCGTATCCCCAATGCATTCGGCTGCGCGGCATGGGGCGGGTCGGTAGGGCGATTACCAGCTCTGGATTAGCAGGGTGGGCTTACCGCCCTCCATAAAGAAGTCCATAATGCGGCTGTTGGCGTCGTAGCGGTAGAGACGGAGGGATTCCCCTCCGCTTTTTGGTTTGCCGGCTGTCAGCGGATCTCGGCGTGAAACTCCTGCAGCGATTTGACCGGCAGAGTCCCCGACGCCTTGACCGCGCGGATCCCCTCGACGGTGGCCTGTGCCGCCGCCATGGTGGTCATGTAGGCGATGCGGTTTTTGATGGCCGCCTTGCGGATGTAGCTGTCGTCCACCGCGCCCTTTTTGTCGTTGGGGGTGTTGACGATGATGGTAATGTCTTTGTTGGTAATCAGGTCCAGCACGTTGGGCCGGCCCTCGTCGATCTTGGCGATGCGCTCGGCCGCAATCCCGGCCTGGGTAATGACCTGGTAGGTACCGCCGGTGGCAAAGATGTGGAAGCCGCATTCGGCAAAGCCCCTGGCAACGCCGACCACCTCGTCCTTATCGCGGTCGGAGACGCTGATAAGCACCGCCCCCTCGGTGGGAAGCTTGGTCTGGGTGGCCTCCTGCGCTTTGTAGAATGCCTCGCCAAAGTCGGCGGCCATGCCCAGCACCTCGCCGGTCGAGCGCATCTCCGGCCCGAGCAGCGGGTCGACCTCCGGGAACATGTTGAAGGGGAAGACCGCCTCCTTTACCCCGTAGTGGGCGAACTTTTTCTCCTCCAGCGCCGGGACGGGGGAGGGGCGGCCGGTGAGGTGGGAGGTCATGATGTCGGTGGCCAGCTTGACCATCTTGATGTTGCACACCTTGGATACCAGCGGCACGGTGCGCGAGGCCCTGGGGTTGGCCTCGAGGACGTACACCTTGCCGTCCTCAATGGCATACTGCATGTTCATCAGCCCGACGACGTGCATTTCGCGGGCAATCCTGCGGGTGTACTCCTTGATGGTGTCGACCTGCTCTTTGCTCAGGGTGCGGGAGGGCAGCACGCAGGCCGAGTCGCCCGAATGGACGCCGGCCAGCTCAATGTGCTCCATCACGGCGGGGACAAAGACGTTTTCCCCGTCCGAGATGGCGTCGGCCTCGCACTCGGTGGCATGGTGCAGGAAACGGTCAATAAGGATTGGCCGGTCGGGGGTGACCCCCACCGCCTGCTGCATGTAATAGGTCAGCGCCTCGCTGTCATAGACCACCTCCATGCCACGCCCGCCCAGCACGTAGGAGGGGCGCACCATGACCGGGTAACCGATGCGCCCGGCGATGGCCAGCGCCTCGTCGACATTGACCGCCATGCCCGATTCGGGCATCGGGATATCCAGCTTTTCCATCATGGCGCGGAAGAGGTCGCGATCCTCCGCCATATCGATGGTTTCGGGGGAGGTGCCGAGGATGTTCACCCCCGCTTTTTTGAGGGCCGCGGCCAGGTTGAGCGGGGTCTGGCCGCCGAATTGGGCGATGACCCCGACCGGCTTCTCCTTCTCATGGATGGCCAGCACGTCCTCGAGGGTCAAAGGCTCGAAATAGAGCTTGTCCGAGGTGTCGTAGTCGGTCGAAACCGTCTCGGGGTTGCAGTTGACAATGATGGTCTCAAACCCCAGCTCCTTGAGCGCGATGGCCGCATGGACGCAGCAGTAGTCAAACTCAATGCCCTGGCCGATGCGGTTGGGGCCGCCGCCGAGGATCATGATCTTGGGCCGGTCGTGATTCACCGGGCTTTGATCCTTGACGTGATAGGTCGAGTAATAGTAGGCCGAATCCTTCGTGCCGCTGACGTGAACCCCTTCCCAGGCCTCCACAATGCCGGCCTTGGTGCGCGCGCTACGGACCGCCTCCTCGCCTACGCCCAGCAGCTGGCCCAGATACCGGTCGGAAAAGCCGTCGAGCTTGGCCTGCCGGAGGGCGTCGGTGGGGGGCAGGCTGCCGGCGTACTGCTTTAACGCCTCCTCTTCCTCCACCAGCTCTTTCATCTGCTCGAGGAAGTAGTGCTTGATCTTGGTCAGCTCATACAGCTCCTCCACCGTCGCGCCCTTGCGCAGGGCCTCATAGAGGATAAACTGCCGCTCGCTCGAGGGGGAGACCAGCAGCTTGAGCAACTCCTCCTTGCTCATCGAGCCGAAATTTTTGGCGCCGCCCAGGCCGTACCGGCCGATCTCCAGGCTGCGAATGGCCTTCTGGAAGGCCTCTTTATAGGTTTTTCCAATGCTCATGACCTCGCCGACCGCCCGCATTTGGGTGCCGAGCTTGTCCTGCGCGCCTTTGAACTTCTCAAACGCCCAGCGGGCGAATTTGATGACGACGTAGTCCCCGCCCGGCACATACTTGTCGAGGGTGCCGAATTTGCCGCAGGGGATCTCGTCGAGGGTCAATCCGCTGGCGAGCATGGCCGATACCAGCGCGATGGGGAAGCCGGTCGCCTTGGAGGCCAGGGCCGACGAGCGGGAGGTGCGGGGGTTGATCTCGATGACGATGATGCGGTCGGTGACCGGGTCGTGGGCAAACTGCACGTTGGTGCCGCCGATGACCTCGATGGCCTCGACGATTTTGTAAGCCTGCTCCTGCAGGCGGGCTTGCACCTCTTTGGAGATGGTCAGCATGGGCGCCGAGCAGAAGGAGTCGCCGGTGTGCACCCCAAGCGGGTCGATATTTTCAATAAAGCAAACGGTGATCATGTTGTTCTTGGCGTCGCGCACCACCTCGAGCTCCAGCTCTTCCCAGCCGAGGACCGATTCCTCCACCAGCACCTGGCCGACCAGGCTGGCCTGCAGGCCGCGGGCGCAGACCGTCTTGAGCTCGTCGACGTTGTACACCAGCCCGCCGCCGGCGCCACCCATGGTATAGGCCGGGCGCAGCACGACCGGATAGCCCAGCTTGTCGGCGATGGCCAGCGCCTCCTCCACCGAGTAGGCCACCTCGCTGCGGGCCATCTCGATGCCAAGGCTGTTCATGGTATTTTTAAACTCGATGCGGTCTTCTCCCCGCTCGATGGCGTCGACCTGTACCCCGATGACCTTGACGCCGTATTTGTCCAGCACGCCGGCGTTTTGCAGCTCGGAGCATAAATTAAGCCCCGACTGGCCGCCTAGGTTGGGCAACAGCGCGTCCGGGCGTTCTTTTTCGATGATCTGAGTGAGCCTCTCGACGTTGAGGGGCTCGATGTAGGTGATATCCGCCGTCTCGGGATCGGTCATGATGGTGGCGGGGTTGGAGTTGACCAATACAATCTGATACCCAAGCTGCCGCAGCGCCTTACAGGCCTGGGTACCCGAGTAGTCGAACTCACAGGCTTGGCCGATGATGATCGGGCCGGAGCCGATGATGAGTACCTTATGGATGTCGTTTCGTTTCATAATCCATCCCCCGTTTTTTCGTTTGGAACATCTTGTCCACAATTTTCATTACCCCTAAGTGTAAACCATTTTGAAGGAAAAAACAACAGGAATTTTTACCTTTCTGAAGCGGGTCGCTCGAAGTGTAAGGGTCAAAAGAGGGGGTTTGGGGGCGGCTGCGTAGCGTACGGGCCGAAATTTGTTCCAATTCCTCTCTGGTTTCGACAAAAAAACCGGCGCAAAAGGCCGAAAAATCTATGCCGTCCTGTGGGCGAATCGGATGAGGATGACGCATTCGCAGGCAGCGTGCCGGGGCTCCACTACTGCCTGCGCGGCCTGGCGGAATCGACCGGCCTGGCCGCCGGGGCTGCTATCGGCCCCAAATCGTTCGAGCCTGCAACCATGCGGTATAACGAATGTCACAAAAAGGTGATATAATATTATGCAAAAGCGCAATGGAACTGCAAGGGCTTTTCTGATATAATTTCCAATATCAAGAAATAGCAACGACGGCGCGCTCACTTTGGTGAGATGCCGGGCGGCTGCGGGTAGTGATTTTGGAGGATCAAAGGGGGAAACATATGAGCCAGACATCCCGAGTGAAAATACTTCCGGTGGAATTCCGGCAAAAGATCAGGACGCAGGGCCTGCTTGCTTACAGCATCTCCCTGCTAGCCCACCACCCCTGTTTTGAGCACTGGTATTACACCGACCACACCACCACCGCCTTTATCAACATGCCCAACGAATATCAGTACGTCTTTATGTCCCAGTACGGCGACCTGTGCGCGCTGTTGGAGCATGAGGATTACCACTATCCCGCCGGCGGCCGGGCGGAGGATATCCTGGAAGGCTTCCAAGACCGCATCGACCAGGGCTATTATATCTTTTTGGAGTCGAATGAAAGGCATATCCCCGGCACCCGGGCGCAGCGCGAGGGAATGGACTTCACCCACACGCAGCTTGTTTATGGGTATTCCGATTCCAGCCGGCAGGTGTACATGGCCTATTACGACCGCCTGCGGCAGTATGTCAGCGGCGCCGTATCCTATGCGGACGTCCTGCGGGCGATCGAAACGGCCCAGCCATTTCAGCCCATGAAGTTTTACCGGTACAAGGAGGTGCCCTTCCCCTTATTCTGGAAGCAGATCGCCTATGATTTTGGCTCCTATTTTGACAACCGGGACGTCGAGCTTCTGGAGGCGCCGGGGGCGGTCCGTTCCACGGGGGAGAGAGGGGTCAAAAGGCTGCAGGAGTATTTGCTTCTCCATAAAGAGCGCAATGTGTTCGACGCCAGGGCGATGGGAACGTATTGGGAAAACAAGGAGGTCATATGGGATAAACTGCTTTATTTGCAGAAGCAGGGGGTGCGCTTTCCCCAGGGGCTGGTGGAACGCTACGCCCCCATCCCCGATATGGCCCGGCGGATTCTTGCCCTGTATTTAAAATTTGAGATCACCCGCGACCCCCGCCTGATTGACCGGATGATTGGCTACATGGATGAGGTGCTCGATCTCGAGCGGACGATCTATCCTCAGGCCGGGGCCTGCCTTGAGGAGTACCGGATTCAAAACCAGTTGCCTTATTAAAGGCCGGGCGATGGTATTGCCGGCCGGTGCGCTGCCTTAGGCCAGCGGATGGATGGCGCCCTCAGCCGGCAGGGGAGGGCCCCGTCCCGCCCAAAGGGGCGTCGCCATATCGGCTTGCTCGCGCAAAAGAGGGCTTGCCCTCGCCCCATACCACGCACAGGGCCCGCAGCATACGCTGCGGGCCTTGTGTAATATGGGCTTAGACGTCGCACTGCCTGTGGAATTTTCGCAGCATCAGCTTGCGGAAGAAATCCACCGGCAGGACCGACCCGGCGATGAGCAGCACTCGCGCCAGCTCGCGCAGGGACAGGCCGTTGGCGCGGAAGAGGCTTCCGCCGAAATAGATCAGAATGATCTGGATGGTGGCGATAAAGAGCATGATCAGGATAAACGATTTGTTCCCCCGCAGGCTGGCGAGAGGGTTCAGGCGGCAGGTGCGGGCGTTAAAGCAGTTGAAGATGCCCGAAAAAATAAAGAGGGCGAAAAAGGCGGTCATCAGGTCGTCGGCGTCGTTTTTGCCAAACAGCGCGCCGAACCAGGGCAGCTTCAAAAAGCAGACGCACATGGTCACGGTATACAGCCCCATGCAGAGAATCTGGCCGAGCATGTAGCGGTTGAGCACCGGCTCCTCCCGCCTTTTGGGGGGCTGCTCCATATACTCCTCGAGCGGGGGCTCGCCGGCAAAGGCCAGGCCGCCCAGGGTGTCCATGATGATGTTGATCCACAGCATCTGCATGATGGTCACGGGCGTGTCGATGCCGATAAAGGGGCCGATGACCGACACCCCCACCGCGCACAGGTTCATGATGAGCTGGTAGGTGATAAATTTGCGGATGCTTTTGAATATGGTGCGCCCATACAGGATGGCCCGGGTGATGGAGGCGAAATTGTCGTCGAGGATGACGATGTCGCCCGCCTCTTTGGCCACCTCGGTGCCGCTGCCCATGGCAAAGCCGACGTCGGCCTTTTTGAGGGCGGGGGCGTCGTTGATGCCGTCCCCGGTCATGCCGGCCACCAGCCCGATATCCTGCGCGGCCTGCACCAGCCGGCTTTTGTCGGACGGCAGGGCGCGGGCGACCACACGCAGCTCGGGCAGCCGCCGGCGCAGCTCGGCGTCCGACAGCCCGGCCAGCTCGCTGGAGGTGATGACCGCGCGGGCGCTGCTTCCTGCCGGAGCGCTGCCGGCCGGGGGCAGCAGGCCGCATTCGCGGGCGATGGCGGCGGCCGTGTCCTTGTTGTCCCCTGTGATCATGACCACCTGCACCCCCGCTTTGCGCACCTGGCATACCGCCGACTTCACGTGGGGGCGCACCTCGTCCCGTATGCCGAGCAGGCCGACCAGGATCAGCCGGGTGAATTCGCCCCGCTCAGTCACCTCGGTCTCGGATACGGCCAGCGCGAGCACCCGCATGGCGTGGCCGGTCATTTCATTCCAGGCGGAGGAGATCCTGCCGCGGTTTTGCAGCTCGCGCACCTTGCCGTCGGCGTCGTAATACCGGTTGCAGGCGGGCAGGATTTTTTCGGGCGCGCCCTTGACTAAGGTGATCCCCTTGGCCCCCCGCAGCCGCACGGCGGAGAATTTGCGGGCGCTGTCAAAGGGCACCCTGCCCCCTTCGTCGGCCGGCTCCAGCTTGGGCGAGAGGGGGAGGACGTACTCGAGCAGGGCGCGGTCGGTGGCGTTGCCCCCCAGCGCCTTGCCCGCAGAGGCCATGCTTTCGTTGTTGCGGGCGCAGGAGAGCTCGACGAGCTTCCAAAGCCCCTTTCGCCGCAGCTCGCCCGGCTTGGAATAGACCGCCCCGTCCCCGCCGACCAGGCGGCTGACCTGCAATTTGCCCCGCGTCAGGGTTCCGGTTTTGTCGGTAAAGAGGATGTTCAGGCTGCCCGAGGTCTCGATCCCCACCAGCTTGCGCACGAGCACGTTGTCCTTGAGCATGCGCCGCATGTTGCGCGAGAGCACGAGGGTAATCATCATGGGCAGCCCTTCGGGCACGGCGACCACCACCACCGTGATGGCCAGGGTGAGGGCGTGGAGCAGGATGCTCATCAGGTTGGGCAGGTCGGAGCAGCTCGCCGCGATGCGGGCCGGGTCAAAGCCGTTGTCGAGCAAAATGGAGTTGAACAGGTCGGCGATGGCCACCAGCACGGCGGCGCAGTAGCCGATCCGGCTCAAGGTGCGCGCGAGCATGGACAGGCGTACCTTTAGGGGGCTTTCTCTCGTTTCGTCCTGTACCTCGCGGGCGAGGGAGCCGTAAAAGGTGTGGTCGCCCACCGCCGTCACCCGCATGACCGCCTCGCCCGAGCAGATGACCGTGCCCCGCAGCAGGGCGCTGGGGGAGGCGAGGGCATCCTCGCCGGACAAAGCCCCAACGGGGGCGGCCCCCGGCCTTTTCTCGACCTCGCGGCTCTCGCCGTTGAGGGCCGACTGGTCGGCCGCGAGCCGGCCGGTTACCATCACGCCGTCGGCCGGCACCCGTTCGCCGGCCTGCAGCAGCACCAGGTCGCCCACCACCACCTCCGACGAGGGGATGAGGGCCAGCCCCCCCGCGCGTTTGACCCGGCACTGGGTGCGCTGGGCCTCCTCCTGGAGCTTTTCAAAGGCCGACTCGCTCCCATGTTCGGACAGGGTGGAGACAAAGGTGGCCAGGAAGATGGCCACGGCGATGCCGACCGTTTCGTACCAGTCAAAATTGCGGAACAAAAAAATCAGATTGACGGCCAGGGCGGCAAGCAGGATTTTGATGATGGGGTCGCCGAAATTGCTGATAAACTGGTGAAAGAACCCTTTGCGTTTCTTTTGCGACAGCTCGTTGCTGCCGTGCTCCTCGCGGGAGCGTTCCACCTCGCGCTCGGTCAGGCCCCGTCCTTCGGTGGTCATGGCTGCATCACCCGCATTTCACTCCTTTGTCCATGCCCTCAGAAAACGGGGGCAACCGGGTTCCCTTTTCGGCCATCGCATAGTCGCTAGGCGGCTATAGGGCCGTAAAGCAGGGCCGGTGGTTTATATATCTTCCCTAAGATATATTCTGAAAGGACGGGCGATATGACAGCATGGACGCTATGGCCAGGGGAACGGCGTCGGCCCTGGCCAGCCGGGGATGCGATGGCGGGCGTAGGCCCTTGCTGTGGCAAGAGCGCCTCGAAAACGGCGGCGCGAAGGGAGGGGGATGCACTTTACGGCCGTTCTCGCATGGAAACCCGCATGGAGGGACACAGGGCATACCCGGCCGCTACCGGGCTGTCGCTTCCGGTAGGGATCCATGGCGTTTGGATGGTTGGCATGCGCTCTCCTTGAAAGGCGGGATTCTCCCAGACCGGCAGGATGGGGAGCTTTCTCGTATCGGTGCAAAATCGGGCAAGCAGCGCCGCCGGTTTCCAGACGATGGGGTGTTCTGGAAGGGCCTGCTGTTTGCTTTTTTGTCCTATCGAAGGGAACCGCACCCCCTGCGCCGGTACCCAAAGAGGGGGTGGCCGTAGCTGTCGGTGCGGGGGCATGGATGCGTGCCTTTCGGCCAACCCATTGCCCGCGCGGAATTGGCGCTTCCTCCGGCGAAGCGGGGGATTTCACGATTACGGGCAGCAAAAAACCGGCCCGGGTTTACCCGGGCCGGCTGCAATCCGCTACAGGCGGATTGGGCTATGTAGCAAAACTTAGTCCTTGGGGACCTTTTCCCAATCCTTGAGGAAGCCCTCCACCGCACGCTGCGAGTTGGGATTGGTGGCCATCTGCATGATGACCTTGAAGGGCATGGTGGCGACGTCGACGCCCATCTTGGCCAGCTCGATGACATGCACCGGATGACGGACCGAAGCGGCGACGATCTTGGTCTCGATGCCCTGCGCGTCAAAGATCTCGCGGATCTCGGCGGCCAGATTCAGGCCGTTTTCACCGATGTCATCCATACGGCCGATGAAGGGGGCGACATAAGAGGCGCCCGCGTTGGCCGCGAGGATGGCCTGGGGAGCGGAATAGACCACCGTTACACACACCGTAATGCCCTCGCTGGAGAGGGTTTTTACCGCCTTGAGCCCCTCGGGGATCATCGGGATTTTTACCACAATATTCGGGCTCTTGGCAGCCAGGCGGCGGCCCTCCTCGATCATGCCCTCCGAGTCGACGCTGAGGACCTCGGCGAAGACCACGCCGTCCTTCATGATGGCGGTCACGTCGCTCAGAATGTCGTCAAATTTGCGCCCCTCGCGGGAGATGATGGTGGGGTTGGTGGTGACGCCGGTGATGGCGCCCATGTCGTAAGCCTTTCTCACATCATCCAGATTTGCGCTGTCCAGAAAGATTTTCATGCTGTTTCCTCCATTTATTATTCCTTGAGAGGCCCGCAAAAGGGCCCCTCAGGGGGATGACAACTTTACGCCGGGTTGTACCTGCCGGGGGCAACAAGCGCCTGTCGGCGGGACAGCGGGCACAAGCCGCCTAAGATGCCGGGCGGGGCGTTGCCGTAAGCGGCCGGCCCTGACGGCAGGCACGCGCAGATGCGGGCCAGGCCATCCGCCGGGTACCGGCGGCCCAAGGCGCGCTATCCGGCCGTTGCGCTGCGCGCCGCCGGGCGGCGCACAGCAGGCTCTGCCGGGGTGTGGCAGGGATCAAAGGGGCTTGGCGTTTTCGAGCAGATACCGCTCGGCCTCCACGTTCCACAGGCCGTTGTTTTTCTCCACCAGCTCGGCCAGCTTTTGGAACATCGGGTCGCTTTCCCCCAGCTTGGCAAAGTCGGCGATCGCGGTCATGGGCATCGAGATGTGGGTGTACACCAGCTTTTTGCCGCCGGGGATGTTGGGCAGGTTTTTGATGGTGTCGACCGCGCTGTCCAGCCCGCCCACGTGGGTGATCATCGAATTGGGCTGGATCTGCCCGCGGCTCATCATCGAGATGGCCTCGTAAACATCGTCGAGGTTGCTGCCCGAGTTGCCGGCGATGTGGGTGTTGTCATAGTGGACATTGTAGAAGTTAAAGGGGGCGGTAAAGGCGGTGTTGGTCGGGCCGGCGAAGAAGTTCAAACAGCCGTCGTGGCCCAAAATGGCGCTGCCCTGCTCGACCACCGGGGCGACCGGCGCGTAGACGAACACATCGTCGTAGCCCGTGCCGCCGGTCAGGTCGCGCAGTGCCTTGGCCGGGTCGTCGGCCTTACCGGTATTGACATAGTGCAGCTCGACGCCGAATTTGGCGGCGTCCTCGGGGGTGTAGATGGAGGCGGCGCGCGCAAGGCGGGCGTCGTCGACGTCGGTCACCACCAGCAGGGAGGGATGGCAATCGCGGTGGATGGCATAGTCGATAGCCCCCAGGCCCATGGGCCCTGCCCCGGCGAGAATGGCCATCTTACCGCCCATTTTGATATCCATGGTATGGGTGTAACGCCCCGGTACGGTGTGATAGCTGGTGTGGAAACCGCCGATAATGCAGGCGACCGGCTCGCTCAGGGAGCCATAGAAGTAACCTTCGCCGGTGTACTTGAGCAGGCAGCCGAGGTCGATGACCTTAGCGGGAATGATGACATAGGTTGCGTCGCCGCCGATATAGCGGAAGGAGTAGCCCGGGGCGGAGTAGGGATCGGTGGGATCGTTGAGGGCGGGCTGGAGGGCAACCTTGTCGCCTTTTTGGAACATCCCCTGGCGTTTAGCGCCCACGTCGACTACCTCGCCGCAGAATTCATGGCCGATGATGGTCGGGTTCTGCGCGACGTCGTTGGGGACTCGTTTATGCTTCGCGCCCTGCATGGCCGCTTTGTAGGAGGACATGCAGACGCTGTCGGAAATGACTTTGACAATAACCTCGTCGTCCTGCATGGGGGGGAGCTCAAACTCCTCCAGCCGCAGGTCCATTTCGCCGTAAATGCGCACGGCTTTTGTTTTCATAATAGAACCCCTTTCTGTACGGTTTTGGCCTCTGGCCAATGTTTTCCTATTTTTCTGTATTCAAATGCTATTATACACTCTTTTTTTCGCCGTGTCTAGCCTGTTGTACCGCTTTTGCAAACGATTTTGACCCATTTTGTAAGGCAGGGTTAGCAATTTTTGATAATCAATTAGCAATTATCAGCATGGATTTTCCTGATTTTTATGTTTATATATAATATAAGCAACCGGAAGCTGTTGGATTCTTTTGTGGGAGAGGATGAAAAGCATGAAGAAAACATTGGCAGTTTTGCTATCCGCGGCGATGGCCGCCATGGGCTTTGGGCCGGCTTTGGCGGCTTCGCCCCAGGCCCAGCCGGGCAGGAACTATTCCTATGTCGACCTGGTATCCATGCTCACCGACGCACAGAGGCTGGCCCTGCTTCCCGACGACGGGGAAAAAACCCTGGAGGCATCGTCGTATTCCAGGGCGTCCAAGTACGATGAGGCCACCGGCCAATATGTTGGCTGGGCGGATAACGGGGATAATTACGGCGTCATTTCCGAGGTCAACGACGAGCGCGGACACGGCGTGCTGGTGATGGACGCGCAGGGGCCCGGCGCGATCGTGCGAAGCTGGTCGGCCCAGCCCGAGAGCGGCGCCATTGATCTGTATCTGGACGGCCAGCTTTATTCGTTTTCCTCTTTTCAGGAATTCCTGACGGCGCAAGGGCCGTTTGCCGGATTGGATGGGCTGTGCTACAAAACGGCGGCGCAGGGATACAACAACTACGTCCCTATTTCGTTCAACGAATCCTGCAAAATCATCCTTCGCGACGGCTGGGGGGCGTATTACCAGTTCCATTATGTCCTCTTCGGCGAGGGCTGCACCGTGGAAACCATGCCCCGGCAGTTCAGCGCCGAGCAAAAGGCGGCGCTGCAAATGGCCAACGACTTTTTCAAAAACCGCCTGGGAGAAAACCCGACCGATTCCTCTACGAGGACCGAGCAAAACCACGTGATTTTTGGCGGATCGTCCACGGTGGTATACGAGGCGGAGGGGCAGGGCGCTTTGTCCGAGTTCCGCGTCAGGCTGTCCGACAGCGATACCCTCACCGACCAGCAGATATGGGACCGCGCGCAGGAGCTGAGCGTGTCCATGTACTGGGATGGGGAAACCACCCCCTCGGTGTTTGCGCCGCTGGGCGATTTCTTCGGCACGCCGACCGGCCATGCGGCTTCGATGCTGACGCTGGGAAGGGCAGAGGACGGCTGGTTTTACTGCTATTTCTTTATGCCCTATGCCGACGGGGCCCGCATTGTGATTGAAAACGACGGCCTGTATGCGGCCAATCTCACGGTCAGCACCGCGACGGCGCCGCTGAGCCAACCGATTGAGCGGTATACCCGCTTCCACGCCAAGTGGGAACGCAACCACGGGGAGGATATGCGCAGCGACCGCTACCCCGACTGCACGGTGCTCGAAACCGAGGGGGCCGGGCGATTTGTCGGGATGTCGCTGCATGTTTATGAAAAGGGCGACTACGGATGGTGGGGAGAAGGCGACGAGAAATTTTTTGTCGACGGCGAGGATTTCCCCTCCTGGTTCGGCACCGGTACCGAGGATTATTTCGGTTACGCATGGGGCGACCGGACGGAGTTTTCCCAGGCCTACCATGCCCAGCCCTTTGTCGAGGATCCCAACGCTTTCCGCGGGCATATCACCAACACACGGGTGCATTTAGCCGACAGCATACCCTTTTTCACAAGCTTTGAGGGGGCGCTCGAGCAATACTTATCAGCCAATATGGCCGAATACGCCACCACCGCATACTGGTATTTGTCGGTTGGGGGAACCGATCCCTATGGAAAACTGAGCTACGAGCAACGGACGGATTTTTATAAAAAGGTGACCAATCTGCGATTGGAAGCAGAGGCCCTGCCCAACGCCGTCCAAGGCGGAAAAGCGACCGTGCAAGCGCCGGTACTGGGTACCGAGACCCTGCCGTTTGGCGGCGACAAGTATCTGTTATACGACGCAGACAACGCCGGGGACAGCCTGACTCTGACTATGGATTTACCCAGCCCATTCGAGGGGAATCTGCTCTTTGTGACGGGCAAATTGCCTTCGGGAGGCCGCTATGACATCACGCTCGATGGCGAGAGCATCCGCTCCCTCGATTTTTACAACCCGATTTTGTGTTCGGGCGGGCAGCTGGATTTTGGACGGTTCTCCCTGTCTGAGGGGGAGCACAAGCTGGTATTTACGGCGCGCCAGGACGGGGATGAGGCTTCCACCGGGCGCAGCCTTGCCCTCGATTCGCTGGTGTTCGACAGCGGACGCGATCCATCCCCGTGTGTGTTGGAAGGGGAAGAACTGGCGGTAAAGTCGCTGAGCAACGGCGTGCTGGATACGCAGCTTATGTCCGGATGGAATCAGCCGGGCAACGAGTATTCGGGCAACGCCCAACTGTGGTGGAGGGATTTTACCGACCCCGCGACCGGCGCGGTATTGCCCCCCGACGCGTTAGGCCCCGGCGAGACGTTGGAGCTGTATTTTGATGTGCAGGAGGATTTTTCCGGTACGCTGCAGCTTTATATGACCCGGGCTGGCGACTATGGGATTGTTGACGTATCGGTTGACGATGTGCCGTTGGGCACCTTTGACGGCTGCGGGGCCGGGGTTGTGCGCACCTGCGGCCTGGCGGCGAGCGATATCCACCTGGCCAAGGGGCGGCATGTCCTCAAGGTGGAAATTGTGGGGAAAAGCGGGGTCCATTACCTGTTTGGGCTCGACTGTCTGGTGCTGACCCCCCAAAAGGAGGCTGAGGTCAGCGAGGACAATCTGGTTGTCGAGGCGGAGAGCATGACGGTACTCGACGCCGGTGGCGCGCAGGGGTGCGACGTGCAGCCGATCCCCTTTACGCATGGCACAGGGCAGCTTTTCTGGCACGGCGTCCAGGAGCCGGGAGAAGAGCTCAAGCTCTCCTTTGTGCTCCCTCAGCCATATCGGGGCGATTTCCAGGTCGGCGTCTGCATGGCGGCGGACTATGGCAAATTCCAGTTTCTCCTCGACGGCAACGAGATCGGCGGCCCGGTCGACACATACCAGCCTGCCCTGATGCGGGCCGACTATCTCTCTCTCGGACAGGTTGAGCTTTCGGCCGGAGAGCATGTGCTGACTGTGAAAAACGTGGGCAAAAACGATTTGTCGGCCGGATATCTGCTTGGTCTTGACACCATACGAATTTACCATGGACAGCCTCAGTCCGGATGCATTGAGGGCGAGGACCTTACGGTGAATTTTATCGGCGGCGCGGGCGCCTTTCAAACAAAGACGTGGAAAGGGCACCGCCTTATGGTGTTCGACGGCGGGGAAGAGAATTCCTATATTAAATTTTACCTCGGCCTTGGCAAGGATATAGACGAGCTGAACTTTACCTTTGCCAAGGGGCAAGGCTATGGAACCGCGAGGCTCTTTGTGGATGAAACGCTGATCGATACCATTGATTTCTACAGCCCTGCGGGGGCCATACAGACCTATTCTTATTCCGGGCTGAATCTGAAAGCGGGCGACCATTTCCTGCGGTTGGAACTGGCGGGCAAAAATGCAGACAGCACCGGCGTGCAGATTGGTTTGGATCAAATTACCTATCCTTGCGCCCTGCAATCCCTGCAAATGGAAAAACAGCCCGATACCACGACCTATCTTCAGGGGCAGCCGCTCGATCTGTCCGGCATGCGGTTGACGGGCGTCTATGAGGATGGCGTCACGACCCCGATCGCGATTGAGAACATCGAGGCGGAGGGATACGATCCGGAGAAGCTGGGCGAGCAGACGGTCACCTTAAGCGCCGGCGGACTAACCGCTGCGCTGGCCGTGCAGGTGAATGCGCCCGAAAAAACCGGCATCAAGGTGGTCGGGCTGCCGCTGAAGCTGACCTACGAGCTGGGGGAAGAGTTTGACAGCTACGGCCTGGTGGTCAAGCAGACATACTCCAACGGCAGGGAAGAGACGGTCACCGGGTATACGGTGACCGGATATCAGCCCGAGAAAACCGGAGTGCAAAACCTGACGGTAACCTACGACGGCCAGACCGCAAGCTTTGCGGTGGAGGTTGTGGGCACTGTGATTTCACCAGGCGATGTAGACGGCGATGGCGAGGTCAATGCCCATGACGCCTTGAAGGTATTGCAGCATTCGGTAAAACTAGTCGAGCTGGATGCAGCCGCGCTGGAGGCGGCCGACGTTACGCACGATGGCCGGGCGGATGCTTACGACGCCTTAAAAATACTACAGTACTCGGTGCTTTTGATTACGGCGTTCGAATGAGGCGCAAAGCGCTTTCTATGCTGCCCTGCGGGGCGCATAGACCGGTACGAATGCCGACGCCCACCCCATCGTGAACCAGCCGGTTCTATTTCCACTGTGGGCGGTACTCCCTATTGAGATAGACAAGGCGCGGTCAAAAGGCGGGCGTTCTCACCGTATTTCGCGAATCCGACGCCCCTGGAGACGGAGCTTTCCCCTCAAAATGGTCGATCATATATTCCGTTCTTTTGGTCATGGTTGTTGGATAGAAGGAATAGAGCTTCCAAGGCGCACACGTAGGTGTGCGCCTTTCTGCTGCCCTGAAGACGGGCCGAGAGGCTCGAGACTGGTCACGTAGCCACAGGAGAATGATACCAGAAAGGTTTTCCGCACGGCGGCGTTTCTTTCCAACGGGTTCCGGCAATGGACATTCCCCGCCTTTCGGCCATATGGTATGGGGGTACAGGGATACTCATCGGACGCTCCATCCGAGGTCGGGACGCTAAAGTCCCCTCCAGAGGTCCGCTCAGGCGGCAGTCGTTCGGTTACGGCTTGTCTGATAAAAAGATATATGATATAATAGCCGCGAACGGCTATGATGCTTTGATTTTGAGCATGGGCCTGAGGCCATGTGCGTATGATATCATTCACGCCGGGGGCCCATGATATCATAACGACGAGTCGCTATTATATTCTGATTTATGACCATATGCATCGGATGCCATTTTCAATTTACGTCCATGAATTAACATCCGCAGACGGTTATGTACAGCGGATGTCACTGACGCTGCAAGTTCCGATATCATAGCGATCAAGGGCGATAATACTTTGATTTTAAGCACAGGCTCATGGCTGTGTGTCATGTCGCCACTCGCACCGCGCGCTTTTTTGATGCCATAGCCGCAGATGACAGATGGTTATGGTACTTTCAGTTTCTGTGGGCGATACGATTTGTGCTGTGTGAGGGCGCTATGGCGGCAAGCGGCTATGAAGCGGGCGCGCTTGGCGGTGGATGACCGTCGCAGGCTGCCGAGAGTCTGGCCCTTTTCATGCTCTTGACGGATGTGATAAAATAAGGATAACGATGATCCTGTTTGTCATTGAAGCAGGCATGGGGCCATGCGCGTCGGGCGCCGATCCGGCTTCGCGTGGATGCTGCCGGTTGGCCGCAGCCGGCCATGCTTTTGACGAATGTTTGGGTTTTGTTTGTAGCGGCTGGGTCGGTTTCATGCCGTTATCCGTATCATTTTTCTTTGCAAAATGAAGCGATTGGAGGGATCTCTATGCAGCCTGAGATTTTTCAAAGTGAGCTTTTTTCCAAAGAGATGACCTTTGTCGAGGCTGTCCCCTATTTTAGCGAAGCGGCCCAGCGGCTGGTTCCGCTTCCCGAGGGGGAGGCTGCGGCGCTGTGCGGCCAGCTTCTTGACCGAATGGAGCAGGTTTATAACGACGACGTCCTTTTGCGCAGCTACAACGGCTATGTGACCTTTCCAACCGCGCGGGCTTACCGGGCCTTTCTCGACGCGACCCGGTCGGCCTGTATGGCATACGAAATGCTGGCCGAGAGCGGGCTGGATCCCCTTCGTTGCCGCAAGACGGCGGTCTATCTGCGGGTGATGGGGCTGGGCGCCGCCACCCGGGACTTCAAATATGGCATGCTGGAGGCCGACCGCAAGGCGTGGGACGACGAGATTTTTGCGCTGGAGAAAGAAATTTTACAGCAGGATCCCAACTACACCGTCCCCTCCTCCGAGCTGCCCCAGAATCAGAGGGACCTCCTCGCCCAATACTGGCTGCAGCGGCCGGAGGAATACTGGAAACGCCACGGCCAGCTCGAGCGCGCTCGCAACCGAGCGGATCTGTACAAAAAAATTGTCAATTCTTTTGGCATTGCGATGCTGGTGATCCCCCTGCTGTTTTTGCTCGTCTGCCTGGTTACCGGCACGGTCCAGGTCGAGCTGACCGTGCTGGTGATGCTGTGCTTTGTGGCCATCGGCGTGGGGGTGTATCTGTTTGGATACCTGCGCCGTCGTCTGCTGCGGGCCATCAAGGAATTTGAGTTGCAGGGCGTCGGCCAGCTCAACCGGGTGATCCCGCCGCCCGACCCGGCCCAGCCGCAGGCCGAGCCTTGACCGTTTTGCACCGGTCGGCTTGGGGGAGCGGCTCGCCGGATAGCCGGCCGTACCTATAGCCGGCCCGTTTTGGACCGGGCGGTGGGGGTGACGCAGCCCGGCATACGGTGGGTCGGATTCCGCTCCATGACCCGGTAGCTCACGTTGTACGCCGCCAGCGGGGCGAAAGGATGGGTTCGCTTTGACAAACCCGACGCCCTCTATCACACAGCCCGAGCATTCCCCTCGTTCCCTCATTAATTTTACCCGAAAGGCAAGATGCATTATGGTAGTCATTTTAAAGCCCCAGACCCCCCAGAGCGAAATCGACCTGCTCACCCAATACCTTTTGGCGCAGGGGGTAGAGGTCAGCCCGGTCATTGGGTCGGAGCTGTCCATCCTCGGCCTGATCGGCAACACGGCCGGGATTGACCGCTCGCATCTGGAGGCCAACCCTTACGTGGACCGGGTGGTCAAGATTTCCGAGCCCTACAAAAGGGTCAACCGGCAGTTTCACCCCGACGATTCGGTCGTCCGGGTGGGCAACGCCGCCATCGGAGGGAACACCCTGGCCCTGATCGCCGGCCCCTGCTCGGTCGAAACCGAGGAGCAGATCACGCAGGTCGCCCACGACGTCAAGCAGTGCGGCGCCCAGTTCCTGCGCGGGGGGGCTTTTAAGCCGCGCTCCTCCCCCTATGCCTTCCAGGGGCTCAAGTACCAGGGCCTCGAGCTGCTCAAGCTGGCCCGCGAGCAGACCGGGCTGCCCATCGTTACCGAGATCATGGCCCCGCACGACATCGAGGTGTTTGAGCGGGACGTCGACGTCATCCAGGTCGGCGCGCGCAATATGCAGAATTTTGACCTTTTGCACGAGCTCGGGCAGATCCGCAAGCCCATTTTGCTCAAGCGCGGCCTGTCGGCCACGGTGGAGGAATGGCTCATGGCGGCCGAGTACATTGCCGCGGGGGGCAACGAGGAGATCATCCTGTGCGAGCGGGGAATCCGCACCTTTGAGACCAGCACCCGCAACACCCTGGATTTGTCGGCTGTCGTGGTGGCCAAAAAGGCAAGCCACCTTCCGGTCATTGTCGACCCGAGCCACGCCACCGGCAAGAGCGAGCTGGTTGAGCCGCTGGCGCTGGCCGCCGTCGCCGCCGGGGCCGACGGGCTGATTATCGAGGTGCACAACGATCCGGCCCATGCCTGGTGCGACGGCCAGCAGTCGATCACACCGGAGGAGTTCGGCCATCTGATGCGCAGGCTCGATCCGGTGGCACGGGCGGTCGGGCGCGCCATGCCCGAATCCGGCCGCTGAGGAGGGACAAGCATGCAGGTAGTACCGGTCAGCCTTGGCCAGAGAAGCTATGATATTATCATCGACCGCGGCGTGCTGGGCCGGGTGGGGGATTTTGTCCGCCCTTTCACCGCCGGGCGCGCCATGGTCATCACCGACGAAAACGTCGGACCGCTCTATGCGCCGCAGGTGCTCGAATCCCTTGCCGGGGCAGGAATTCGGGCCGATTTGCTCACCCTTCCCGCGGGGGAGCCGACCAAGGACTTTTCGACCCTCCCGGCCATTTACGAGCGCATGGTCTCCTTCGGCCTGACCCGCCGGGACCTGGTGCTGACCCTGGGGGGCGGGGTCATTGGCGACCTCGGCGGCTTTGCGGCCGCATCCTTTCTGCGGGGGGTTCCCTTTGTCCAGCTTCCCACCACCCTGCTTGCCCAGGTGGATTCGTCGGTGGGGGGGAAGGTGGCGGTCGATCTGCCGCAGGGGAAAAATCTGGTGGGGGCCTTTTATCAGCCTCGGGCCGTGCTGGCCGATCCCCGGGCGCTCGAATCCCTGACCGACCGCTTTTTTGCCGACGGGCTGGCCGAGGTGGTGAAAACGGCCTGCATCCGGGACGAGGCGCTGTTTGATTTGCTCTGGGAGTGCGCGCAGCAGGGCAATCCCCGCCTTGGGGTGATGGAGCGCATTGAGGCGATCGTCGCCCGCTGCTGCGAGATCAAGGGGGCGGTCGTCGAGGCCGACGAGCAGGACAACGGCCAGCGCATGCTGCTCAATTTCGGCCATACCATCGGCCACGCCATCGAGGGGGCCGAGCACTACACCGGCCACAGCCACGGCGAGGCGGTGGGTATCGGCATGGTGACCATCTCCCGCCTGGCGCAGGCCAGGGGGCAGACCCCCGGCGGCACGGCCGGGCGGATTGCGCGGCTGCTGCGCGCTTTCGGCCTTCCCACCCGGTGGGAGGGGGACAAGCAGCTACTGATCCCATTTTTGCAGCGGGATAAAAAGAATTTAGGGCAACGGCTCACCGTCGTGCTGCTTGAGCAGATGGGGCGGGGCGTGCTCTATTCGACCGACGCTTCTTACTTTTCTCCACTGCTTACGGGCGAGCTGGAGGAGGATGATACTGCCTGCGCCGGCGAGGCGGGAAAGGATGGTCTGCATTGAGTCGCGATCTTCTGCTTTCCCCCGCCTGCCTGTCCGGCCGGGTGAAGGTCCCCCCCTCCAAAAGCGTCGCCCACCGCGCCCTGCTGTGCGCCGCGCTGGCAGGCGGTGGCTCCAGCACGGTGCGCAACATCGCGCCGTCGGATGATATCCTTGCCACCCTCGGCGGGGCGGCCGCGCTGGGCGCGAGGATGGAGTGGCAGGGGGATGCCGTCGTGGTGCATGCCGCCGCATCCAGGGGGGCGGCGGATGTCGAGCCCGCCCTGATTGACTGCAAGGAGTCGGGCTCCACCCTGCGGTTTTTGCTGCCGGTCGCTCTGGCGTTGGGCCGCCCGGTGCGGATGACCGGCCAGGGCAACCTGGGCAAGCGGCCTCTGGACGCCTACTTTGCCATCCTGCGCGAGCAGGGCATCCCCTTTGAAGCGGCCGAGGGCAGGCTGGACCTCACCCTGCGGGGCAGGCTGCGCCCGGGCGTCTTTCGCCTGCCGGGCAACGTCAGCTCCCAGTATATTACCGGGCTGCTGCTCGCGCTGCCCCTGCTCGACGGCCCTTCCCGCATCGTGGTGGAGGGCCCGCTGGAATCCAAGGGATATCTTGACCTCACCCTGCAGGTCATGCGGGCTTTTGGAGCAGAGGTATCCCACGACGCCTACCGGGTTTTTGAAGTGAAGCCCGGGGGCTACCGCCCGGCCGATTATACCGTCGAGGGGGATTACAGCCAGGCCGCCTTTTTCCTCGCGGCCGGGGCGTTGGCCGGCGTGCGGCGAAGCCTTTTGGGGGATGGAGGCTCGCCGGGTAATTTCCCCGCTTTTTCCGGCCAGCCGGGGGCTGTCGCCGACGGCTGCCCGACCGGGCCGGGGAAGGAAACGGCTGCCCCGGGGCAGGATGTGCCGCCCGCCTGCGGCGCTGTGATCGACGCGCCATCCCCCGAAGAAGGAGCCGGCTCCCCGGCAGGGGGAGGGGCCGCGCCGTCCGCCGGCACGCTATTGCGCGTCGCCGGGCTGCGGCGCGATTCGGCCCAGGGCGACCGCGCCGTCTGCGACATCCTGCGGCGCATGGGGGCGAGGGTCGAATGGGACGCGGCGGGCAACCTTATCTGCACCGCCCACCGTCTGCACGGCTGCGTGATCGACGCGGCCCAGTACCCCGATATTATCCCCGTGCTGGCCGCCGTTGCCTGCGCCTGCGAAGGGGAGACCCATATCGTCAACGCCGGCCGCCTGCGCATCAAGGAATGCGACCGCCTGCACGCCGTGGTCAGCGAGCTTTCCGCCCTCGGCGCGGCCGTGCGGGAAGGGCCGGACGATCTGCGCATTGCCGGCCGGCCGGCCGGCGGCTTTCCGCTGCGAGGGGGCGGGCAGGTCTGGAGCCATGGCGACCACCGCATGGCCATGACCCTCGCGGTGGCGGCCGCCGTATGCGAGCAGCCCTTTGTTTTGAAGGATTATCCCTGTGTCAGCAAATCTTATCCCGGCTTTTTTGAGGATTACCGCCGGCTTGGAGGTGCGTTTGATGAGCTCGAGTTGGGGGACCAAATGTAAAATCTCCCTGTTTGGGGAGTCGCACGGCCCGGCCATCGGGGTGGTGATGGACGGCCTTCCGGCCGGTGTGGAGATCGATTATGAGGAGATTCTCCGCCAGATGCGCCGCCGCGCCCCCGGCAGGGACGAGCTGTCCACCCCCCGAAGGGAGGAGGACGTGCCCCGCATCCTCAGCGGGGTGTATGAGGATAAGACCACCGGCGCGCCCCTGTGCGCCGTGATCGAAAATCGCAACACCCGTTCGGGCGACTACGCCAATCTCAAAAACCGCCCCCGCCCCGGCCATGCCGATTTTACCGGGTTTGTCCGCTATGACGGCTTTAACGACCCGCGCGGCGGGGGGCATTTCTCGGGGCGCATCACCGCGCCGCTGGTCTTTTGCGGCGCGCTCATCCGGCAGATTCTGCGCCGGCAGGGGATTGTCGTGGGCGGCCATATCGCCGCCATCGCCGGGGTGGAGGACCGCCGCTTTGACCCGGTGAGCGTCGCGCCGGATGAGCTTGAGGGCTTGCAGGCGATGGCATTGCCGCTGCTCGACCCCGGGGTGGAAGGCGCCATGCGCAGCGCCGTCGCCGCCGCGAGGGAGGCGGGCGATTCGGTGGGCGGCCTGGTGGAATGCGCCGTCTGCGGCCTCCCCGCCGGGGTGGGAAACCCATTCTTCGATTCCCTGGAATCGGTGCTCGCCCACCTGCTCTTTTCCATCCCCGCGGTCAAGGGGGTGGAGTTCGGCGACGGTTTCTCCCTGGCCGGGATGCGGGGCAGCGGGGCGAACGACCCCTATTGCATCGAGGCTGGGCGGGTGCGCACCCGCACCAATCACAACGGCGGCATCCTGGGCGGGATCACCAATGGGATGCCGGTGGTATTCCGCGTCGCGGTCAAGCCGACCCCATCGATTGCCCGGGAACAGACCACCGTGCTGCTGGGGGAGATGGTCGAGACGACCATCTCCATCGAGGGGCGGCACGATCCCTGCATCGCCCAGCGCGCCCTTCCGGTGGTGGAGGCGGCGGCGGCCCTGGCCGTGTATGAGCTGCTGCGCTGACCCCCAGATTGCCGCGGCCCGGCCTGCGCCGGCTGATACGGGGCCAGGGCGCGGCGTGGCGGCGTGGGCTCAAGCTGGGATACAGCGCCGCGATAGAAAGAGTAGCGACCGCGTCTCGCCAGCCCCAACTGCAAATAGGATGATGAAAAAGGGTGGGTCTTTGTCGCGCCATGGCCGATTGCCAACGGCGGCACGATGCCGGGCCGTGCACGGGGATTGCCGATGGGAAACACTGCTTCTCCCCCTCCGGGGCGCACGACGGCCCCACGCGGATTGCCGCAAGCTTCACTTTAAACCGAAAGGATCGAGAATGTTCCATGACCAAGCTGGAGGAGTACCGGGCTGAGATTGACCGCCTGGATGGGGAAATCTGCGCGCTATATGAGCAGCGGATGCGGGCGGTAGAAAATATCGCGCGGTATAAAAAAGAGCACGGCCTGCCGGTGTTGCAGCCGGGCAGGGAGGAAGTAGTGCTGCAAAAGGCCGAGGCGGCGGTTGCCGACCCGTCGCTGCGCCCGGGGGTGCGCAGGCTGTTCGAATCCCTGATGGAGGTAAGCCGCGACTGGCAGGAACAAGCCGGCGCGGGCTCGGCGCCGTCGCCCTGTGAGGCCGCATCCGGCCCCGCGCAAGAGGGCAGCCTCCCGTGTGGGGAGCACGGCCCGGTGAACCATCCCCTGCAAACCCGCGAGGCCCCGCTGTGTGCGCAGGCCCCCGCCGACGACATCCGGTTTCCGATTGGTTTTCAGGGGGAGGAGGGGTCCTTTTCCGAAGCGGCGCTGGAGCAGGCCTTCGGCCCCGGCGCGCCCCGCCGCAATTACCCCCGGTTTGCCGACGTGTTTGAGGCGCTGCGCCAGGGCGAGATCGGCTGCGGTGTGCTGCCGATTGAAAACTCCTCCACCGGCGGCGTCAGCGAGGTCTACGACCTGCTGCACCAGTATGATTTTTACATTACGGGGGAAGAATACGTCACCGTCCGTCAGCATTTGCTTGGCCTGCCCGGCGCGCCGCTCGACGGGATCCGCGAGGTGCGCTCCCACCCCCAGGGGCTGGAGCAGAGCCGCGCTTTTCTCCAGCAGTATCCCGCCATGCGGCCGGTCCCGTGGCTGAATACCGCGGCCGCCGCCCTTTCGGTGGCGAGGGAGAAGGATCCCTCGGTCGCGGCCATTGCCAGCCGCAGGGCGGCGTCCCTGTACGGGCTGGAGGTTTTGGCCTCCGATATCAACGACCTCAAGGACAACACCACCCGCTTTGTGCTCATCGAGCGGGCGCAGCGGGTCACCCCGCGCGACGACAAGACCAGCGTGGTCTTTTCCCTCGACGATCGGGCGGGCACCCTGTATAAGCTGCTGGGCTATTTCTTTGAGCAATCGGTGAACCTGCTTAAAATTGAAAGCCGGCCCCTGCGCGACAGCCGGTGGAAGTACTTTCTGTATGTCGACCTGCAGGGCAGCGTCGAGTCCGAGCCGGTCAAGCGGGCGCTCAGCGGGATTGCCGCCCATGCCGATTATTTCCGCCTGCTGGGCAGCTACCGCGCCGGGAGGGCAGACCGATGAAGCGGTTTTGCCTGATCGGTGAGCACCTCTCCCACAGCCTGTCGGCGGTCATACACACCCGGCTGTTTGAGCTGCTGGGGGTGCAGGGGCGGTATGACCTGCGGGAGCTTTCCCCCGCTGAGGCCGCGTCGGCCGCACAGAGGCTGACGGAGGAGGGCTACGACGGCTTCAATGTGACCATCCCCTATAAGGAGGTCATTTTGCCCCAGCTGAGCGGGCTTTCGCCCGAGGCGGCCGCCATCGGCGCGGTCAACACGGTAGCCGTCGGCCGGCCCCCTTTGGCGCAGGATTTGGGGCCGGCGCATCGCCCCGCGGCTTCCCGGGAATCGGATAGCGGCGCTCCCGGCCGGCCTTCCCCCTGTAAGCCGCTGGCCGGCGGCCCAGCGGAGGGGGAGCAGCCGCCGGCAGGGACGGGGCTGTATGGCTACAATACCGACTATGCGGGGTTTGGGCGGATGCTCCAAAGCGCCGGGATCGACCCGGCAGGCGGGGTGGCCGCCGTGCTGGGTACGGGCGGGGCCTATCGCGCGGCGGCGGCCTGGCTGCTCGATTGCGGGGTCAAGCGGCTGTATGCCGTCACCCGCCGTCCCTCCCAGGCGGGAGAGAGGGCCCGTCTTCCCGGCTGGCAGGAGGACGATCGATTGCAGGTCATCGGCTACGATACGCTCGAAGGGATAGCGGGCGCGCTGGTGGTCAACGCTACGCCGGTCGGGATGTTTCCCCATACCGGGGTCAGCCCGGTGGGGGAGCAGATTTTATCAAAATTTGACGCGGCGGCCGATTTGATATATAATCCAAGGGAAACCGAATTCTTACGCCTGGCCCGCCGGGCGGGAAAGCCGGCGGTCAATGGGCTGACCATGCTGGTGGCCCAGGCCGTCGCGGCGCAGGAGATATGGCTCGGCCGGTCGATTGACCCGGCGATGGTGGGCGCTCTGACCGCCGAGCTGGCTGGACGCTTTTGAGAAGGGGGAGCCTGGACTTGAATTCCAAGAGCAATATTCTTCTCATCGGTCTGCCTGGGTGCGGTAAGTCGACGGTGGGCGCTCTGACCGCCGAGCGGCTTGGGTGGACCTTTGCCGATATGGACGAGACGGTCGAGTCGATGACCGGGCGTACCGTCAAAGAGCTGTTTGCCGAGGGGGAGGAGCGCTTTCGCGACGCCGAGACCGAGGCATGCCGCCTGCTGGCGCAGCGCCGCCATACCGTCATTGCGGCCGGGGGCGGGGTGGTCAAGCGGCAACGGAACATTGACCTGCTGCG
Organism: uncultured Eubacteriales bacterium; assembly: GCA_965145485.1. Lineage (GTDB taxonomy): Bacteria > Bacillota > Clostridia > Oscillospirales > Acutalibacteraceae > CABQCM01. Next base: position 51,550 of record CBCTCU010000005.1, on the reverse strand, counting down.
CCAAAGCTGCCGGATCGTTTTCCTCGACCGCAGCGCGCGGGATATTGCCGGCGACGTCGACACCGCTTCGCGCCCGCTGCTGAGCCAGGGGGCCGGGCAGGTCTTTGTGCTGGAGCAGGAGCGCCGTCCGCTCTATCTTGCCGCAGCCGACTGGGTGCTGGCGGGAAATCTTGCCCCCATGGAAGCGGCGCAGCGAATTTGCCGGTGGGCCAGGGAAGGCAGGGCGGCCCGGGAGGAGCACAGGGAATGAAGATTATGGTAATCCACGGCCCGAACCTCAATATGCTGGGCATTCGGGAAAAAGGGGTCTATGGCAGCCGGTCGCTCGACGATCTTTGCCGTGATTTGAAGCAGGAGGGGGAGCGGCGCGGCCATACGCTGGCCTTTTACCAGAGCAACAGCGAGGGCGCTCTCATCGATGCGATCCATCGCGCTTACTTTGAGCGTTACGACGGCCTGGTGATCAATCCGGGCGCTTATACCCATTACAGCTATGCCATCTACGATGCGCTCAAGGCCATCGCCCCCATCCCGGCGGTGGAGGTGCATCTGTCCGATATCCACGCGAGAGAGGAATTCCGCAGGGTGTCGGTTACCGCGCCGGCCTGCATCGCGCAGATTGCCGGCCATGGGGAGGCGGGCTACGGCATGGCGCTTGACGCGCTCGAGCAATACGCCTCCAAGGGAAAAAATTGAGCTGGCCCTTCTCCGCGGGTTGGCCGATGCGGCCGGTATCCTGTGGGCGGCATCCGCCGCCCGCCGTGGTCGGCGGGGCGCGCAAGGCTGTGAGAGTGTGCCGCCGCGCGGGGAAAGGGCAGAGCATGGTAGCATAAACGAGGGAAAGGGGCTTGGCCTTGAACATTGTCATTGTCGGGTTGGGAGTGATCGGCGGCTCCTTTGCCCTGAGCCTGAAAAAACTGGGTGGTCACACGGTCTACGGGGTCGACCGCGATGCCGGGACGGTAAAAAAGGCGGTCGAGTCGGGCGCGATTGCGGCCGGCTCATGCAACGCGGGGGATTACCTCCCGCAGGCTGATTTGACGGTCGTTTGCCTGTATCCTGACGCAATGCGCCCTTTTTTGGAGCAGTATGGCGGCTGTGTGCGCCCGGGGTCGGTCATCACGGATACCACCGGGGTGAAGGAGCAGATACTGCAAACCTGCGGCGACCTCTTTCCGCCCCAGGCCGATTTCGTCCTCGGGCATCCCATGGCCGGTCGGGAGAAGCGTGGCTTTGATTTCGCCAGCGCCGAGGTGTTCGAGGGGGCCAACTATATCCTCACCCCGCTCGAGCAAAACCGGCCGGAAAACCTGGATATGGTCGAGAAGCTGGTGCTGGCCATGGGCTTTGGCCGGGTGGTGCGTGTCTCGCCCGTCGAGCATGACCGCCTGATCGCCTTTACCTCCCAGCTTCCCCACGCCCTGGCGGTCGCCCTGATCAACAGCGACCTCGAGGGAAGGGACACCGGCTGCTTTATTGGCGACAGCTATCGGGACCTGACCCGCATCGCCAATATCAACGAGACGCTGTGGAGCGAGCTGTTTTTGATCAACCGGAACAATCTGCTTGACTGCATCGAGCATTTTGAGATACAATTGGATATAATAAAAGAGGCGCTGCGCTCGGGTGACGCGGGCGTGCTGCGCGAGAGGTTTGTGACCTCGAGCGAGCGGCGGCAGCGCCTGAATGTCACCGACTCGCCAAAGCGTTTGGCCGGCCGGCGCGGGCAGTGACCGCCTCTTGCGGCGCCTTTGGTAGTCCGGCAAGGGATACGGCGCTGCATCCACAGGAAGAAACCTTTGACCGCAGCCTCCGAGGTGCCGAGCACCGGTGGGCGCGGCTGAATTTAGAGTAAGGAATGTGGTTGTATGAAGCATCCGATAACATCCCGGCGCAGGGTACGAACCAGGCGCTGTACGCGGCTGCTGGCTTTGGCGGTTGCCCTGTTGCTCGCTTTGCTGCTGGGCGGTTGCCAGGCATCTCAGAACGCCGGTGAGGGCGAGATATCGTCGGCCGGTAGCGCGGCGTCCTCCTCCCGGCCGGTACAGTCCCAGCTTGGGGAGGGAAATTTTACCGGCGTGTGGCAGCGCACCGGCGTCCCTCAGTCGCAGGCGGCGACCATTACCATCAACGAGGAGACCAAGACCTCCTTTTTCTTCTCGGTCAATGCGCGCAGCGGGGCGAATGTCGGCACGACCGAGGGGGTTGCGCATTTGCTGTCGGCCGACGAGGCCACCTGCACCTATAATACGGGGGACGGGGCTACCCTGACCTTTGAGGTCAAGGATGGGGTTCTGACGGTCAGCGTTTCCAACCACGACGCCCTCGGCTTTGGAAAAGGGGTCACCATGGACGGCGACTATGTCATTGGGACCCCCGAATATACCGATGAAAACTGGGATAGCGAAATTTTTGACAGCCCGACCGAGTCGGGCTCGTACGCCGATTTGCTCGACGGCGACGCCAGCCTGTTTTTATCCGACGTTATGAGCGAGGGGACGCTGGTCAATCAGTATGAGGTCAGCACGCCGGCAGGGGTGATGTACCGCTTTGCGGTCATGGAGGCCGGCCTGGGGGCTGACATTCTCCGCGTGGACAGCGGAATGATCTACATCGGCCTGTCGGGATACGCCGACGATTACGTGCTGTACACCAACGATCCCGCCTATGCACAGCAGGCCCCGCAGGAGTATCAGGAGATCGCGGCCGGCCACATTCAGATACGGTATGTGGGGAATCAATAAGCGGGGGACAGCCGAATATGCATCAGGGAAGAATAATTTCAATATTTTTCCTGAATGCGAACAATATCTCATGGACTTTACTTCTGGCTTATGTACAATAAAAGCGAGGGGTGAGTCATATGGAAATCAGCGCTATGATTGGACGCAGGGTCGCGGACTACCGCGCGAAAGAGGATATCTCACAAAAGAGCTTTGCCCGCGGTTGCGGCATCAGTTCCCGTTATTTGTCCCGGCTGGAAAACGGCAAGGCCAACCCGAGCCTGCGGGTGCTGGAGAATATCAGCGCCCAGATGCACATCACGTTGACCGATCTGCTGCGTTATTGACAAAAACAGTTCGGTAGTATGGATCGCAAATCCCCTGACGCTTTTTGGCGTCAGGGGATTGTTTGCGTGCATGGGAAATGCGGCTGTTGGCTCGAATAACACAAGGCGCACGGACTGCGATGGGAAAAAACCTCTGCTGCAAAAGCCTCGGGTGAATGCAAAGACGGCCTATCTCCATAAGGGGCCTTGTGGGAATCGGACACGCCTCCGGTGCGACGCAGTCCCTCTTCCCTTATCGCCCGCGGGTATCAACGTACCATGTTGGGCCGCCCGCTGTCATGGGTTTTGAGAGATGTAGCCCATCCCCGGGCGGGGCCGCTGCCTCTTCATCCTTGCGGCGTTATCAGGGAAAAATCCTTCCTCCAGCCGAACAGGGCCCGTTCCGCATATTTTGAGACGTTATACGATTTAAGCAACAAGTGCAGATCGACCTCCGCCTTTGTCTGGACGACGGCGGCAGTATCACCAACCATGAAGGCAAAGACCGGAGCGCTGGTTTGGGATACCAGGGCGGCGCCATCCTCCCATTGTGCCCAGAGCAGGGGAAGATGAGCGCCGGCGGTATCGGCCGGCGGTAGTATCGTGCGCAGGGCCTGCTGTACCGAGCCTGCATTGGGCAGGAAGGTAAAAGACAGGCAATATTCCGCTTCCCGGTTCTCTACCGTATAGCCATAGTTGTTATCCAAAGCCCAAAAATCGGAGACGACAATATAAAATTTGTCATCGGGAAGCCAGAGCTGATCCTGGGGGATGTTAATCTGACCCGAGGAGATATACTGCTGTAGGGCGTCGAGCGACGCGAATTCTTGCTTTTCCTCCGGATCGGGATCGGGCTCGACGGGGAAACAGGGCGATAAGCCCTGCCGTATGCCCAACGCTGCCGGGCCGGTGGGTGCGGCCGCATCCTCCATGGTCCAATCGAGTGGATCCTGTACCCCAACCGACGTCTGAAGCACGATGAGCGCGTCGCCGGCGTCGATCGAGCCGTCCCCATTCGTATCGCCCGCCCGTTCCTGATCTGGGTCAAACGCAATGAGCCCGACCGAGTACTGAAGCACAGAAAGCGCATCCCGCGCATCCAGATATGCGTCCTTGGAAACGTCGCCAGCGTATGGGTGGAAGGTTACCGGCGACTCGTCTGCGACGGCCGGCGATACCATCAACCCCAGGATCAGGAGGATCCAGGGCCATCTTGTTAACTTCATAACGCTACCCCCTTGCTTGTGTGGATGAGACTAAAATCCATGCTTTGGCGGAGAACGAGAGAAAATCATTTGGACTTATCTGTATTTTACTTCCTATATCGCAGCGTGTAAAGAATGATATTCCACAAAAAAACGGTAATATTTTATAGAAATTAACAAATCATCTGAGAACCAGTGGGCAAGGGCTTTTTGGAGCGTGAAACTAAAAGTTTTTGCGATAGCGCGAGGGCGGCTGGCCTATGGTCTTTTTAAACACCTTGGTAAAATACAGGCTGTCGGTGAAGCCGGTCATGGCCGCCACCTCCTGCACCGACAGCTCCTGCCGCTTGAGCAGGGTCATCGCTTTGCGGATGCGGAATGCGGTAATATATTCCCGCACGGTGCAGCCCTCATGCTTTTGAAACAGCTGGCCGAAATAGTTGGGGTGCAGCCGAAGTTGCTCGGCCAGTCGCTGGGCGCTGAGAGATTCGTCGCAGTGGTGGATGATGTAGTCTTTTGCCGACTCCACCATCGGGTTGGGCGGCATTTGGATGCACGAACAGGTCAGCTCGTCCAGAATCAGATAAAAAAATTCCTGGCATTCGGTCAAATAGTGCTCGGGCCGCAGCCACCAGGCGTTGTTGAAGCTGTGAAGATAATACAGCATCAAGTTCATATTGCGCACCCGAATGTGGCGGTGAAAATGAAAGGGGACCTCGCCGGTGAGGAAAAAATAGATCACAATCATCTCGCAGCCGCCGGGGGATTCGATTTTGCGCAGGCTGTTGCGGGGAAGAAAAGCACACTCCCCCTCCCCCACCGTGAAGTGTTCCCCATCGCACCAGTAATCGGCCTGGCCGTCGATGACAAAGGTCAGGTCAAAGTGGGGGATGTGCTCCTCCGGCTTGGCCCAGCCTGGGTCGCGGTGATCCCATGTGATACGGTAGATATAGGGGTCAACGAGGTTTTGCTTCATCGTATCATCCTTTCAAAACTTTGATAATTACCTGTTAATCTTTAAAAAGAACATATAAATATAAAATTTATCCATATAATTCTTGCGCATTATATGGTATAATCACGGTGGATGGCTATGATGCTTTGCCGCTCGGCATGGCCCTGAGGTCATGTGCGATGGCCGTGAGATCGCTTTGTACTGACGGGATATGGTCCTGTAAAGGCAGCCGCGCTTGCATTTCAGTAGGCGCACGCTTGCAGCCAGGTAGAAGGATATATTCACACGGCGCGCTCATGGTATCATCGCATAGGCCGGATCTGTGCCGCCCCAGAAAGGCAGCGCCGTACGCGCATAACGGATCGTGTCGCATGAGCGTGCATGGGCGCAGGCTACGCAAGACGCCGCAGGCATATGGCGGCGCGACGCGCGGGGCCGGATGCGGCGGCTTCAATGTAGCATATTCGGTCGGGTTTGTCAATCAAAGTGTGTGTATCCAGGAGGTAGAAAACAGGTATGAAACAGCATCGTACACGCAGATTGCTCTCTTCGCTGCTTGCGGCGGTTTTGCTGGCGGGAGGGGTTCCCGCCGCTGTCACGCCGTCGGCCGAGGAAGAGCTGGTAGAGGTGGAAGTGCAGCGCTGGCCGGGGGACGATCTGGTTGCCCAAAAGCAGGCGGGCGACAGCTACACCACCGATATTGTCGGCGTTCGTGAGCCCGCGTCGACCTCAAGGGGCGACTGGTATTGGGTGATGGATGTCAAGCCCACCTCCGTCCGGCCGGACGGCTCCAAGATCTTCACCGCCGGGGCGCAGATGAAGGTGGTGGCCCGCTACAGCACCGACGGGACCTACCTTAGCGGCATGTTCGATTTTATCGACGCGACCAATTGCGGCGGCCCGAGCATGGAGGTTACCCAGGAAATATTCCAGGCATCCCCCATCAAGACCGACCCGGTCTTTGGCTACACCTACCGTGAGGTAACCCTGGAGATGGGCGAGCTGAAACAGGATATTGACGAGATGAACATTCACATCGGCACCCCCAATCTCGCCGGGCGCCATACCGTCGAATTGTACGGCCTGAGCGTCTATGTCGACGACGAGCTGGTATGGGATTGCGAGGGCGAATACTTAGCCGGCACCGAAAAGGGCGAAATTGTCCGTGAAAATATCGCCAATACGACCGGGGGGGCAACTGGTATTGCGGCGTTGCACAGCGAAACTCCCGCTGGCGCCACGCAGACGCTGGTGGAACTGGAGTCGGACGCTCTTGCGGCGGGCAGTTATCTGCTCGACGTCAATGTCAAAACCGATGGCAATTACGGCGCGGATGACAAGCTGCGGGTGAGCGTTGCCGGATCAGAGGGCACGCTGGCTTCCTATACTTATAACAAATCGGAGGTATTGGCCCGTCTGCTTGGTGAATCCACCGGCCGGTACGATACCCTGCGGTTGGAATTCTCTGTGCCCGACGCCGCCGACGGACAGGCGGTTACCATTAAAGTCGAAGCCTTTGACGCAACCGACGTATACCTGCGGGATGTGGCCATCCGGCAGTATACCAGCCCTCAGCTGATGGAAGCTTCACAGATTATCAGTGGCATCAAAGCCATTGGCACTTTGACAAGCGAAAACTTCTTTGAAAAGCTGGATGCAATCGAGGCGATGGAGGCGGCCTATGCCGCATATGTGGAAAAATACGGGCAGCAGGCCGCCGAGAAAAATATTACCAATTCGGCCGATCTGGTCAAGGCCCGCGAGGATTACGACAATTTTATGGAGAATGCCGACGAGGAAACCCTCAAACGGCTCATGGCTCAGTCGGCCGAGGCAGCCATTGAGGAGATCGTCGATTTTGGCAAGTACAATTACCGCGCCGGCCAGCGGTCGGTGGAGGAAGCCGAGGCGGCCGTCAGCCGGCTCACCGATCAGTATGGGGAGGAAGCCGCTTCTTTGGTTTCCAACCTTGCCGATTTGACTGCGGCGCGTGAGCGCCTGGATTACCTGATCACATATATGTCCGACCGCTTCACCGCCAAGGAGAGCACCTTCTGGTCGGGGGCCGAGATCGCGCAGGCCAACCCGGGCGTGGAGAGCTACACCACCGAGGTCATCGGGGTGTACGAGCCGCAGAGCGACAGCCGCGGCGACTGGTACTGGCTGATGTACCTGACCCCGCCCTCGACCTATTCGGACGGTTCGCCGGTCTTTATGGAGGGCGGCGAGCTCTCGGTCATCGTCCGCATGGGCAATTCCGACGGCAGCTACCAGGACAATCAGTTCTTTGAGCTGATCGATACCAACGGGACCCAAGGGGCGCTGAGCCATTACATTACCCGCGAGGAATTCGACGAAGCGCCCGAGATGACCGATCCCAACTTTGGGTACACCTACAAGGAATTCAATCTGGTCATGGGCGTGATGGGCCAGGATTACGACAATCTGCAGTTTAACATCGGCGCCAACACCAACGCGGGCCGGCATACGGTGGAAATCTATTATTTTGGCGTGTGCGTCGACGGCACGCTGGTCTGGGACTGCGAGGGGGATCTGCTGTCCACCGCGGTTAAGGGGACCAACTCCGTTCGCGAAAACATTTTGAATACAACGGGGCAGGTAACCGGTTTGGTCAGCCAGGCCGACACGTCGGGTGAATTTGCGCCCACCGTGCTTGCCGACGGCATTACCGAAAAGCTGGATGCCGGCGTGTACGCCTACGACGTCGAGCTCAAGACCACGGGCAACGCCGGGGAGGACCGCAAGGTCCGTCTGTCGGCCTATGCCACCGGCCCGGACGGTACGGTGACCGAGCTGGATCATTACGACTACTCCAGGATCGACGTGATGCAGTCGGTCAATACGGAAAACAGCGGCCGTTATGACAAATTCCGCTTTTTCTTTACAGTGGACGAGGCCCACGCCGGGCAGGATATTACCCTCAAGCTGGAGAGCTACGGGTCGTCCCAGGTCTATCTGCGCTCCGCCCAGCTGTTCTCCCTGACCTCGGCCAGAGACGGTGAGGCTCTGAGCATCGTGGAAGCGATTGACGCCATCGGCGAGGTGACGCAGGAGAATTACGCCTCCAAAACCGACCTGATTGCCAAAACCCAGAACCAGATCGATTCCTTTATCAGCAGCTACGGCCAGGAAGCGGCCGACGAGCTGATCACCAATTTGGCGGCTTTCCAGACCGCCAAGGAAAACCACGACCGCTTTGCTGCGGAAGCCGAGGAAAAGCAGAAAGCCGAGGACGCGCAGGAGCTCATCGACGCCATTGACGCCATCGGCGAGGTGACGGCCGATAATTACAACGACAAGCTGGCCGGCATCGAGCAGGCCGAGGCCCTCCGCTACAGCTTTGTTTCCAATTACGGCGACGGCGCGCTCTCGATGATTACCAACGACGCCAAACTCATGGAGGCGCGCAGCAAGTACAACGAGTTCAAAGGGCAGGAGCCGCAGGCGCTCTACGGCGACATCAATGCGGATGGCAATATCGACGCCGCCGACGCGCTCAAGGCGCTGCAGCATTCGGTCAATCTCATCCAGCTGAGCGAAACCGAATTGCTGGCCGCCGACGTCGATGGGAACGATGCGGTCAACGCTTCCGACGCGCTGCTGATCCTGCAATACTCGGTCGACCTGACCGACCACTTCCCGGTCGAGGATATGTAAACCATTCTACCGCAGGCGGGAGATGCCCCAGCTTCTCCCGCCGGTGGCGATGAACCATTGCCTGTCAGGAGAGGAGAGAAATCCAATGTCCCCATTGCGGCGTATCATCGCGGCGGCGTTGAGCCTGTCCTTGCTGACCGCGCCTGCCCTGATGCAGGGCCGGGCGGCGGGAGACGATACCGCTGTATCCGGCCGTGTGACGCAGGAATACACAACACGGGAGGGTACGCAGGTGCAGTATCAGTCGGTAACGCTGCTTCCGAACACCGATTCGGAGAAGCCCTATCTTTATTCATCCAACAACCAGGTGGCCCCCTTCGGCACCACCTATTACCGGGTGGCCGATTACAACGGCAGCTTTATTTACCAGTTTACGGGAGAGGTCGGGCAGACCGCTTTCCTCTCCATGGATATCGCCCACGAGTTCCAGGTCGAGGTGTCGGCCGACCGGACCACATGGACGCAGGAGCTCCACTTCAAGACCAACGGCCGTTACCGTGAAATGCGCTCGATCGATTTGTCCCCCTATTTTGAGCAGTCGGGCGAGGTATATGTCCGCTTTTCGGACGGCAATCCCTCCGACGGGTGGGGGGCGTGCCTGTACTCCACCCGGTATGTCACCGTGACGGGGGCCCAGAACCCCACGCCGGCGTATACCGATGTTTCGGACGGCTGGCTGAGCTCAGCCGGCGGCACGGTGTCGGCCGGCCAGGTCATTTCGGCCACTGCCGGCTCCAAGGTTACCCTTTCGCGCTATATCAACCTGCCCGAGAGCTGGGTGGGGGAAGAGATTTCGCTGAGCATCCCCTGGGCGCTGAGCGACGGCTTGCCCACGGTCACGGTCGACGGCCGCGAGGCGGCTTCTTCGGTCAACAACGGGTACAACCTGACCATCCCCCTGTCGGACGGCAGCGCGGGCAAGGCGGTGACCGTGGAAATCACCCTGACGGCCACCGAGGAGGGCGAATGCGGCCTTTACAGCCGTGTGCGCGCCGGCTTTACCGATATGGTCACCATGCCGGAGGCCGAGTGGACCCTGGGCGACGATACCCGCACGATGTACCGCAATTACTATAAAGACGGGTCGGACGACCTCGTGCTGCTCAACTCCCTGGCGGGCAATTATATGAACAACCTCTTTGACGGCCGCTATGGGGTCAACTGCTTTGACGGCATGATGCGCACGCGCGAGCTGTTTTATGTTCACGATACCTCCCGTTCGATCATCGCTTTGGCGGATGAGGAGCGATTCTCCCCCATTGTGCGGCTCGATACCATCACCGACCTGTACGAGGGCGTGCGCCAGGCCATGGTGCCGGGCAGCGATTACGAGATGTTCTATAAGCTGGACAGCCGTCCCAAGCAGGTCTTTGTCAGCGATGAGAACCCCAAGTATTTGCAGATGGCGGTCAATCAGGACAATATTGAGGTCTTTGCCGACGTCTTTGTCGCCGGAACGTCGGGCGGGAACACCGTCAGTGTCGACGGCACTACCGTAACCGACACCCAGAAGGAGGCCGGCGACGGTATGGTGCGCACCTACCAGTATGGTTCCTCCGGCTCGGCGTCGCTCGACATCACGACGCCCGGCGGCACGACCGACCGCCCCACCACGTTGTCGGTTACCTCGCAGGGGACCGATTCCTACAGCGTGATTTTTAACAATTTCAAATCCGGCTTTGCCTATGGCAGCGCGGTGCGCCCATGGAGCTACGCCTCGACGGCCGACGGCATGGTCGCCATCAGCGCGATGGCAGGGGCGACCGAGATCGCGCCGCCGGACGGGCAGTATCTGATCCTCCACTCGGTGCAGACCGCGCAGGCCGAGGCCCTGGTCGTCACCTGGGATGTGGCGCCCGACCGGATCATTCTGCACAGCGACGGCGGCAACCAGTTTGAGAGCCTGGAGCTGGTTTACAGCGCCGACGCCGTCCCCACCCTGACGGCCATTCCCTTCCAGGGCATCGACGGCGATTTGTCCTGGCCCATCCAGGTGGCCGAGAATCTGGTCAGCCGGGGGGTGTACGGCGCGCGCGGATACGACCCAAGCTATGTCTGCGGCGACGAGGGCCTTGGGCCGGGGGCGTTGGCTGCGGCCGCCTATATTTTCCGCAAATACGACAGCCCCCTGGCCGATCAGGCTGAGCAGCTCGCCCTCAACGCGATGAACGCCTGCTACGCCGCCTCGTATGAGCGGGGCGTTACCCCGGCGCGGGTGAACGACCATGTGGCCGGCTGCGGCTACCTGGCGGCCATGGGGTATGAGGAGTACGTCGATATGGCCGATTACTGGGCGAGCTTCTCGCTGAATGAGCAGCGGCCGGACGGCTCCTTTGGCGCCTTTGACGCGCGTCTGGTGCTGGCGCTCCAGCGCGCATGGGACATCACCGGGCTGAGCAAATACCGGGAAGCGGTGGACCGCTACAAGCAGTCGATCGCCTACTATCCCGACCGCATCGAATACAACGGCGAAACCCTGACCGGCCACGTGCTCTTCCTCGGCGGTACCGAGCTGTCCTATCTCGGCTACGACGGGGATACGGCCAATCTGGCCAATGTGTTTGACTTCGCCGCCAATTGCATCGACGACACCGGCGTGTTCTCCTGCTCGGACATCAATCCCTATTTCCTCGGCTGGTCGCTCAACGGCACCATGGAGGTAAAATACGAGCTGAGCGAGCAAAAGGCGCTGGTTTCCCGCACGCAATCGGTGCTGTACCATGCCGACGGGAGCTATGAGATCCTCGATTATCCCACCGCCTATATCAACAACCCCTATCGCTTCAGCAAGAGGACCCTGGTGACTTACGGCGATGTGGACAACGACGGCCAGATCAACGCTGCCGACGCGCTGCTTTCCCTGCAGGCCTCGGTGGACCTGCGCAGCCTCGGCGGTTCGGAGATCACGACCGCCGACGTGAACAACGACGGCCAGGTCAATGCAACCGACGCGCTTAGCATACTTCAGCATTCGGTAGACCTGATCGAGGAGTTCCCTGTCGAACAGGATTGATCGGACAACCTCCTCCTATTTCCATAGGCTCCCGGCTTGCCGGGGCTGATCGGGTAGGGCGTTTTTACGCTGCTGACCCAATCGGCTCCGGCCGGCCGGGGGCTGGTTTTATGTTTGCATTTTTGTTCCGACGGGGTTATAATAAACGCAGAAGCATAGCCAAAGGGGGATTTCCGCCTTGGGCCATGCGGTAAAAATGGCATTCTAGTGAGGCGCTGCTGGAAAAAGCACCCGAGACGGATGCTTCGATGATTTCGGCCCGCAGCCATGTGCACGGAAGACGTCGTACGCCGCGTGTCCACGCCATGGTAGCTGTGGGCGGCGCGGCGTCATGAGCGCACGGCGGCAGATGACTGGAAAAATTCCACCATGTAAGCCGTGCGGGCTATGCGCGGCACGGCATTCGGATATGCACGCACAAGGGGGATCGAGCGAAATGGTGGATGGAAGATATCACAATCCAAACGCGGTTCGCATCGGCGTTTGTATCCCCAAGACCCCAGCGTTTTTTTGGCGCCGGGTTTACGAGGGGCTTCGCGACCGTGCCCTCGAGTACGAGAGCGGGGGCGTTCCCATCTGGCTGATGGTACGTCACGACCCTCTGCAGGCCGAGCCGGAGCACAAGGCGGCTTTTTTTGAATGGCTCCATCAAAAACAGCCGGAGGGGCTCATTCTTTTTCCAAAGGGCAGGGCGACCTACCTGCGGGAAACGACGCTGCGCATCCCCGCTACGGTGCTGGGGGTGCGCAACGTCGACCTGATGGACCGGTGCGGCTATGTGGGCACCGACCCGGATGTCGAGGGCAAGCTGGCGGCCGAGATGCTGCTTTGCCACCGGCCGGATGTGCGGCATATCGCCATTGTACGGCCAAACAACCGATATTTTGACTATACCAACGCCGGGCGGCGGTGGGGCTTTTGTAATGAGATGGTCAGCCGTGGGCTCGGTATCGATATCCGGGATTTGTTTATCGACTTTCAATCCAAGGTGTCGGCCGCAATGGTAGCGCGCTCGCTGTCACAGGGGTATGCGGGGGCGCCGCTGGATTGCGTGTATTGCACCGAAGGGTATGTCGACGCAGTCTGCCAGGGGCTGAGCAAGGCCCGGCGGGCGCAGTGGCCGGATGGGAGCCGCCCGTTTGCCGGCACCTTTTGCATTGGGCATGAGATCCCCACAAACGCCCCGGCCTACATTGCGGCTGGCCTGCTGGCCGGCTGCCTGAGCCAGGATGCGTACGCTTACGGCCGCAAGGCCATGGAGCAGACGGTCGCCCGGTGCCTGGATCACGAAAAGGGGTTGGATTGGGATTTTATCCCGCCCAATGTCGAGTGGTTCCTTTAAACGGAAAACGGGAAATGCGATTCGGCTTTCGTAGGATGGGTTGGGATTCGCGGCATGGTTTCGATCGACGGCGTTTTTGGTGCGGAAATGGGCCGCCGGCGGGTGACGAGAATCGATGTTGCCGCCGCTTTGGATGGAAGCGGTCGGTTTTGATCGGTTGGTGCAAAGGGCGGGTTGTATCGTGCGTTTCGCTCTCCTGGGCTCTATGCCATGGGCTCTGTCAGGGAGAATTTGCCGCTTGCCGTTGCCGGCCCTTGCCAGAGATGGTTCGGGCCCGGCCGTTTGCTGGAATATTTCTGGGCCGCAAGGGGCGGGCGAAACACGCAAGCCTACAACGGCATTTTGAAATGCGGGACAGTGCTTGCCATAAATTTTGCCGGCGGCAGACGGATATACGAAACCCCGATGCAAATGGGATTCCATTGGCATCGGGGTTTTCTCTTTACAGATCGTCGTATGTTAGCCATCCCCTATGGCTATGCGGGTCGCCGAGACCGGCCAGCCCAGTGTGGGCTGACAAAAAACCAATTCCACAGCCCGATTACAGGTAAGTTCCATCCCAAAAGCTGGAGTTGCCGTAATACGGGTAGTTGGCCGACCCCAGTACAATGAGTATGACCATAAAAATGGTGAACAGCAGGGCGATACTGTTGAGAATGATACCGGCCAACGCCATGCCCGTTTTGTTGCCCTTGGCGCGCGGGACAATGCCCAGAATCAGCCCGACGATGGAGGGCAGCCAACTGATTACGCCGCAGCACAGGCAAATCAGAACCAGGCTGACGATGCCGAGCACCATACTGGCAATGGCCAAGCCATTGAGTGGGGGAGGGGGCGGATCCTCCGGCTGCTGGTAGATAATGTGGGGCAGCACCGGCGGCGGGTAAGCGCCGTAAGGAGACTGGGCAGGAGGAGTGGGGCCGCTCGCCCCATAGAAGGGCTGCTGTCCCGAAGGAGGAGCGGCAGCGGGCGGGGGGACCTGCCTGGGCTGGGGAGCCTGGGGAGCCGCAGGCGTCTGCCAGCCCGGTTGCGGGGGCGGGGCGCCATAAGGCGCAGCCTGCGTCGGGGTGACGGCCTGCGGGGAGCCGACCGGCGTCGTTGAAGCCGGTGGTACCGGAGGTTCCGGCGGTGCAGGAGGCACGGGTGGTTTTGACGGTACAGGTGGTGCCGGAGGCTCTGGCGGGGCAGGGGGAGTGGGCGCAGGCGAAGCAGCCCCCTCGGGGGTAACCGGGGCTCCGGCGTCGCCGGTTGGAGGATTGGCGGGAGGACGGACGGGATCACCATTGGGCAGGTCGTAGTTCTCGTTCATCGCAAACACCTCTTTATTTCATGTATTATGGATTTTCAGTATCGAGCAGCGATGGGCAGCTCCGCACCGGTTGCCCATTGCATCGTGCGTTATGGAATACCCCCTATATCAAACATCGTAATATGCTTCCTTCCTGCCAGGAGCAGCGCCTTTGGGGAAGGCGTCGCCGGGGATAAGCCGCGATTGCCTGCAACCGGGCCGCACCCTCGCACCAAGCGTCAGACAAAACCGGCCCCACCGATCCACACACCGGCCAAGGGGCCTTTTGGACAAGGACCGATCAAGACCGGGATATCGCGTCGCTCACCACCGGCCAACGCAAGGCGCAAATTGGTATCTTTATGCGTGCGTCCATGCTGCCAAAGCTCGCCACGCAAACCGCATCGCCCAAAACAGGCTCGATTGGGATGGGGAAGCGGCCTCTGCCGTCACGCCCGGCCTTGCCTGCTGACCGGCCGCCGCAGTCACAGCTGGGGCTTACACGCAAATGCTTTTGGGATGATGGTCAATTCCTGTCGCCTTGGCCATGCTGCGGCGATAGGAAGCGCCGGGGTACAGCAATTCGCCCCAACAGGCTGGTTTTTTTCTACAATATGAATTAAGAACATTATATCATATTGGTATCAAAAAGGCAAGGTCTCCCGGCATAAGCCGGCTGTTTTTCACGGTGTGGATTCGGCCCCCCCGCACGCAGGCTCCGGATATGCGCGTGACGGATGATTTTTCGGCCCGGGCGCTCAAACGGCGGTCCCGAATGGTTGACAATGCGCAACACCCTGTTGTATACTAAATCGTATATTGAAAATTGGAGGGGTTTCATGCCGTTGCAGCTTCCGCCATCCTACCGGCCTGCGCTCGATCTCAGGCAAACCCAGGTCGCCATTAAGGAAGTCAAAGATTTTTTCGAGCAGTCCCTGTCGGATATTCTGTCGCTCACCCGGGTGACCGCGCCTTTGCTGGTGCGTCCGGAGAGCGGGCTCAACGACAACCTCAACGGGGTGGAGCGGCCGGTGC
Organism: uncultured Eubacteriales bacterium; assembly: GCA_965145485.1. GTDB lineage: Bacteria > Bacillota > Clostridia > Oscillospirales > Acutalibacteraceae > CABQCM01. The sequence continues at coordinate 35,985 of CBCTCU010000005.1, read as the reverse complement.
GGTTCGACGCGGGGGAAACCGGCGCGGAATATGAAATCGTCCACTCTCTGGCCAAGTGGAAGCGCTACGCCCTCGGCCGGTACGGCTTTGAGCCGGGGGAGGGGATTTATACCGATATGAACGCCATCCGGCGGGACGAGGACACCGACAACCTCCACTCCGTCTACGTGGATCAGTGGGATTGGGAAAAGGTCATTTTGCCCGAGCAGCGGAATATCGACACCCTGCGCCAAGCGGTGGAGGACATTTACCGGGTCATGCGTTCCACAGAGACCTATGTGGCGGCAAAATATCCCAATCTGCGTCCGGTGCTTCCCCCTGATATTACTTTTTTGACTTCCCAGCAGTTGGAGGACGCCTATCCCGGGGCGACCCCTCATGAGCGGGAGGAAGCCGCCTGCCGGGAGTATGGGGCGGTTTTTGTCGCCGGCATCGGGGGAAAGCTCCGCTCAGGCAAGCCGCACGACGGCCGTGCGCCCGATTACGACGATTGGAGCCTGAATGGGGATATTATGGTGGATTATCCTCTGCTGGGCACCTGTATGGAGCTATCCTCCATGGGGGTGCGGGTGGACGCCCGGGCGCTGAGAGCGCAGCTTGAGGAGCGAAACTGTACCGAGCGGGCCGAGCTGCCTTTTCAAAAGGCGCTGTTGGCGGGGGAGCTGCCCCAGACCATCGGCGGCGGCATCGGCCAGTCCCGCCTGTGCATGTTTTTCCTGCGCAAAGCCCACATCGGCGAGGTGCAGTGCTCGGTCTGGCCGGAGGAGGCCGCGCGTGCCTGCCGCGACGCGGGCATTTCCCTGCTTTAACGTGAAAGCGTATGGACGCGGGCGTACTTTGCGAATAGGGGGCCTATGGGGCGCTGCCGGCGGGAGGGTAGTACCGTCGGATGCCTGCTAAGAGGGGCTTTTGACCGGGTGGATATCCCTGCCGTTGGGCGGCCTTGTCTTTAGAATCAACGGCGGGCTGAGGAAGGATGGAGCAAGCCGTGGGTGGTGCAGCTATGCTCCGCCTGCGGCGCAGGACGATAGAAAGAGAGGACATGGAGCGTTATGAAACAGGATATGATCGTGATTTTGGACCTTGGGAGCACAAAGAACACCTATATTGCCCGGGAAATCCGCGCGCTGGGCGTCTACAGCGAGATTTACCCGCACGATATCACGCGGGAGCAGCTTGACGCGCTGCCCAACGTCAAGGGGATTGTGGTCAACGGCGGGCCGAACCATATCGTCGACGGCAAGCCGATCGCGGTATCCGATGCCATATACGCCACCGGCCTGCCAGTCCTTGCGGTCGAGCACGACAAGGCGTCCACCTCGCATCGGCTGCCCGCCTGGCCGGCCGACGGGGCCGAGCGCGAAGCGTTGCTCAAACGCTTCGTGTTCGATACCTGCGGCGCTCAGGCTAATTGGAATATGAAAAACTTCATCGACGATCAGGTCGAGCTCATCCGCCGCCAGGTGGGGGACAAAAAGGTGCTTTTGGCCCTCTCGGGCGGGGTGGATTCCTCGGTGGTCGCAGCGCTGCTGCTGCGCGCCATCGGCGACCGGCTGACCTGTGTGCACGTCAACCACGGTCTGCTGCGCAAGGGGGAACCCGAGCAGGTCGTTCGGGTATTCAAGGAGCAGCTGGGGGCCAACCTGATCTACGTCGACGCGGTCGACCGTTTCCTGGATAAGCTGGCCGGGGTAAGCGACCCCGAGCAAAAGCGCAAGATCATTGGCGCGGAGTTTATCCGCGTTTTTGAGGAGGAGGCCCGCAAGCTGGAGGGCATTGATTTTCTGGCGCAGGGCACCATTTATCCCGACATCATCGAGAGCGGGACCAAGACGGTCAAGGCGGTGAAATCCCACCACAATGTCGGGGGCCTGCCCGAGGACCTTCAATTTGAATTGGTGGAACCGTTGGCCCAGCTCTTTAAGGACGAGGTGCGCGCCTGCGGCGTCGAGCTCGGCCTGCCGGACGAGATGGTCTATCGGCAGCCCTTCCCCGGCCCTGGGCTTGGGGTGCGCTGTCTGGGGGCCATCACCCGGGAGAGGCTGGAATGCGTGCGTGAGTCGGATGCGATTTTGCGTGAGGAATTTAAAAAGGCCGGGCTGGACCGCAAGGTTTGGCAGTATTTCACGATTGTGCCGGATTTTAAATCGGTCGGCGTCAAGGACAACGCCCGCTGCTTTGAGTATCCGGTCATCCTTCGGGCGGTCAATACGGTCGACGCCATGACCGCCACCATTGAGCGGCTGGACTGGGATGTGCTACAGGCCGTGACCGAGCGGATTTTAAAAGAGGTCCCCGGCGTCAACCGGGTCTGCTATGATGTCTCGCCAAAGCCGACCGCGACCATCGAGTGGGAATGATGAAGACAGAATGGATGGGCAACGGCATATTGTCAAAGGGGTAATTTGACTTTTGCGCTTGTGCGTGCTATAATGCGAATGCCTGTCAAAGGACTTGTGATGAAAAAAACAGCGGAAATGGGATAGGGCCTTGCAGGGCTTTATCCCACTTTTTTTGGTATAGCTCTCTACTTTTCACCCGGGCATTGGCAACGCAAAACGTGTTGCGATTTTTCGATGCAAGGATATCCAGAGAGAACGGAATGTATGCGTGCTTTTTACATTTTACGCCAACTCAAGGAGGCTGTTATGGGAATTTGCAGTAACCTCTTGTATCCGTAACAAAATACAGGGGGTTTTTATCCATGGAGAAAATTTTACTCGATACCGATATTGGCGGCGACATTGACGATGCGGTTTGCCTTGCCTATTTAATAAAAGAGCCACAATGCGAACTGCTCGGTATTACCACGGTTTGCGGAGAGTCTGAAAAGCGTGCGGCGGTTGCGGATGCTATTTGCAAAGCCGCTGGCGCCAATATTCCGATCGTGGCTGGAATGGACAGCACCTTGCAGCCGATTCCGTTATACCCGACGCCGGATGGGGCTTGCGCGCTGGAGCATTGGCCGCACGATACCTATGAAAAAGCAGACGCACCGGCGTTTATGTACCGCATCATCAAAGAAAACCCGCACGAGGTTGTACTGATCGGGATCGGGAATATGACCAACATTGCCACGCTGTTGCGCACTTATCCCGATGCGGCTGAGCTGCTAAAGGGGCTTTATGTGATGAACGGCTATTTTGGCCCGGAACCACTGCCCGACCCCTATTACAATTGGAACTCCTGGGCTGATCCATTGGCTTCTAAAATCGTGTTTTCCTCCGATATTGATACGCACAGAGCCGTTCCGTTGGAGGTAACCGGATTGCTCACGATGGAAGCGAAACAGGCGGGTACCCTTTTGCAAGCAGACAGCGATTTGATGAAAGCGGTCTTCGATTTTGGGAATGCGTGGCTGCAAAGCGAAGGAAAATTGACCTTACACGATCCGCTGGCTGCGGTCAGTGTTTTTCACCCGGATATTTGCAGCTTTGAAAAAGGCTTTGTGCAGGTGGAGACGGTGAAAAAAAGCAATATGGGCGGCACTTCCTTCACCCCTTCGTCAGAGGGAAATGTGGAGGTTGCACGCACGGTCGACAAAGAGCGGTTTTACCATGTTTTGAGCGCCGCCTTACATGCAGCAAAGATGACTCCACACCGGCACGACGTTCCTCCTTTGGTGGTCGGCAGGGCAAAATCGGCCGGCGTTGTCGGACATAAGTGGCTTGATACGCTGGATGATCAGATTGCCGATTTGGAAAAGCAATGGGAAATTTCTGTCGGTGATACATTAACCGGAGGAACGCACGCCTTTGTAGCGTATGCAGACGGGAAAAACGGCGGACGTTATGTCCTCAAAATAGATATGCCCGAAAATCTTGGCGGTGAGTTTTCCAACAGCATCACCGCTTTGAAAACAGTGAATGGAAACGGATACGTTAAGCTGATTGCTTATGATATGGAGAAAAAAGCCTGTTTGCTGGAACGCTTGGGAAGGCCCATTCGCGCCCTTTCTTATTCTGTGAAGGATCAGCTTCGCCTCATCTGTTCTGTATTGCAAAAAACGTGGGAAGTTCCTGCGGAAAACGCGGGGCTGCCCACGGGTGCGGATAGCATTGCCTGGTTTCGAAAGTTTATAAGAGATGCCTGGGAAAAGTTAAACCACCCCTGCTCGCGGCAGGCGATAACGCAAGCGTTTTCCTATTTAGAATCCAGAGAAAAAGGGATGAACCCGTCCGAATGTGTGATGGTTCACGGTGATGCGCACGGGAATAACACACTGCAAGACCTATCCAAAGAAAACGCATTTAAGCTCATCGACCCCGACGGAATTTTTTATGAAAAGGCATACGATTTAGGCGTTCTGATGCGGGAATGGGCGGAAGAATACGAGCGAGACCCATTGCGGGTGGGCTTAAAGCGCTGCGAATATTTGCATGCGCTCACCGGTGTTCCGGCACAGGCAATTTGGGAGTGGGGCTTTTTACAGACGGTTTCCACCGCTTTTGTGTTTTTGCAAATCGGCCAGGAAGAGAAAGGGCGTGCCATGCTGCGTGTGGCGGCAAGCTGGAGTATGCTAGAGCCGTGATTTTCTTACCAATATCGCTTGCCCCAAAAATTCGGTTTCAAAAAATCATGGGCTAGCCCGTAGCTGCTGGATTGTCGAAATCATTTCGATATCGTGAGCAGAAGGGCGTCTTTATGGATTGGGACAGGTATATCATCCGATCAATGAAGCGATGTTAGCGCAGGCTATGGCCCAGATTGGCTATCTCATTTCAAAAACTTTGGAACGCTTGCTTCCCAATGGGAAAAGCCTGGCGCAAATCGATTTGGCGCGATAGATGGCTTTTGCAGGATCGTTATACATGGCCTCCATAAGGAGAATCGCTGCAGTTCTTGATTTTCTGAACGCAATGGCTTATAATACCACTGGTATATTCGCCTCGGCGGGGTATTTGCGGCAGAGCCGTTGCGTTGGGCGATCGCTGCTTGTATGCAAAGATCAAACGCAGGACGGCGAACAGGGACTTACCTCCTATCGTTTGGCAGCGAATACCATCGATTAACGGCCAAACTGTTTCCCATTGGCTTTGTTCTCGGCAAGTGGGAAGCAAAGAACGGGGATTCCGTTGGCCCGGTTGCGCAGGCCGTATGGTTGGACAACCCCTCGCTTCAACGTTTGTGCCCCCATATATTCGGCCGCTTATCGTTCGTCTGGCGTATGCGACATAAATTGATTGGTGCAGGTGATGGGATTGGAACAGAGCCGTTATGATCTGGTGGATGTGGTTAAATTTATCCTCAGCATGCTGATTGTGGCGCTGCACTGTAGCGCACTGTATCAGTTTGGGCCGGAGGCGAACACCTGGCTTTGCGACCTGCCGTCGAGGCTTGGCGTGCCCTTTTTCTTTATGGCCTCGTCGTATCTCCTGTTTTCGCGCAACGGCGGTGCGCCGCTGACGAAGGAGGGGCTGGTGCGGTATATCAAGCGTATCGGTTTGTTGTATCTGTTCTGGTTCTGCTTCAATTTGCCGCAGACTCTGTATGTCTTGTTGGTAGCCAATCCGTTCTCGCTTGCCTCCTTGCTTTTATTCTTTAAAGAGGCTATTTTTGCCGGTACCTATCTCGGTTCATGGTACCTGGGCTGTTCGATATGGTCGGTTTTGTTGGTTTATCTTTTGAGCAAGCGGCTGACGACGGGTAAAATACTGGTAATCTCCTTCCTGTTGTATGTTGTCTGCATTATGACCTGCGTCTACAGCGGATGGATGAGCGAGGATGCCTATAATACGCTAACGACGTATTTTGTTGCACCGCGTAACAGCGTGTTTGCCGGGCTGTTCTATTTTACCATGGGCAAATGGATTGCCGAGCACAAGGAGAAGCTGTTTGGGTACCGCCGGAGATGGTACGCGATATTTTTCGTGATCTTTGCCGCTCTGGGTGTGCTGGAGGTTTATCTGGTGCGCGGCTGGCTGGGCGATCCCGTCAGCTTGGCCTGCTTCTTTATGCTTGTTCCCGCTAGTATCTGTCTGTTTTTGTTTGTCATCACCTCCAAGGTGCGCATCGCCCATGCGCCTACGCTGCGCCATTTGAGCACCGTCACTTATTGCTCGCACCCCCTTATCATCGCTGTGGCAAGGCACGCCTTCCCGCTGTTTGGGATCGAGACGCTGTCAGTATCGGTGCTCTATTGCCTGAGCGCGCTTGCCGCCACCTGGGTGCTTGGCTTTGTGATCATGGCTTTGTCCCGCCGGCGAGGGTTTACCTGGCTGAAGGTTGCTTATTGATGAAACCAAAGATGCCCCTGGGAGAGCGTTATGCTCTCCCGGGGGCTTGTTGTTGTATCATGAGGCGGCAGGCAAAGGAGCAAATATGCAAAATGGCCGGGATAGCCGGAGAATAGCCAAGGATATAGGGCCTTGCTTTGATCATAAGCCTACCCGCACCCGTCAGGATGACGCGAGATCCGATTGGATACCGCCCCCAGAATGCGATTATGCATTTCCATCCCCTCTATGCACGGAGATGAGCGCCCCTGAGTGTCAACTTTTCTTCCAGACGGCGCAAACACGCACGGGCCGGCCGGGCCGGTGAGGGTTGGCTAATCCTCCTCGTTAATCAGGGCGATGGCCTGGGAGGCTGCTACCGCCCCGTCGGCCGCCGCCGTAATAATCTGCCGCAGTGGCTTGCTGCGGTTGTCTCCCGCCACAAAGACGCCACGCAGGTTGGTTTTGCAGTCCTCCCCGGCGGCGATATAACCCGCCTCGTCCAGCCGCAGCGCGTCGCGGAAAATGCCGGTGTCGGGGTCGAGGCCAATGGCCACAAAAACCGCATCGGTTGTAAGAATGCTCTGCGCCCCCGTCTGAACGTCTTGGAGCCGGATCCCCATCACTGCTTTGTCCCCCAGGATTTCAGCGACGGCCGAATTCCATACCACATGGATGTTATCTTTTTGGGCCAGGCGGTCGGCCAGGCGTTTTTCCCCGCGGAACCGGTCGCGCCGGTGGATCAGGGTTACCTGGCTGCAAAGGCCGGATAAATAGAGCGCATCCTCCAGCGCCGTGTTGCCGCCGCCGACAACCACGGCGGTTTTGCCCTTAAAAAAGGCGCCGTCGCAGGTGGCGCAGTAGGATACCCCGCGGCCGGTAAAAGCCTCTTCGCCCGGGCAGCCGAGCTTTCTGCGCTGCGCCCCGGTTGCCAGGATGACCGCGCGGCATTCGTACGTGCCGGAAGGGGTAACGATGGATTTGACCTCCCCGGAAAAATCAAAGGAGGTCACCTCGTCAAACTCCACCTGTGCCCCCATCTGGAGTGCCTGACGGTAGATGCGTTCGGCAAACTCGCTTCCCGTAATTTTTTCAAAAGCCGGGAAGTTTTCGATTTCATTGGTAATCGATACCTGTCCCCCCACCATGTTTTTGTCGAAGACCAGGGCCGATAACCCTGCCCGGGTACAGTAGATCGCGGCTGTCAGCCCGGCGGCACCCGCGCCGATAATGATGACATCGGTCATGTGCGGCACATCCTTTCCTGAGATCGATTGCAATAATGGTATGTCATATGCATGGAATATGCGGGCCAAATAAGCCGGCACACCCATCGTTTTGCCCTATTATAACGCTTCTCATTGGGGTTGGCAACCCCTTCCAGGGAGCGGGCGGGCAGATGAAATTGGCGAAATTTCTCGAGACAAAAGGATTGCGATAAAACCGGCCGTATGATATAATAACGATGAGAAACACGCGCTATCCTTGTGTTTTGTACGGGTTAAGCCGGGCGATGAGAGCATTGCTTTGGCTTTGTATTTCCGATAGCCCACCCCGGAAAGGGGCGGGACGTCTTTGAGGCGCGGTGGCTTGAGACAGGGGATGCGAAAGGCTGTTTTGCTATACGGCTCGTGGCGTCCTGGCCGTTGCGGGCGATTTCGGCGCTTGTGCGCGGGATCGGGCTGTGCGCGCAGGGCGCCGGCTGCGTCTTGACTTATGGCGCCGGATTCTCCGTTCCGGGCCCACGTATGCTGCCAGTGCTCCCGGCCGGCCATGGGTTATCCGTGGCACGGTCATCGCAGCGGCGCTTTGCCGTAAATGGCCGCTTGCGGGCAGGGCGGGGGTGAAACTCCCCTCGGGGCGCTGCGGTTGGTTGCAGCATGTTTTGGAAATGCCGTTCTTGGCTGGCGGCTTGGCTATCCATGGGGCTCGTCTGGGTGTGCGGGCTGTCGCTCTTACTTTTTTCTATTTGCTGGAAACCGCTCTGCGGTCAGATCTATGGCAGAGCTGTTACGAATATATTATACCGGGAACACGCCGTGTGAACGGTATAATAGGCACATGGCCGTAGGCCGGTGCTTTAATTTGAAGTATAATAGCCACTTTGGTTATTATACCATAGGAGGGCAATACTATGAAACTGATTCTTGCCATTGTCAATGATGACGACGCTCTGTCGGTGTCCTCGGCGCTGAATAAAGCAGGCATCTCGGCGACCAAGCTGGCCACCACCGGCGGCTTTCTCAAGGCAGGCAACACCACTTTTCTCATCGGTTTGGAAGATCAGCGGGTCAACGAAGCGGTTGAGATCATCGGCAACCATGCGCGCAAGCGTACCCAGATGGTGCAGGACGCTTCCCCTTACGGCAATTTCAGCAGCATGGCCATGCCGCTGGAGATTACAGTAGGCGGCGCTACGGTTTTTGTCCTCGATGTAGAGCAGTTTAAAAAGCTGTGAGCGAGCTGACGGGCGGAGAGGCCGACCGCATTCTTGGCAGCCTGATTGGGCAAGGGCGCTGGCCGCAAGCCATTGTCATCGAGGGGCCGGCGGGCAGTGGAAAAGCCCGGCTTGCCCGGCGTATCGCTCAGGCGGCGGTCTGCACGGGGGATGGCGCCCGCCCCTGCGGCGTCTGCCGCGCCTGCCGCAACGCCCTGGCCGGCAATCATCCCGACGTCATGATTCTGCAGGGGGACGGCACGCAAAAGAGCCTTTCGGTGCAGCGCATCCGGGAGATGAGGGCGCAGGCTTTTGTGCGGCCCAACGAGGCAGAACGCAAGGTGTTCCTGCTGCTTGACGCCGGCTGTATGAACGCATCGGCTCAAAACGCGATGCTAAAGATTTTAGAGGAGCCTCCTGCATTCGATCTTTTTGTCATCACGGTCGAATCGCGCTCGCAACTGCTGGCCACCGTGCTGTCGAGGTCGGTAACCCTCTCCTTAGCGGGGGAGGAAGCGGCCGCCGCGCCGGAGGAGGATAGCCTCTGGCCTCGCTTTCTCAAGGCGGTGGCCGCGGGCGACGAGCCGGAAATGCTGGCGCTTGCTTCCACCGTCGAGCGGGATCGGGCGGCCCAAAAAGAATTTTTAGAGCAGCTGCGGCTGGCTTTGCGGGATGCCGTGGTGCTGCGCGCTGGCGGGCAGTCTGTGCTCTCGGGCGCGCGGGAGGCGGTGCAGGCGCTGTCGGCTGCCTGTACGAAACAGGCGTTGCACGCCTGCTTTGAAACGGTGGACGGCTTGTGCGCCCGCGTGGGGGAAAACGCCAACGGCCCTTTGCTGATGACGGTGTTGTGCGCCCGCCTGCGAGCGGCAATCTCCTGAACACTTACATTTATATATAATAACCCCGCAGCGCCGCGCGGCGTTGTGGACGGTCAATGTGGAAAGGGCAAGGAAACCATATGTCCGAAATCATCGGAGTCAAATTTAAGGATACCGGCAAGGTTTACTATTTTGACCCTGCCGGGAACCAGGTCCGCCGCGGGCAGCATGTCGTGGTGGAAACCGCGCAGGGCCAGGAATATGGGGAATGCATCACCCCCAATACGTTTCTCGACGACGACCAGATTACCCGTCCGCTCAAGAGGGTGGTGCGTATCGCTACGCCGGAGGACGACCGCCGGGTGGAGGATAACCGACGCAAACAAAAGGAAGCCTTTGATATCTGTTTGCGCAAGATCGCGGCCCATAAGCTGGATATGAAGTTGGTGGAAGTCGAATATACCTTTGATAATAACAAAATCCTGTTTTATTTCACCTCCGACGGGCGGGTGGATTTTCGGGAGCTGGTCAAGGATCTGGCTTCGGTCTTTCGCACCCGCATCGAGCTTCGCCAGATCGGTGTGCGCGACGAGGCGAAAATGCTGGGCGGCCTTGGCATCTGCGGGCGGGAATTCTGTTGTTCGCGGTTTTTGGGGGAATTTCAGCCGGTTTCGATCAAAATGGCAAAAGAGCAAAACCTTTCCCTCAACCCGGTTAAGATATCCGGCACCTGTGGGCGTCTGATGTGCTGCCTGAAATATGAACAGGACGCTTACGAGCATCTGCGCAGGATCACCCCGCGGGTGGGGACGCCGGTCTCCACACCGAAGGGCGACGGGGTTGTTTCTGCGGTCGACCTGCTGCCCGGGCGGGTGAGTGTCCGTTTTGACAACGGGCAGGAGTCGACGATTGAAGTATTCCAGCGCGATGAGGTAAGGTCGCTGCGCGCCGACCGCTCGGAAAAAGCAGAGCAGGGGAAACGGGGCGGAAAGCCGCAAGGCGGGGATACAAGACAAAAAGGCTGATGCCATATCTTGTGGTCTTTTGAAAACCAACCCCAATTTTCCAAATCTTTTTCATGAATTGGAAAAGCTTTTTCGTCTTTTTCTGTTGCATTTTAAAAAAATTATGATACAATGAACTCACAACAGCACAAAAGGAGGTGCAAGGTAGCATGGCTTATGTGATTTCGGACCAGTGCATCAGCTGCGGTTCCTGTGCCGGCAATTGCCCGAACGACGCCATCTCCGAGGGAGAGGACAGATACGTCATCGATGCGGAGAAATGCATTTCGTGCGGCGTTTGTGCAACCGTGTGTCCTGTTGACGCGATCTCCGAGTAATCGAAGAGCGCGGGGTTCCCCTCTCGTTCCGGTACATACCGTGCGGGGGTGTTCCCACGGGTCCCGTTTTTGACTCGTTCCGGTTTCGTTCCGGGTGGGTTCCGGTCGTGGTTTTCCGCTTGCGGCGCAGCGTATCGTAAGCGGGTTTGAGCGGCTGAATGCTTGCCGGATAACGTGTTTTTTTCAATAGGTTGGTGAAAAAAGCAAATTTTACACAATCTATCAGGGGATGAATGCGTTATTTGTGCAAAAAATTAGAAACGGGGCTTGACATTCCCGAAACGGTCGTTTATAATACGCTGTAGTAGTTCCAAATTATTATGAAAAGGATGGTTCTCAAATGAAAAAGGTACTCGCTATTGTCCTGAGCGTTGCCATGCTTGCATGCTTCGCTATCCCTGCGTTGGCCGTCGATCCCGCCACGTATACTCTGACTGCGGATACACTGTATGTCCAGCCCGGTGAGAGCTTTGTGGCGACGGTTAGCCTGACCGAGGGTGCGATGAGCTCTGGTAACATCTATGTGGAGTATGACACGGAAGCTCTTACTGTTAGCCCGATCCGCGACATTGTTGCGACCGGTACCGGTGGCCGTGCTTCCGGCGCTGCCAACGTTCTGAACAACGAGGAAGTTGTTGGCATTAAGTATGCTATGGCTTTCACTTATCCCAGCAGCTCTTATGGCATCGAGGATCCCAGCCTGTTCACCGTGAACTTTACGGTTCCCGAGGATGCTGCTGAGGGCGACACGTATGAGATCACCCTGCGTGTTGAGGATGTCGTTTGCGCTCGCAGTGAAACCGATTCTACGACCGATCCTGTTGAGGTCACTGTCTCCGATCCGATCGTTGTAACCGTTGGTACTGACCCCAACTCCACTGCTTCCACCGATTCCACCACTTCGGTTGAGTCGACTGTTCCTTCCACCACCCCCAGCACCACCACTCCTTCCACCTCCACCAACAACCCCAAGACCGGTGACGCTGGTGTGGCTGTCTTCGCTGCTATCGTAGCTGCCGCTGCTGCTGCTGCTTTCGTAGCTGGCAAGAAAAAGGCCTAATTTGAGCCGGTAACGGCACAAAACCTTTGATGCAAACGCCCGCTGATCTCTTATGAGGTCAGCGGGTTTTTGTTTGTGAATACCGCCGGCCCTGGTGCGCAGAAGCTCTTAACCATTTTAAAACCATTGTGAAGCAAAGCGAGCGAAAACGCCGCCATAAAGACGGCTTTGCTGCATGCATCAAGCTCCATATAAGCCCTGGCCGACACGCTTTAAAAAAGGCCGACAATCTCTTCCCTGTGTCCCTGAAAATTGCGCCAGCCCATCGTTCGATTTGCATTGGACTGAAACAATGTGCTTTTCCACCGCAATGCGAGATCACCTATCGCTTAACAAGCTGCATACGAATACTCCACGGCATGATGTTGGGGCGCCTCGCCGTCATTTGACGAAGGGATAGGAGCCCTCCGTATTGCATGATCCGGTGACAAGGCGAATCAACGGGGCGCAAGGCCGGGCAATCGATGAAAAGCAATTGCTTTTCTCAGGCGGGTCGTGTATAATAAATTCATATTGGCAGCCTACGGCGGCCGTGGCCGGGCTGCATTTATCTTTGCAGAAGGCTGAGGAGGAGTCGGGAAATGTATCAGGATATGATGGACACCATTGGTTTTGTTGAACAGCGTGACCCGGAAGTTGGGGCGGCGATGAGGGATGAGTTGCATCGACAGCAGCGCAATATCGAATTGATCGCGTCGGAGAATTTTGTCTCTCCCGCCGTGATGGCGGCGATGGGGTCGGTGCTGACCAACAAATATGCCGAGGGATACCCTGGAAAGCGGTATTACGGCGGATGCCAGTGCGTTGACGTGGTGGAAAATATCGCACGCGATCGGGCCAAGAAGCTGTTTGGCGCCGACCACGCCAATGTACAGCCACACTCGGGCGCGCAGGCCAACATGGCGGTTTATGCCGCTCTGCTTCAACCTGGCGACACGGTACTGGGTATGAACCTGGCGCATGGCGGCCATCTGACCCACGGCTCGCCGGTCAATATGTCGGGGATACTATACCATTTTGTGCCATACGGGGTCAATGACGACGGATATATTGATTACGATCAGCTGCGCCAAACCGCTTTGGAGTGCAAGCCCAAGCTGATCGTCGCCGGAGCGTCGGCCTATTGCCGTGTCATTCATTTCGATAAAATTGCCGCGGTAGCTAAGGAGGTTGGCGCTTACTTCATGGTGGATATGGCCCATATTGCCGGTCTGATCGCCGCCGGGTTGCATCCCAATCCGGTCGAATATGCCGATGTGGTCACCACCACCACCCATAAAACCCTGCGCGGCCCGCGCGGCGGCATGATCCTTTGCAAAGAGGAGCTGCAAAAGGTCATCGACAAGGCAATCTTTCCGGGTACGCAGGGCGGCCCGTTGATGCATACCATCGCCGCCAAGGCGGTCTGCTTCGGCGAGGCGCTCCGGCCAGAGTTTAAGGAATACCAGCAGCGCATTGTCAACAACGCACAGGCGCTGGCAAAATCCCTGCTCGACCACGGCTGCAAGCTGGTATCCTCCGGCACCGACAACCATCTGATGCTGCTTGATCTGCGCGGCACCGGCGTGACCGGTAAGGAGCTTGAGCGCCGTCTGGATGAGGTTTATATTACGGCAAACAAAAATTCTATCCCTAACGATCCCGAAAAGCCCTTTGTCACCAGCGGCGTCCGCCTGGGTACGCCGGCGGCTACTTCTCGTGGCCTGAATGAGGAGGACATGACCGAGGTGGGCGAGATTATCTCGCTGGCGATCACCGATTTTGACGCGCGCGCGGAGGAATTGCGCCGCCGTGTGAGTGCAATCTGCAAAAAATATCCGCTTTATGAGTAATCCGGCTGCGTAGATTTGGCGCTCCCCACAGCGAAATTGGTGTGCACTGGCGGGCGTATTTTCGCGAAGGCCATGATTTGTCTTTTTCGGGACGCATGAAAACGCGGATGAAACATGACTCTTGCCGACTGGTGGGAGGATCGGGCGACCTATATGGATGGGGCTATCTTGCAAAAAACACGGACGGCATCGCCGGAATGGTTGATCTCGCCAGAGCATCCTCTGTACGAGCAATCCGCCCGTGTAACCGCGGGGGCATTCCAAAGGGGCATGACTTGTGACCTGGTGCGGTTTTGCTGGAAGGCAACGGAGCGCCAATTCACCACCATGCCAGTGGGTGGATTCGGCGGCCCCGATGGCTGGCGAGGCGGATACCGGCACTGATGGGCGCTGCGTCGCCGAAGTCGCCGATATGGAAGAAAGCATGCTCTGTTCGCACAATCTGCTTGTGTAATTGAAGAGGCATTCCAAAGCTCTAAGGCGGCAGGGCCTACGATGTAGCCTTGCCAGCGTGCACAAAGCGCCGATAACCGATGGCTTTGGTCACCGGCGTGCGGACCGAATTGCCATGTCCGCAAGACGATGGCATACGGCTGTCGGCAGCCACAGCAGCGGCGGCATCGGGAGTGCTGGCCCTTGTGGTTTGTGCGGCGCCGGATGCCGGTGCGATGGAAGGCTGGCTGGTATGGGAGCTTTGTACAGTATGAACGATCTGGGGCCGCAGCAATGCGGCCCGCGTTGGCCTTTGAAAGGAGGGGAAGGACATGCATGCGCCTTTGGCCGACCGGCTCAGGCCCACAACGCTCGACGAGATGGTGGGGCAACAGCATCTGCTTGCTCCGGGCAAGGTGCTGCGCCGTATCATCGAGTCGGGAGAAATCCCCAATCTGATTTTTTACGGCCCTTCCGGTGTGGGCAAGACAACGCTGGCGGGGATCATTGCCAGCCAGACCAGACGGCGGTTGCATAAACTAAACTGCACCACGGCCGGTCTGAGCGATATCCGCGATGTGGTTGGCGAGGTTGACACCCTGGCCGCGCCCAACGGGATTTTGCTATATCTGGATGAGATCCAGTATTTTAACAAAAAGCAGCAGCAGTCCCTGCTCGAGCACATGGAAAACGGCAATATTACCCTCATTGCTTCGACCACCGAGAACCCCTACTTTTACATTTACAACGCTTTGCTCAGCCGGGCGACCGTTTTTGAATTTAAGCAGGTCACCGCGCAGGAAATCCAGCCGGCGGTTCGCAGGGCCTTTTCCTTTTTGGAGCAGGAGCGGGGGGAACGCATCCATCTGGAGAACGGGGTGGTCGAGCACATTGCCCAGTCCTGCGGCGGGGATGTGCGCAAGGCCGTCAATGCGGTGGAGCTGTGCGTGCTTTCGGCCGATGTCGGGGAGGGGGAAGTACGCGTATCCCTCGAGCAGGCCCGGCAGCTATCGCAGCGCAGCGCGATGCGGTACGACCGGGAGGGGGATGAGCATTATGACTGCCTTTCGGCCTTTCAGAAGTCCATGCGCGGTTCCGATCCGGACGCCGCGCTGCATTATCTTGCCCGTATCCTGATGGCCGACGACCTTCCTTCGGCCTGCCGGAGGCTGATGGTCTGCGCCTGCGAAGACGTCGGGCTGGCTTATCCGCAAATTATCCCGATTGTCAAGGCCTGCGTCGACGCAGCCATGCAGGTCGGCCTGCCGGAGGCCAGAATTCCCCTGGCCGACGCGGTGGTGTTGGTCTCCATTGCGCCAAAATCCAACGCGGCCTATCTTGGCATCGACCAGGCCATGGCAGACCTGCGTGCCGGGCGCAGCGGCCCGATCCCCCGCCAGCTTCAAAACAAGCATTTTGACGGGGAGGACAATGCCAAAAAGGGGCAGTTTTACCAGTACCCGCACGACTTTCCTGGTCACTGGCTCAATCAGCAGTATTTGCCCGACGCGCTGCGCGGCCGGCGCTACTACCAGTTTGGCGATAATAAAAACGAGCAGGCCTATAAAGCGTATTGGGATAAAATCAAGGGGGAGAATGGCTAAAACACAGCGCATGGCCAGACGCCTGCTGCCCGTGCTGCCGGCGCAAACTAATGCGGTCCGGACGAGCGCTGCTTTGGGCCGGGCTTGGGAGCGCGGAGTGTTGCCATTGTCCTGGTTTTAACGAGCTTATTTCAGCCGGCGTTTGCGGTGATATCCACCGCGGCCGGTTAGGAAGGGGCTCGTTTTTTGTAAGGCCAGGCATGCGAGATGGGGATGTTATGCACCGGCTGGGGATCACGGGGAAAAGCGCCGCCTGCATGCCCACGGCCGGTCGAGCTGTATTCAGCCGATGGTGCACGGCGGTGGCGGCTATTGGGCGCATCACGCAGGAAGGGCAACGAGCCGTTTGATTGTTTTTTCAGCGCGGCTGGCAGGCATTATACCATTTTCCGCCGGATACTATTGATATCTCGGCCATGGCCATCCCGGATGCGGGATGGTGCAATATATCGACATGTGTAAAGCCATGAGGCTTGTCTGTTCCCCATTCCCTGAAAGTAAGACGGGATAAGGCGCTCCATATTTCACCGGTTTGTTCCAACTGTAAAATATCCGAATAAACCGAGCACTATTTCCCGTCGAAAGAGGGAAAGCAGTGCAAATTAGGGTTGACGCAACGCCTGTGGACGGTTAAAATAAAAGAAAGCAACGCCCTGCTGTTGATCGCCGGGCGCTGCTGGTTAGCCCCTTAACCCTTGCCTCATGCGAAAAGGATTGTGAAGACCATGACGGAGCGTCCGCTTAGCAAAAATCAGGAAAAAGTGCTCGGATTCCTGCGGACACGGGCCCGCGACGGCGTCCCGCCCAGTATCCGGGAAATTTGCGCTGCCACCGGCATTAAATCCACCTCCTGCGTGCACACCAAGCTGGCTGAGCTGGAAGAAATGGGCTACATCGATCGCGACAGCGGCCGTTCGCGCGGTATCCGGCTGCGCGGCCTCCATTCCGAGCCGGTGCCCATCGTCGGCAAGGTGACGGCCGGGCTGCCCATTTTGGCGGTCGAGCAGATCGAGGGCTATATCCCCTATTCCTCCAGCCGCCCCGGGCGCACCCTGTTCGCCCTTCGGGTGTCGGGGGAAAGCATGAAAAACGCCGGCATTTTGGACGGCGACCTTGTCATCGCCGAGCAGTGCTCCGTGGCCGAAAACCGCCAGATTGTGGTTGCGCTTATCGACGACGAGGCCACGGTCAAGCGCTTTTTTATGGAGGAGGGCCATGTGCGTCTGCAGCCGGAGAACGACGCTTTTGAGCCAATTTATACCGATCATTGCGAAATATTAGGGCGGGTGATCGCCAGCGTCCGCAGCTACGAGTAGCGACATGCGGGCGGGCCAGTCCACAAACCGGAATCGGGAGGTCTTTCGGGTGAAAAGATTGCTTTCTATCGTTGCGATTCTGACGCTGGCCGCCTGCTGCTGTTTCCCCGCGCTCGCCGAGGGGGAGGACGCTATCCTGCATATGTGGGTGGATGCGGTCGTGGCAAAGGACGGCGACATGCTGGTCGAGCAGACTGCCCAGTACCGCTTTGAGACCGAGGGAAACGGCTTTTACATCGATTTTGACTTTACGCTTGACGGCACGCTATCGGTGGAGGAGGCCGACGGGGAGGACTGGGTGGCATATACCCGGCGTTCCTCCGCCTCCAATGGGGAGCGGGGGGTATACACCCTGGAGGGAAGCCGGCTGAAGGTTTATTATCCCACCACGGGAGGCGAAACGCCTACCTTCCGCATCACCTACGGCATCGATGACGCTGCCCAGCGGTATACCGATACGGCCGAGCTGTACTGGCAGGTCATCCCCTCCGGCTACGATTTTCCGATACAGAGCCTGTCCATATCGGTGGAAACCCCTGCCGAGGGGTCGGCGATAGAGGCCAACCGCGTCTGGGGGCATTCGCCCGCCGAGGGTACGGCTCAAATCGTTGATGAGAATCATTTTTCTTTTGAAGTAAACAATGTTTATGCCCATGAAATGGTGGAAATCCGGGCGCTGTTTTCTTCCGATAGCCTGTCCGAAGCGGCGGTGCAGCCTATTGAGCGGCTGCAAACCGTGCTCGAGGAGGAGGAGGCCTACGTCCAGGCCGACCAGCGAGACCGGATGTTCCGGACGATTAGCTGGGTAGCCGGTGTTGCCGCATTGGCGGGGGCTGTGGCGGTGCTGGTCGTGTTGTACTTCCAATACGACAGGGAATATCCTTTGTCCAGCCGGCACGAGTACTACCGCGAGCTGCCCGAGCCCTATCCCCCGGCCGAAGCGGCGGTGCTCATCCGCTATAAAAAGCTTACGCCCGACGACATCACCGCGACGCTGATGGATCTGGCCCGTCGGGAATACCTGATCATTGAGGAGGCCGCGGCTTACGTAGCCCGTTACGGGCTTGAGCGCAAGTGCGGCAAGGGCGAGCTGGTGATCACCGCTACCGATAAGCCGCGGCAGGATTTGGCCCAGCACGAGCGATACCTTCTTGACTGGCTGTTGGGCGAGTGCGGCAATGGGGTCGCGCTGTTTATGGGCGATCTCAAGGCATTGAGCAAATCATCATCGTCGGCGCAGAGCTTTCTGGATCATTATAAGGCTTGGCAGTCCCAGGTACTGGGGGCTACCGCCGGGCGGGATTATTTTGACGACGGGGTCAAGGGCTTGAAACTGGCCTCGATCTTTCTGGGCATCGGCCTGTTGGCGGTCGGGGTGATCTCGCTGTTTTGGAATTCCTCCGGCCGGATCGAATGGGTCGGCGGGAAGCCCCTGCTCCTGCTCGCGGCCCTGCCGCTGATCGTTTATCCCTTATGTATCAAGCGGCGCTCGCGGTATGGAAGGCAGAAGTACCATGAATGGATGGCCTTCCGAAAATACCTGGTCGATTTCAGTAACATGAAAGAGGCGTCGCAGCAGTCCCTTGCCATTTGGGAACACTACCTGGTGTATGCCGTTACCCTGGGGGTTGCAAAGACGGTCATTCGCCAGTTGAAGGTGAATATACCCGCCCTGAGCGATCCGTCCCGTATTTCGGCCGGCGATATCCTTGTTACCCACATGCTGGTGCGCCATTTTGCCATGGCCGAGATGGTATCCTCGGCGGTGGGGGACAGCATCGCCCATACGGTGACCGCCTCGCGCTCGACCGTATCGGCCAGCGCGAGGGGAAGCGGAGGAGGCTTTTCCGGCGGTGGCGGCGGCGGTTTCGGCGGCGGGGGAGGCAGCGGCCGGTTTTAGGGCTTGCCTCGGTCTGCCAGCGGGGCTGTGCCCCGGCTGCATGCGTTATGAGAAAGGGTATGGTTGTTGATTTTGGAAGCACTGATTGCGGCCGTTGTGGCCTGGTTTCTCGCGCAGGGGATCAAGACGGTCATCGCCTGCGTTAAAACAAAAAAGCTGCGCCTGGCCACCATGGCGACCTCGGGCGGTATGCCCAGCTCTCACACCGCGCTGGTTGTGGCCCTATCGACCCGGGTGGGCTTGCTGGAGGGCTTTACGTCGGTCCCTTTCGCCATATGCGCGGTATTTTCCTTTGTCATCATGTACGACGCGGCCAATGTTCGAAAATCGGTTGGCCTTCAAGCAATCCGGATTAATCAACTGCTGGATGAGTTTGACGAGACCCATAAGATCAATCAGGATCGCCTGCGCATCATTTTAGGGCACACGCCGGTGGAGGTCGCGGCCGGGGTGCTTCTCGGTATTGTGTGCGGCCTGCTGATATGAGTGGGCGCATGGTGGTTTGGCAAATGAGCCGGCCGGATTGGCCGCCCTGCCTTTTGCCGCCTGGTCGGGTGCGGCCGGGATTGCGCGGGGATGGCTGACACCCGCCTTGGAAAGCCGCTTTGGCCGACAAGGGTTTAGGGAGGAATTGCAGTCCGGTCAGGATTGCAAGATCATTGCAAGGAGGGATACGATATGCCAATTTGGGGCTATGTTCTCATAGGTATCGCCGTCGTGGTGATACTGTGGCTGGTGATCACGTACAACCGGCTGGTCAACCTTCGCGCGCGGGTCAAAAACGCCTGGGCGCAAATCGACGTCAATCTCAAGCGCAGGTTTGACCTCATACCCAATCTGGTGTCGACGGTCAAAGGGTACGCCGCCCACGAGAGCGAGACGCTCGAAAAGGTGGTGGAGTCGCGCAACCGCTTTGACAGCGCCGCCACCCCTACCGAACGGATGGAGGCGTCCAACGAGTTGACCGCCATGCTATCGAGGCTGATGCTGCTGGTGGAGGCTTATCCCGATCTCAAGGCCAACCAGAACTTTATTCAGTTGCAAAACGAGCTGCGTGAAACCGAGGATAAGATCGCCTTTACCCGCCAGTTTTATAACGATACGGTCATGAAGCTCAACGCCAAGCTGGAAACCTTTCCGACGGTGCTCGTCGCCGGGATGTTTGGCTTCCGCGCCGAGCCCTACTTTGAGGCCGAAGCCGAGGCCTCCCAGGCGCCGAAGGTCGAGTTTTAAGATGCCGATGACAGCCGGTCCGGTCCGCGTCTTGCGGCCCTTGCCCGCCGCGTACTGGTTGCATTCAAAGGCAAGACCCCTATTGCGGCGGAATAGCCTGCTTTCCACCGCTGAGCAGGCGGTGCACGGCGGGGTCATACTGGCGGTGCAATGAACACCTGCACCGGCAAGGGGATTTACAGGAGGGTTAAAACGATGAGAATTCATTCTAGAGCCGGGCGGCTGCTGGCCGGCCTGCTATCCGTGGTGCTGGCTGCACTGTGTCCTCCGGCGGCCGCCGTGGCGGAGGCCCAAGCGGTTTACGGCGACCTAAACGGCGACGCGCAGGTCGACGCCAGCGACGCTTTGCTGGTGTTGCAGCATTCGGTAAACTTGACGGTGATCGAGGATGGGTTGAAACCAATGGCCGATGTGGATGAGAGCGGGGCCATTGACGCTGCGGACGCGCTGTTGATTTTGCAGAAAAGCGTCGAATTGATCGATGTTTTCCCCGCCGAGGAGGGGAACGCAATCGCTCAAACCCTCGACGGCCTTTTCCTGGGGGCAACCATAGAGGTTGTCGATGAGGAAGCCGGGGCCATTGGCGAGGATATCCAAATGTATAACGCCGACATGGTCTGGGTGGGGAACACCCTGTATGCCTATTATCCCGGGAACGGCGGCATCCGCCTGGCAACCTCCTCCGATGGGATTGAGTTTATCGACGCTGGGGTCGTCGTCCCCGCCAACGAGGAGTTCTGGTCGGTAGGCGGCGCGGATAATCCAAGCGTGTTTGTCGATAACGGCCGGTTTTATCTGGCATACGACGCCTTTAATGCCTCGGGCCAGAATTCCATCTGCCTCGCTACCTCAGACGACGGGAGAAGCTTTACCAGTGAGGGAGAGATATTCTTTTATTCCGGCCGGGATCCAGAAACCGTCGGGATTTCCTGTCCGGACATCATCAAGGCTGGCGACGTGTGGTATTTAACCTATACCGCCGATAACGGGACGGACAGACAGATTTGTGTCGCCTACAGCTCGGACGATCCCTATCTGTTTGATCGGGCCTCGAACAATCCCGTGCTTACCACCGCGCCCAAGGGGTTTGACAGCGGCGCTTTGGGGCGGAGGGACGTCGTCTATTCCGGCGGATATTATTACATGGTCTACTCCACCGCCTCCGACCGGCCGTATGAAACGGCTTCCTGGTCGCACAGCTTTGCCCGTTCGACCGACATGCTACACTGGTCGCCCCTGGGGCGGATCCTGCTTCCTGCAACCGAGAGCGGTTACGGAATGGATATGACCAATTTCATGATCCATGAGGAGGAGATTTGGGTGTATTATCGTGAAGGAGAGCATTCCCGAAGGGCAAGGCTGGAGTACGATGAATCCCGGATTCCCGAAGAAAGCGAGCCGGTCGATCTCACCAGCCCGGCGGTGGCCGCGACGTTGGACGGCCTGTTTACCGGCCAGACGACCGAGCAGTTGGCCGACACTGAGATCGGGGCGTCGATCCACATGCACTTCCCGGACTTTCTGAAGGTCGGGGATGAAATCTGGGCTTACTATATCGGCGCCGGGTCGACCGGCAAGATGAGCACGCGCCTGGCCGTTTCGACTGACGGGGTCAAGTTCACCGACCGGGGCGTTGTGGTCGAGCCCACCCCCGGCGATTGGGACAGTAACATGACCAGCTTCGCCGGCGTCTGGCTCGACGACGGGGTGTATTACCTGGTATACGAGGGTTCCAGCGAAGATGGGACCAACCGTGGGGCGGTCGGCCTGGCCACCTCGACCGACGGCATCCATTTTGAGAAACAGGGGAAGATCCTCGACTATACCGGTATGGGGATCGAGGCGGCCAACGTGGGAACGCCCGACCTTTATAAGGAGGGCGACACCTGGTATCTGTTCTATCACAGTTTCGATTATCAGACCTGCCAGATCTGCGTCGCTACCGGCCCCGACCTTTTCCATCTGACACGGGCGGAAAACAACCCGGTCATCCCCACCGTGCCTGGCCGGTATGATGCGGGCACGACCGGCCGCAGGGATATCATCTACAGCGGCGGCTGGTATTATATGGTCTATGAGGTCAGTACCGAGCAGCCGTATGACACGGCCGACTGGGGCCACACCTTTGCCCGGTCCAAAGACCTGATCCACTGGGATGTGCTGGGAAAGGTGCTCTATCCCACCACCGGCGGAGGAATGGGGCACGACGGGCCGAACTGGTATGTGGATGGCGACGATGTGTATGTGTATTTTCGCAGTCATGACGGCACGCCCAACTGTACCTCTCGCACCAAGCTGGTGCCGGTTTCCGAATAGGTTGCCCTGCCGTTAAGCCGCCCGGCCGTTGGAGCTGCGCTCGCGCTTTTCAAGAGGTCTTGCAGGCAGCTGCCATTTGGAGCGCGCTTGTAACGCCCTGCTTTAAACCGTGCCGGGCCACAGGCTGTGGCGGGATAGCTGCCCTTCCTTATTTTTCGGTATGCAAGGCCGCTTTATAAAGCCCCGTACCTCTCCGAAAAGAGGTACGGGGCTTTTTCCTAAAGTTATCCAGTCTCGCATTCACGCTGGTGAAACGAAATGGTTTGGGAATATCATCGACGCATTCATCCTATGTCAGAAAAAATCGACACGGGAGTTATTTTTTTAAAAGCTGAGGGGATCAGACGGATAGCGGGGAATTTCAAAATGGCCGTTTGGTTCTTTTATCGAGATACGGCCTTAACGCGGTCTCAGAAAACAATCGCCGCCCAGCACAACGCTTCATGTCGGGTGGCTTATTCTATCCGATGTTTACGTTATTCAAGAAAATGTGCTTTGTACGAGACTTTCCTAAAACACAGGCCCTGCAAGGATTTACCCTGCAGGGCCTTTTTGCTATTCACTTTGCCTCGGGCTTTGTTAGTGGGCTTTGCCCAAAAACACCGAACAAACCTTATTTGCCCGATTTGATCGCGGCCTGTGCAGCAGCGAGGCGAGCGATAGGCACACGGAAGGGCGAGCAGGAGACATAGTTGAGGCCAATGTTATGGCAGAACTCAACCGAGCTCGGATCGCCACCGTGCTCGCCGCAGATGCCCAGCTTGATATCCGGGCGGGTCTTGCGGCCCAATTCAGCGGCCATCTTAATCAGCCTGCCGACGCCATCCTGATCCAGCTTGGCAAAGGGATCGGACTCGTAAATCTTGTTGTCATAGTAAGCATCGAGGAATTTGCCAGCGTCGTCGCGGCTGAAACCGAAGGTCATCTGGGTGAGGTCGTTGGTGCCGAAGCTGAAGAATTCAGCCTCCTTGGCGATCTCATCGGCGGTCAGAGCGGCGCGCGGAATCTCGATCATGGTGCCGACGTGATAGGGCATATCGATGCCGGCTTCCTTAATCAGGCGGTCGGCCGTTTCGGTGACCGTCTTCTTGACAAATTGCAGCTCCTTGAGCTCGCCCACGAGGGGAATCATGATCTCGGGAACCACCTTTTTGCCGGTCTTCTTGGTGACATTGATGGCGGCGTTGATGACAGCGGTGGTCTGCATCTCGGCAATTTCCGGATAAGAAACAGCCAGGCGGCAGCCACGGTGGCCCATCATCGGGTTAAACTCGTGCAGGGAAGCAATGACCTGCTTGAGCTCATCGACCGTAATATTCAGCTCGCCAGCGATCTCTGCGATATCCTCTTCCTTGGTGGGGAGGAACTCGTGGAGAGGGGGATCCAGGAAACGAATGGTGACGGGCAGCCCGTCCATGACCTCGTAAAGGGCCTCGAAGTCGCCCTGCTGATAGGGCAGGATCTTCGCCAGAGCCTTCTTACGGGCCTCGACGTCCTTGGCCACGATCATCTCGCGTACGGCCTTGATGCGGTCGCCCTCAAAGAACATGTGCTCGGTGCGGCACAGGCCAATGCCCTCGGCGCCGAACTGGATGGCCTGCTTGGCGTCGCGCGGGGTATCGGCATTGGTGCGGACCTTCAGGGTGCGCTTGGCGTCGGCCCAGGCCATAAAGCGGCCGAAATTGCCCGAAATGGTGGCCTCGACGGTGGGAACGGCCTCGCCGTAGATGTTACCGGTCGAGCCGTCGATGGAGATATAGTCGCCCTCGCAGATCTTTTTGCCGCCGAGGGTGAAGTATTTCTCACTCTCAAACATCTTGATGTCGCCGCAGCCGGAGACGCAGCAGGCGCCCATGCCGCGGGCCACAACCGCCGCGTGAGAGGTCATGCCGCCGCGCACGGTCAGGATGCCCTGTGCAGCCGCCATACCCTCAATGTCCTCCGGGGAGGTCTCGAGGCGGACCAGAACGACCTTCTCGCCGCGGTCAGCCCACTCTTTGGCGTCCTCCGCGGTAAAGACGACGCGGCCGCAGGCAGCGCCGGGGGATGCGGCAAGGCCCTTGCCGATGACCTCGGCAGCCTTGAGCGCCTTAGCGTCAAACTGCGGGTGCAGCAGAGCGTCAAGCTGCTTGGGCTCGACGCGCATGACAGCCTCGTCCTCGGTGATCATGCCCTCGTCCACGAGGTCGACGGCGATCTTGAGGGCGGCGGCGGCGGTGCGCTTGCCGTTACGGGTCTGGAGCATATAGAGCTTGCCGTTTTCGATGGTGAACTCCATATCCTGCATATCGCGATAGTGGGTCTCGAGCTTGTTGGCGATGGTGGCAAACTGCTCGTATACCTCGGGCATATCTTCTTTGAGCTTGGCGATGGGGGAGGGGGTGCGCACGCCGGCAACCACATCCTCGCCCTGCGCGTTGATCAGGTACTCGCCGAAGAGGGCCTTTTCGCCGGTGGCGGGGTCGCGGGTGAAGGCGACGCCGGTGCCCGAGTTCTCATTGAGGTTACCAAACACCATGGGCTGCACGTTGACCGCGGTGCCCCAGCTGTAAGGAATGTCGTTCATGCGGCGATAGACGTTGGCGCGGGGGTTGTCCCAGGAGCGGAACACGGCCTTGACCGACTCCATCATCTGAACCTTCGGGTCGGAGGGGAAGTCCTCCCCCTTCTGCTCTTTATAATAGGCCTTGAAGAGCTTAACAAGCTCTTTCATATCGGCGGCGTCGAGCTCGATATCGTCCTTCACGCCCTTCTTTTCCTTGAGCTCGTCGATGATGACCTCGAACTTTTTCTTGGAGATCTCCATGACGACGTCGGAGAACATCTGGATGAAGCGGCGATAGGAATCATAAACAAAGCGCTCAAATTTGGGGTCGGGATTGCCCTTGATCAGGCCGGCGGCAACCTCGTCGTTAAGGCCGAGGTTGAGGATGGTGTCCATCATGCCGGGCATGGAAGCGCGCGCGCCCGAACGCACCGAAACGAGCAGGGGCTTGTCCGGATCGCCGAATTTCTTGCCGTTGACCTCTTCGACCTTGGCGAGGTATTCGTAGATCTCCGCCTCGATTTCGGGGGCGATTTTACGGCCGTCCTCATAATACCGGGTGCAGGCCTCGGTGGTCACCGTGAAGCCCTGGGGCACCGGCATGCCGAGCTTGACCATCTGGGCAAGGTTCGCACCTTTGCCGCCCAGCAGTTCCCGCATGGTCTCGTCGCCTTCCGAGAACAGATAGACATATTTTTTTCCGCTCATGTAGCAACCTCCTATAAATTTGGATCTTCCTGCTGCCCAACGCGATCGATGCGGCGTCAGGGCCCGAAGGCCGGCCGGGATTTCCCGGAAAAGGCAGCAAACTAGTACCAAGACATTTAAGGTCTCAACTTGGATTATAACAAAAATGCAGCTAAAATACTACCAAAAGATGGCTTCTAAGGCATAGAAATTTGCCGTATTGGCGTGAAAATTTTTGTGTACACTCACGATAGACAATTCAGGAAGGCTGGAAAAGGCATCCAGCGCAATGCGGTTCGCTTTGACGGCAACAATGTCCTCGACATAAAGACGGTGGAAGGGCATAGCTCATAAAATGTTTTTGGCGCAAAGGCCCGCCATGCGATTGACAAACGCGCTGGCGTAACGTATAATACTAAACACTGGCCGGGGATGTTTCACCCATTCTGCCGGTTATATCGGGATGTAGCGCAGTTTGGTAGCGCGCCTGCTTTGGGAGCAGGATGCCGCAGGTTCGAGTCCTGTCATCCCGACCAGATAGATTGTCGAAAGAAGTCGATTGCTGTAAAGTGGTCGACTTCTTTCGATTTGTATGATATAATAAAAATAAAATTACTCTATGTTTTACTGTTGTGGGGAAAATAGGATGAATAAACTTCTTATTGTTGATGGAAGCAACCTGTTGTTTCAAATGTTTTTTGGTATGCCGTCGCGTATTGTCAATAAGGATGGAAAAGCGATACAGGGCGTACTTGGTTTTACAGGAGCTCTGCTTAAAATAATTCGAAGGACTATACCTACTCATATTGTTGTACTTTTTGACGGCGAACACACCAACGAGCGTATGTTGTTCGATGCAGATTATAAGGCCAACCGGCCAGATTACAGTCAAACAGCAGATGAAGAAACGCCGTTTTCGCAAATGCCGTATGTATATAGCGCGCTTGATTTTCTTGGTATTGCTCATACTGAAACTACAGATTGCGAAGCGGATGACATGATTGCAAGCTATGCCTTGACCTATGGCGAAAAGATGCAAATTGTAATTGTATCCTTTGATAGTGATTTTTTTCAACTGATCACCGACAATGTTTCGGTATTACGTTACCGGGGCGACAAAACGATTGTCTGTGATCCTGCATACATTCAAAACAAATTACATATAATTCCATCGCAATATCCGGATTTCAAGTCACTTACAGGAGACACTTCGGATAATATAAAAGGAGCTGATAAGGTTGGTCCAATTACGGCTGCACAGTTGCTTACGGAGTTTGGTACGTTGAGTTGTATTATCCAAAACGCGGAAAACATTAAAAAACCGTCGATTCGTCAATCTATAATTCAAAATACTGAGAAATTAAAAATCAATTATCAATTGATAAAACTTGACAATAAAACCTCATTGCCGTTTGATTTAAACAATCTTGTATATCAACAAAATAGCGTCTCCACAAACGATGTGCTTTTAGGCATCGGATTAAGATAGAGAGGGATAAGAAAATTTCGGTTGCCTATTGCGAAAGTTCAAGTCCCTACACTGATTTCCCAAGCCGATCTTTTTTGTATCACCTTTACACAGTCGTCGCGGACTATGTATCGTTCGCGGCGACTTTTCTTTTTTCTTTTTGAAATGTCATCGGCTCGCTCACGCCGTCGCTCCTCCTCTGCGCAAAAATTAACGCTGGCATCGGCTATGCCCTTGTAAACGCGGGCATTCCGCCTGCGCTGCGCTACCAACTGCGATGCATCGAGTTAATCATTCTGGTCTTTATATCTTGCTCTGGCCAATTTAAAAAACTTATTAAAAATATTGAATTATAGTATTCTTTATAGTAATATTGATACAACACAGTATAAATCAGGAAGCGACCATTTGTAATACGGTAATTCCTTCTGATAGAACTCTGCCCGAGCTATGGTTGTTATAGAACCATAAAATTACCAATACCTACCGTCGAAAAATGCTTTGGGGGATGTGGTTGGCATATGCTGGATATGCAGATTCAGCATCAAAGAAGGAATTCAATATTTTCGTTAGAGTATGATATAATATTTCTTTAAATAAAAATATAATTCGGAGGAGAGGTTATATGAAATCAGCCATTCTTAACGAAGATTCTGTCATTGAAATAGGCAAGTCGGTTCCCATATCTACCTATCGTAAGTTTTTTGAAGAGAGAGTGGAGAAAGATTTGTCCGGTTGGGACTTTCAAAGCTGGTTAAACATGCAAGCGGGAAAAACGCTCAAAGAGGCAATGGAAGATTTGGAAGGCACAGGCGAGCAAAAAGGCATGAAAGATTTATTATCAGAAAACAGATTCCATATTATATCAGAACCCGACAAGGCATTTATTCTTGATTTTGATGATAAAATCAAGGAGTTAGGTTATGACTTCGGCGGTGGTATTGGCGATGGCTATTGCTGGGGTAAATTCATGATCGTTTATGCAAAAACAGGTGTGAAAACCAAAAAGGTTAGCGCGCGGATTTATATCCGAGAAGACAGCATTATTTTAAGGTTGTTTTTAAATAATGTCGACAAACACACGGAATATATCGAAAATGCCCCGGAGCATATTAAGGAAGCGTTTGTTGGCCCAAATGGCAATTGCAGTTGTAATCCTAAAAAAGAAAATTGCCGGATGAAAAAGACCTATGTCATGGATGATAGACTCATTGAGAAATGTGGCGGGGTCATCTTTGAGTTTTGGAAACCAACCGTAGAGAAATGTCAGGATTATATCGATTTACTAAAGGAATTTTATCCGGTCAAAAAATCAAAGCGCATGTAATGGGCAGTGGCATTTTCGTGTGTTATACAATATGATCCTAGTAGAGATTACAGGAAAAAGGAGGGTCTGCTTTGTTTGAAAAATTTTTTGATAGAAAATATGAAATGCACGATTTTCCCTATTTTGTTCCGCAACAGGAACGGGAATATAATCTTGAATATGCTGCAAGGCTGATTCAAGAAAAATGGATTTACTATCGCTGGAGGGAGGATGTAGAGCGCGGCGGATGGAAGCGCAATCAAGCGGTCGCAGAAAAAATCGTTGCTCATGGCGGGCTCATACTGGAAATATGCGCGGGGCCGGGCGGCGGCTTTTTGCCAGCGGTATTGATGCAAAATTACCGTGCTCATATAATGCTGAGCGATTTATGCCCTACGGTAGTAAAAGAGTGGTATCAGCTTTTTCATTCCATGGACAGTCCGCCTCCGAATGTGGAATATGCAGCGCTGGATGTCTGCGATATGCCTTTTTATGACAATTGTTTGGACGTGGTTTCTGGAAGTGGGGCGATTAGCCATATAGAAGGGGATCGCGATAAAGCTCTAAAGGAAATATACCGAGTGTTGAAACCCGGCGGACTCTTTGTATTTGATTATGGTTTTGTCACGCAAGAAAACTATTATAAAATGCCCCAAACAGCGCGGGAGATTATAAAGAAGAGATATCCCACGGTTTTCTGGGATAGTTTGGGGATTTTTGATCGATTGGGGTTTTCCAACATCGAGACGGTACAAACGGGCGAATGGTCCAATAAAGACGATGAGAGCAGCTTGGCCAGTCTCTGTCGGGAACTCCATACGGAATTGATATTTTCTTCGTTTATAAAATATTGTACGAAACGTGAGGCGAGGATATGAACAAAAGCCTGGTTGCGAACCGCATCTATTCCACATTGGGTATCCTGCTGACGTTACTGCTTGGCGGCGTTTCCATCGCATTCTGGATTGTCCGTAACACGTATGCCATAGCGCTCAAGCCCGGAATCCCATATGTGTGTATATTTTTATTTTTCATTGCGGCGCATGTATTTCTGCTGGCAATGTCGCGCTCGATTGTGGTTGAGATTCTCTACATGTGCGTGATTTTTCCACTGCAAACTTTTTGCGTGTTTATGCTGGAGCAATCGGTTAAAAATACGGTCATTGCCATCCTCTGCATTGCGGCTGTTTTTCTCTCCTCTCTCGCGGTGTGTTTTGTCAACCTCGTTCGGCACAGCAAAAAAAGCATAGCGAGGGCCATGGTACCCGGCTTGACAATCGTTCAGTTTTCCCCTTTGGCCGTGATGGTGTGTGCGATCGTCGTTGGAATGGTGATCTATGCGCCCACCTACCGCGACAAGGCTGTGATGCAAATCGCGTCGCCGGACCAGAGCCATACCTTGCTCATCAGCGAACGGGTTGGGGGCGCCTACGCCGGCGAACAAGACATTGAGATTACGGAGAACAAGGTTATCAACCTCGGCATCTTTGAGTGCACCCCTGTGCCGCAGTATATCACCAGGGTTGAGCAGGATGTACCCTTAACCGCCTATTGGGTCGACGATCGGACGGTTTGTGTGAACCAAACCCTGTATTCCTTGGAGGGATAAGCCTGCTTTTTGCAGGCCGCGTGTGCAGTCTCCATAGGGGAAGGATATGGAAGCGGGGCATCCATTTTTCCGGACGGCAGCGATCCTAAGCACGGCGCGGACAGGATGCCA
The DNA here is from genome assembly GCA_965145485.1 of uncultured Eubacteriales bacterium. Taxonomy (GTDB): domain Bacteria; phylum Bacillota; class Clostridia; order Oscillospirales; family Acutalibacteraceae; genus CABQCM01. The sequence goes on along the minus strand of CBCTCU010000005.1, from coordinate 5,754 downwards.
GCGGGCCCGCGGCAAAAATATGGTCGGCAGCGATAGGAAGGGTCTAAAATAAAAAGGATTATCAAGCAGTACAATTTGTATAGCAGGAGCGTGACAGAAATGTGCGTAGTTTACTTGGCTTGGGAATCCAATATTGATGTAGAGCGTCTGGGAAAAGCGCTCCAGTGGCATCATGTCACGGTGGTAAAACCGATGGTGCAGCAAGGGAATCTTTCTTTGATGGAAATAGGCTCTGAGAATCTATTACGCCGAAATTTATGCTGCTTTGGAAGGCATGGGATAGTATATGCTCCACCAAAATCTTTGCAGCAGTATATGGAAGAGCTTCAAATCAACACTTCCATGTCCGACGCTCAAAGAGAAGAGGTGGCAAATGCGCACTTTATTAACGCAGCATATCGAAAACGCTGGCAACGATTCGATGCGGAATGGTGGCTGGCGTGTATGAAAACACTGGTGGATGAATTTGAGAATATGGGAATCTTCTATACCTTTGGTGAAGAACTGGAAGAATTCACAACCGTTCTATCCAAGCCAAAACAAACAGTCTGTATTCAAGATATGAGTGCAGATACCTTGTTCTACTTGCCGGAACGGACGATCCTCGAAGTCACAAAGACCAGAGTACAGTGAAATGGAGCCTTTTTTACTCATAGAAGGTAAATATCAAGATGACCCGCGTCTGTCATTTCTGGATAGCTCATGTTTCGTAGTGATTCGTTTATAGCATGAAAACACGATCCCGATCAGGAAAGCGGTTATACGGTATGAAAAGCCGAAAGGAAGGAACAGCCTTGAAGATCAAGTGTGTTTTGTTGATTGTATCCTTAATTTTTTTAACCTCCTGTATCGTGCCGGGGACTAATTGGATTCCGAAAGATGATAAGGCCATTGCCACAGAAACGCTTGGGCAGATCATTACCGCTGTGCTTGAAAAGGATGAGGACGCCCTGAAACATATATTTTCACAGCAAGTGTGTGAAGATGAGGAGAACCATATGGATGAGAGTATAGCGGAGTTGATGGATTTCTTCCAGGGGGAAGTGCTTGAAATCGATGACTCTGACCCCATCCTGAGTGAGGACAAAACCGTAGAATATGGCCGCAGAAAGATAGAAATAAGTTCTGCATTCGGTGTGACTACCAGCGAGCGGGAGTATGATATTGCGATAAAGCAATGCACGGAGAATTCATTTGAAGCGGGCGGTGAGGGGGTTACTTCGTTATATATTGTGGCGGCGGAAAACTGGACGGTATCCACCGTATTTCGTGGCGATGGGAATTGGACGCCGGGAATTCAAGTTATTACAGAAGAGGAGGCTGCTCGAATCATTCAATCTACATGGAACTGGTGATATCGCAAAGGATTTGCGACGCAGGGCTATAGAAAGCCGGCCATGGCCTAGGCATTGAGCCGCGGACGAAGCTGTATTTTTGAATCTACGGAGGGGAAAACCATGTGTGTACTATTTTATTGGTTGGCATCCGTCGATGGATCAAAAAAGGCTGTCGTAGATACTATTCATCTCATCTTTTGAGGGATAGCCATGTATGGTGAAAAACCGGTCTTCACACCATCGCGTCGGGTGGCGGGCGTGCAGGCCGGCCCCGGTAGAGCAACCGGATGCGACAGGGTATGCCTGTGGCGGGAGGCGTCGAAATTTTGGCAACGGCTCCATCCCATTCTAAAACACAGGGGATTCGGTTCAAAAGGGATGCGTCGATACGGCCGGATAAGACCATGCTTAAAGTCACAAAAGCCGAGGATGGAATCCGCCGCTCTGGTCCTTCTCGTAGGCGGTCCAAAGCAGGGCAGTTGATACTGCCCTGCTTTTGTACGATGGGGGACATTCACCGCCGGCTCATCCAGAGGAGCAAACCGATACAATGCATTCGCATCCGGCAAGGGGCAAGGTGCTCCATACAAAGAGTTCAATGGCAGAAAAATACGAATGCCCATTGCGCGGACGGGTAGCGTGTCAAGCCTGCGCGATGGTTCACATTGTTTAGCTGCTAAATAATACTTGACATCGGGATACAACCGGTTTATAATAGAGCCAAAGGAAAATACAACACCGTGCGCCCTAGAGGGCGCACTTTAGGAGCCGCCGCCATGCAATGCGAGTTTTCCCGTCAATTTTTTGATATGATGGCCGCCATCGCGGCCGAGCAAAAGACGCCGAGGGAATTTTCGGGGCAGGTGCTGTATTCGGCCGAAATCAGCCTGTTGGACAAAATCGACGAGTACCCCGATTCCAACGTCAGCATGCTGTCCGCCCGGTCGAACGTCACCCGCAGCGCCGTGACCCAGATGACCGGCAAGCTGCTCGCCAAAGGGCTGATCGAGCAATACCAGAGCCCGCGCAACAAAAAGGAAAAATACTTCCGGCTGACCGAGACGGGCCGGCAGGTACGCCAGGAGCAGGCGGGGCGGTACCGGGAGGCCGCGCAGGAGATGTGCCGCTTTCTGTGCTCCCTGAGCGAGAAAGAGAAAAACACCCTGCTGCAATTTATGCACCGGATGAAAGACCTTTTGCCCATCAGCGCCCTGCCCTGCCAGTGCTCGTCCAGGCAGGGGCCCTGCTTTCTGGCAAGTAACATAGAAAGGACGGAACAGCCATGCTAGAGCTGCAAAACATATCCTTCTCGGTGACCAATGAGGAGGAGCACTCCCAAAAGGAAATTTTAAAAAACATCAATTTAACGGTGGAGAAGGACAGCTTTGTCGTCCTCACCGGCCCCAACGGCGGAGGCAAATCGACGCTGGCCAAGGTGATTATGGGCATCCTCAAGCCGACGCAGGGCCGAATCCTTTTTCAGGGTCAGGATATCACCGGGCTGGACATTCACGAGCGGGCGCGGCTGGGCATCGGGTTCGCCTTTCAGCAGCCGGTGCGCTTCAAGGGGCTGACCGTTCAGGACCTGCTTCGGCTTGCGACCAAAAAAAAGGAAATGAGCACCCGCCAGCTTTGCGCCTACCTCTCGGAGGTGGGGCTGTGCGCCGCCGACTACCTGAACCGCGAAATCAACGCCAGCCTGTCGGGCGGGGAGCTCAAACGCATCGAGATCGCCATGCTGCGGGCCAGGGGGGTGGCGCTGTCGATTTTTGACGAGCCGGAGGCCGGCATCGACCTTTGGAGCTTTCACAACCTCATCCGCGTGTTTGAGCAGATCAGGGAAGAAAAGCACGGCGCGGTCATCATCATTTCCCACCAGGAAAGGATCCTGGATATCGCCGACCGCATCGTCGTCATCTCGGGCGGCGAAATCGCCGAATCGGGGGATAAAGAGCAGATCCTGCCGGAGCTTTTGTGCGATTCCGGCGCCTGCCAGTTCTATCAAGCAAGGGGGAAACGCCAATGAAGGAGCAATGCAAACAACCGGCGGCCGCGGCCGTCTCGCCATCGCTGCAAAGCATGCTGGGCGTCATTGCCGACTTGCAGGGCGCGCCAACGGGCGCGTTCAATATCCGGGTCGACGGCCAGAGCATCGGGCGGCAGAGCACGCCTAACGTCGAAATACGGCCCAAGGAGCTTGGGTCGGGCATCGATATTATCGTCAAGCCCCAAACCAAAGGGGAGGTTGTGCACATCCCGGTCGTGGTCGACCAAAGCGGCTTTACCGATCTGGTATACAACGACTTTTACATCGGCGAGGGGGCCGACGTGGACATCGTGGCGGGCTGCGGGATTCACAACGACGGCACCCATCTGTCGCAGCATGACGGCATCCACACCTTTCATGTGGGCAAGGGCGCCCGCGTGCGGTATGTGGAAAAGCATTACGGCGAGGGCAACGGCAGCGGCGAGCGGGTACTCAACCCCGTAACGGTCGTCCACCTTGAGGAAGACAGCTACCTCGAGATGGAAACGGTGCAGATCGAGGGGATCGACTCGACCGAGCGGGTAACCCGCGGCGACCTGGGCGACCGCGCCCAGCTCGTCATCAAGGAAAAGCTGATGACCAGCGGGAACCAGCATGCCACCACGAAATTTGAGGTCGACCTCAATGGAATCGGCTGCAGCGCCAACGTGATGTCCCGCTCGGTGGCAAAGGGAAATTCGCAGCAGACCTTTTATTCCCGCATCGACGGCAACAGCCCCTGCGCCGGGCACTCCGAATGCGACGCTATCATCATGGAGCAGGCCAACGTCAAGGCCGTGCCGGAGATCAACGCCAACCACGTGGACGCCTCCCTCATTCACGAGGCCGCCATCGGAAAAATTGCCGGCGAGCAGATTACCAAGCTGATGACCCTGGGCCTTTCGCAGGAAGAGGCAGAGGCGGAAATTGTCCACGGCTTCTTGAAATGACCCCGTCTGGCGAGGATGTTATGCGGCTTAGGCCGGATGCGTCGTGATATGCTGTGAATCCCCGCCAAAACACAGCCGATCGGTATTTTGTAGGAGAACATCACGCCGGAGCTTCGGCGTGTGGCAGTTTGCCCCTCGGGCGGGGCCAACCGTGCGCCCTGGCGACTGCACTTTACGCCCGGCGTTAAAAACAGCACCCATTCCCCCAGATGCAGGCAGGGGAACGGGCGCTGTTTGATTTCGGCTTTAGCGGCGTGCCGGTCGGACCAAGACAGGCGCCGTGCGCATGCGGCGAAAGGGGAGGGTGGGGGCTGGGCCGGTTAAAGGCCCCTGAGCTCGCCAAGCAGCCGCTGTATTTTGTTATCGTCAATTTTTCCTCGCGCCATGGCCAGCACCTGGTTGAGCGTCATGTGGCCGGCCATGCCAAGCAGGGGGGAATTCATCAGATCGGGAAATTCCCTGCTCAAAAGCTGCCTGGCTTTCGGATGGGCGAGTACCTGGCTGACACGGATTTTTCCGTCGTACAGATTCATTCAAACCACCTCCCCCCATTCTATGCGGGCAGGCGTAATCTGCGCCTTATGGCTTGACGCCGGTGCGAGAGGCAACCGCCTGGCTCGCGGCGGTATTGCCGGCGTCGGTTTCGGGGATGGTGTCGTCGTGCGTATCGCCGCCATGCACGATTTCATATCCCTCGCAGTGCTCGATCACCTGGGTGACAAAGGATTGTACCGTGTCCTGGCCGAGGTAAAAGGCCTTGCCGGTATCGAGAATATTGGTCGTCAGGTACCCCTCCTGGGTGACCGACAACGAGATATTCTCATAGCCCAGCACGGGGATGCTGATGCTGATGCTCATGATGTCATGGAAAAACATGCTGTCGAAATTTTCGACATTGCGGGCGTTGCGGTCGTTCAGCAGCATTTCCCATACCGTTTGTGTCGGCAAATCGACAAATTCCACCGTAGCCATGGCGCCGTCCGGCTTTTGATAGGTGTACCAGACCGAGCCGGTGACCAGATTCTCTTCCAGGCTCAGGTCGTCGATCATCTGCCCGAGGGTATCGGGGCGGTAGCCGCTGTTGCGGTAAAGGTAGTACTCCTCCCCATCCCCCAGGCGGACCGCCACCGCGCAGGCGGGGGAAATACCCGCCACACGGTAGACCTCGCCGCGGATGGAATGCTCCTCATCGGTGATGGGATCCCAGCCGGTCAGGGTTTGCGTGGTGAGGTAAGGGCCCAGCTCGGCGTCGGGCACCGGTTTGGCCGCCGTGTTGTAGGTGGCTTGCTCCCAGTGCAGGGTTGTGTATTGCTCGCTGATGCTCAGCTCCTCCCATGGGCGCAGTATCGCCCACTCCTGCGTGATGGTGCTGCTGGCGTTGTCCGGCCACTCCTGCGTGATGGTGCTGCTGGCGTTGTCCGGCCACTCCTGCGTGATGGTG